>DATNFC010000240.1:0-25426 GCA_035606545.1 Candidatus Methylomirabilota bacterium
GACCTGGTCGGCCGTCTCCGCCACGACGCCGAGGTCGTGCGTGATCAGGAGGACGCTCATCTCCAGCTCGCGCTGGAGCGCGCGCAGCAGTTCGAGGATCTGCGCCTGGATCGTGACGTCGAGCGCCGTCGTGGGCTCGTCTGCGATCAGCAGCGCCGGCCGGCAGGCGAGCGCCATGGCGATCATCACCCGCTGGCGCATGCCGCCCGACATCTGGTGCGGGTACTCGTCCACGCGCTGCTCGGGCGAGGGGATGCCGACGTGTCTCAGGAGCTCGATCGCCTGCTTCTTCGCCGCGGAACGGTCGAGTTTCAGGTGGAGTTCCAGCACCTCCATGATCTGCTCGCCGCAGGTGTAGACCGGGTTCAGGCTGGTCATGGGTTCCTGGAAGATCATCGAGATCTCGCGTCCGCGGATGCCGCGCATCTCCGGCTCCGAGAGCGACAGCAGGTCCCGGCCGCGGAAGCGGATGCTGCCGCCGACGATGCGTCCCGGCGGCATGGCCACGAGGCGCAGCACCGAGAGCGCGGTGACGCTCTTGCCGCTGCCGGACTCGCCGACCACGGCCAGCGTGCGACCGGGCTCGAGCGCCAGCGACACGCCGTCCACGGCGCGGACGACGCCGTCGTCGGTGAAGAAGTACGTCTGCAGGTCACGGATCTCGAGCAGCGGAGTCACGCCTTTCCTCCGCCAGATGCCGTCGGGGACTTGCGCGGGTCGAGCGCGTCGCGCAGGCCGTCACCGAAGAAGTTGAACGCCATCACGGTGAGGAAGATCGCGACGCCAGGTGCCATCAGCATCCATGGAAACGACGTCAGCACGCGCTCGCTGCGCGCCGCGATCAGCATGTTGCCCCAGCTCGCCGCCGGCGGCTGCACACCCACGCCGAGGAAGCTCAGGAACACCTCGCCCAGGATGTAGCCGGGCACCGCCACCGTGGCAGCCACGATCGTGAACGACAGCGTGTTCGGCAGGATGTGGCGGATGATGATGCGCAGGCTCGAAGCCCCCATGGCCTCGGCGGCGACCACGAACTCCGCGCGGCGGAGCGAGAGCACCATGCCGCGGATGACGCGCGCGAGGCTCGCCCAGCCGATGAACGACAGGATGGCGACGATCGCGAGGTACGTCTGCTGGCTCGGCAGCGTGAGCGGGAACACGCCGCGCAGCGCCACGATCAGGTAGAGCCCGGGAATCGAGAGCAGCAGCTCGGTGGAGCGCATGATCAGCGTGTCGACCCAGCCGCCGAAGTAGCCGGAGACGCCGCCCAGCAGCAGGCCGAGCGAGAACGAGATCGCGATCCCCACGAGCCCAACGGTCAGCGACACCTGCGAGCCGTAGAGCAGCCGCGTCCACACGTCGCGCCCGGTGTCGTCGGCGCCGAGGAGGAAGATGCGACCCGGGCGGTCGACGCCGAACAGGTGCCGGTCGCTCGGGATCACGCCGAACAGCTGGTAGCGCGCGCCGCGCGGGAGGAGCCGCAGCGGGTAGCGCTGCGACGTGTCCACCTCGTAGCTCTGGTCGCGACCCGCGCGCGTGCCGTAGACGAACGGCGCCCCCAGGCGGCCCTGCGCGTCCACGATGTGGAGCGGCGTGGGCGGATGGAAGAAGCGGCCGCGGTCGATGTCGCTCTCCGCATACGGCGCGAGGAACGGCGCCAGCAGCGCGAGCAGGTAGAGCATCACGAGCAGCACTCCGCCCGCCACCGCGAGCGGGCTCCGGCGCAGCTGGCGCCAGAAGTCGCGCCATGGCGAGTACGGCAGGTTCGCGGCGGCCGCGGCGCTCATGCGTGCCGGATCCGCGGGTCGGCCACGGCGAGCAGCACGTCGGCCACGAGGTTGCCGGCGATCAGCACCAGCGACGCCATCAGCACCGAGCCCATCACCAGGTACTGGTCCTGCGTGTTCAGCGCCTCCAGCGTGAGACTCCCGAGCCCCGGCCAGGAGAAGATGGTCTCGGCCACGAACGAGCCGGAGACCAGCGAACCGAGCGTGAATCCGAACAGCGTGATCATGGGGTTGAGGGCGTTCCGCAACGCGTGCCGGAGAACGACCTGCGACTCCGGTAATCCCTTCGCCCGAGCGGTGGTCACGTAATCCAATCTGAGCACATCCAGGAGACTCGAGCGCATCTGCCGCATGCGGCCGGCGAGCGGGATCAGGCCCACCGTGAGCGCCGGCAGCACCAGGTGGCGGAGCGTATCGCCGAGCCGCTGCATCGGGCCGAACAGGTCGTAGTCCAGGTGGCGCATGCCGCCGACCGGGAACAGGCCGGTGCTGGCGGCGAGCCACAGCAGCAGCAGCCCGGAGAGCACCTCGGGCACCGAGAGCGAGAGGAACGCGAGGAACGACAACGTTCGATCCGGCCAGCCATACTGGCGCACCGCCGCCACGACGCCGAGCGGGATCGCCAGCGCCCACGTCACCACCGCGGCGGCGCAGGCGAGCAGCAGCGTGTTCGCGAGCCCCGTCCGCAGCACGGTGAACACCGGCAGGTGGCGCGAGAACGACTCGCCGAAGTCGAGGTGGAGGAAGACGTTCTTGAGGTAGATGAGGTACTGCACCCACCACGGCTGGTCGAGACCGAAGCGATGGCGCATGGCATCGAGCACGGCCGGCGACACCTGCGGGTTCTCCGCCATCGTGGCGAGGAAGTCCCCGGGCGCGAGCTGCAGCAGCAGGAACGTCAGCGCCGAGATCCCCAGCAGCAGCGGGATCGTCTGGAGCAGCCGCCGGAGCAGGTACGTTCTCAAGGAGTGTCCCGTCCCAGGAGTGGCTCGGTCACAAAGGTCGTCGCTGCGGCCTGCAGGCAAGGCGCGACGACGAAGTCGTATCCGGGAGATACGTCGAGGAGGAGCAACGCAGCCTGCGGGCTGCAGCGGCGGCCGACTGGCGAGCCACTCCTGGGACGGGACACTGGCTCAGTTCTTCTGCCCCGGGTGTTTGTCGAACAGGACCGCGGAGTTCCACAGGATGCGGTGCGGCATCTGGCTCGGGTGCACGTTGCCGAACCGGCTCCGGATCGGAATCTTGAGCTCCAGCGTCGGCAACCAGATGACGAAGCATTCGTCGTTGAGGATCTCCGCCATCTGCCGGTAGGCCGCCTTGCGGGCCGCCAGGTCCGTGGTGCCGATACAGACCTGGAACAGCGAGTCGATGCGCGCCTCAGCCGGCGTGTCCGGGCGCGGCTGGGCGACATTCCAGTAGTGCGTGAGGCCGCTCGACTTCCAGAAGTTGGGCCCCATGCCCGGGTCGCTCGGCACCGCGGAGCCCAATCCCAGCAGGCAGGCGTCGTAGTCGAACTCGTGGCGCGTCTTCGTCACCATGGTGTTGAAGTCCAGGCCGCTCGGCGTGAGCTTGATCCCCACCTTGGCGAGATCGTCCTGCAGCAGCGTCGACACCGCCTGCCGCAGCTTGTTGTCAGCGTTGTAGACGAGTGCGAACGCCACAGGATGGCCGCTCGCGTCCTCGCGCACGCCGTCGCCGTCCTTGTCCTTGAGCCCGAGGTGGTCGAGCAGCTGGTTCGCGCCCTCGAGCTCCAAGTCCGGCCCGGTGATCGAGGCGTCGTACCAGCGCGGGTTCCCCGGCGTGAACTGCGCCCAGCCCTTGACGCCGTAACCGTAGTAGGGCCCGCGGATGATGGCGTCGCGGTCCACCGCCATCGACACCGCGCGGCGGAAATCGCGGTTCGAGAACAGCGCGAACTTCCACGCTTCGACCTTCGGGTCGCCGAGCTTCTTCCCCTTCTCCGGATTGCGCACACGGTTCAGGTTGAACCACAGGAAGTTCGTGTTGAAGTGCGCGCCAATGTCGTAGAGCACGAAGCCCTTCTGCTTCTGCTCGGCCGTGTACTTCTTGTAGTCCTCGGCCTTGACGTTGTCGAGGCCGTCGAGCTCGCCGGCGTGGAACATCTGCGCGGCGACGTCCTGGTCCTTGGCGACGCGGAACACGACCTCGTCGAGGTACGGTAGCCGCCGGCCCTTCGCGTCCACACCGACCCAATACGGATTGCGCTCGAGCACGGTCTGCTGGTTCTCGAGGTGCTGCTTCAGCCGCCACGGCCCGCTCGTGACCAGGCTCTCCGGCGGCGTTGCCGTGGTGTAGCTCGACGCGAACCGGCCGGCCTTCGTCGCGGTCTCCAGCATGTGCCTGGGCAGGATGCGGATGTTGGCGACGTGGGCAAGGATGAGCGCGTCGGTGGCCGGCGCCGTGACCACGAACGTGTACGAATCCGGCGCGCTGTACGTGAACGGCACCTGCTTGCCACCCACGTCCATCGTGAGCGCGTCCTGCATCGACGGGTGGAGTGCGGGGTCCATGACCACGTCGAAGCAGAACTTCACGTCATCGCTCGTGATCGGGTGGCCGTCCGAGAACCGAGCGCCCCTTCGCAGGTGATACGTGACCGTGCGCCCGCCATCGGAGACATCCCAGGACTTCGCGAGCATCGGGATGTCTTCCTGCGTCAGATAGTCGATGTCGGTGAGTGACGCGAACAGCTGCGAGATCACGTCGTTCGAGCTGGTCTCGTTCGCCATGATCGGGTTGAACGTCTTGGGGCTGGCGGTGGCGCCGACCACGAAACGGCCGCCGTAGCGGCCCAACTCGTCCATCTTCGTGGTCATCGTGTCCTGGGGCAGCGGGTTCTTGTCCACGAACGTGTTGCCGCCTGTCCCGCTCCCGCCGCAGCCGCTCAGGAGTCCAGCCGCCACCAGCGCCAGCCACGCCGCCGCACGACCTCGCATCGCGATCCCCCCGTTCGTGCGCCCGGCCCGCATCCGTGGGCCGGTGGTCACGCACGCGCGCGGCAGTATAGGGAGCACACCCGACACGGGGAAGTGAGCCAGGGCCCGGCGCGAACGTGTGCGTGGTGCCACGAGACCGGCGCGGACGCGGCTGCTAGCCGCGCCTCGCGCTCGGGTCCTCCACGCCGTCGGGACCGCCGACCCGCGCATCGGGCAGCAGGCTCGCCAGCGCATCGCGCAGGCGCGTCAAGGATCGGTCGCCGCCGAGCCAGCGCCCTGCCGTCGCGGCCGCGTCCCGGAGCTCGCGCCGGAGTACTGCGCGGTCGGCCGCCGGAACGAAGTCCGCGAGCCGCGTGTGCGTGTCGCCCAGGAGCAGGCTGCCCTGCTGGAGCAGCACGCCTCCGCTCGCGCGCTGGGCGATGCCCGCGAGCTTGCGGCCGTCGAGCAGGAGCTCGTGTCGTGCGGTGGACGCGAAGCAGGGCGGCGCCGCACCGCTGCGGTCGCGAGGGGCGCCGGGTCCGTGCGCGGAGTGGGGCGCCAGCACCGCCGGAACGCCCAGGCGTTGAAAGGCGCCGGCGAGCAGCCGGCCCGTGCGCTCGTAGGCTGCGGCCGCGGAGGGGGCCCAGCCGCCGTGCCCGAGTCGGGACACGAGTGAGAAGGTCCATTCCTCCTCGTGCCAGATCGCGCGCCCACCGGTCGGGCGCACCGCCCAGCGGATGCCCTCACGAGCGAGTGCTGCGAGGTCCAGCTCGCGCGCGGGAACCTGGGCGCGGCCGAGCGTGATCCCGGGCGGATCGAACGTGAACAGGCGCAGCACGGGTTCGTCGAGCGCCCCGCTCGCGGCGCGCTCCAGCAACGCCGAGTCGCACGCCATGTTCGCGGGCGCGTCGTGCGCGCCATCCAGCCACAGGATCATCGTGCCGCCAGCGTAGCAGGGCGCCTATTTCATCCCCAGCCAGTCCTCGATCAGGAACTGGAAGCGGCCGATGAGCAGCGACAGGCGCGACATCACGGTGTAGCCGTAGCCGGCGCCGAACGACACCATCAGGAACACGATCCCGGTGCGCGCCGCGATGCCGAGGCCGCCCTTGTGCTCGCGGCTGTAGAAGAAGAACAGCAGCGAGGTCAGGAGCCCGACCGTGAACAGGATGGCGTTGAGGCTGGTCCAGAAGTCGTGGCCCCAGAGCGGCTGCAGGCTCGCCTGTGCCTGCGCCACCAGGTCGCCCTGGGCGAAGCCGGTGGTCTTGAGCCCCGCGTAGACGCCGATGATCACCGCGAGCGACCAGCGCGACATCCAGTCGATGCGGCGCACGAGGCGCGTGAACAGCAGCACGCCGAGCAGGCCCGGGATCAGGAACCAGCCGCGGTAGTCGCCGACCGAGGCGGCGAACGGCCCGCCCGCCTGTTCCACGACCGCGTGCGTGAGCGGGTCGCGCCCCGTGAACGCGCGGTAGAGCGGGTCGCAGAGATTCGGCACCACCACGGTCCAGAAGTTGAGCACGATGTAGTAGCCCGCGGACACGCCCACGAACAGGTGTTCGGCGAGCTTGTAGAGCGGATTGTCCTTGTACAGGAACGAGAAGATGCACAGCGTGAGCAGCGCCGCCACCCAGGTGCCGAAGTCGTGGCTCAGGTTCACGGCGTGGTCCTCCGCTTGCTCCACTGCACCACGTTCCCCATCACGATGCACAGCGCCACGAACACGTGCGCCAGCGACTGAGCGTCCATGCCCTTCGTGGCCTTTCCCTTCTCGCCGCGAATCTTCTCGTACTCGGCCGCACCGGCCATGCCGCCCAGCAGGCCGCGCAGCTGCCCGGACTGGAGGTACGGGTAGTACTCGGGCGCGCTCACCGCGGTGCAGCCCGAGACCATGGGCAGGTGGAAGCGCGAGTTCACCTGCTGCACCCACTCCTTGGTCCCCGGGTAGCCCGCGGAGATGTTCACCAGCATCGCGAAACTCGAGTAGTCGCGGACCTCGCGCATGAGCGGCAGGCTCGACGTGGGGTTCGCGCGCTGGTCCTGCGGAAACGCGTTCGCGATGCCCTTGCCCATGAGCACCATCACCGCCTCGTAGCCCGCCTTGTAGCCGAGGTCGACGTAGTCGCGGCCGTAGACCAGGTCGTGCCCCTGCGCGCGCATCTCCTGCGCCATGCCCTCGATCGTCTCGTCGACCAGCCCCGAGCCACCGGTCCACAGGCAGGTGATGACGACGCGGCAATGCTTCTCCATGAGCTGGCGGAACGCCGTGCGCGTCATCGGCACCAACTCCGGCTTGCCACCGGGGTCGTAGTCGCACGACATGAGCACGATCGAGCCCTCGGGCAGCGCGGCGATCGCGTCGTGGAACTGCTTCACCGGCTTCGACGAGCCCAACGGCACGCCGATCGGCTTCAAGAGTGGTCCCATCACCAGCACGCCGACGACGAGGAACAGCCAGCGGCGGTCGAGCTTCTCGAGCCAGGCGAGATTCATGTCAGTCGCCGCCTCCGAGATAGGAACGCTCGATACCGAGGATCACGCGCAGGCCGGTGGCCATGACGCCCAGCGCCGCACCCATCAGCACCGCGCGCTTCGCCGCGTTCTGCGGCACGTTCATGATCCAGTCCTGGACGGCGCCCAGCCTCACGGGTTCGGGGAGCCACGCGGTCAGCTGGTCGCCGATCGGCACGCGCCCGAGCATGACGATGAGCGCCGCGGCCGCGAGCAGCCCCGCCTCCACGGTGCGCACGCGGAACGCGCGGAACGCGGCCGAGGCGATGAAGAACGCCAGCAGCGCGAACATCGTCGCCTGCATGGACGAGTAGACCTGGTTGTAGAGGAACATCGAGATCGTGCTGCTGTCCTGCCAGTGCCGGCCTTCCTTGAGACCGATGAGCACGGTGAACAGCAGCGTCGCCACCAGCACCAGCTTGTACGGCCAGTCCGGCTGGCGCCGCGCGATCGACGCCAGGTTCACGCTCAGCGCGTTCGCGCCGCCGAGGACGTAGCCGAACGCCACGACGATCACCGCGCACTGCTGCAGGAAGTCCGCCGGCACGCTGACGACGTGGTGCGGGACGAAGAACGACAGCAGCATGAACAGCCCGATCACCGCGGTGATCAGCAACGGCAGCTCGCGTTTCATCGTTCCCCTACTGGGTCTCCATCCACGTCGTGAGCCCGTGCACGCCGAACGACTCGAGCAGGCAGCCGACGAGGATGGTGAGGATCATGAGCAGCTTGAGCATGTCGGCGCCCTTCAAGCCCCCGACGAGGCGGGCCTCGCCCGAGAGGTAGGCGCTCGCGGCGTAGAGCTCCTCGCCGATCAGCGTGTAGTCACAGGCGACGACGAAGAACGGCAGCTGGTGCACGTTCGCCGTGCCCGCGACCTGGATGGCGCCGGTCTGGAACCCGGTCTCGGCGAGCATCAGCGACTCGGCGTAGAACGAGCCCATGAAGATGTGCGCGGCGGGCCGGTCGCGAAGCATGATGCCGGTGAGCTTGGCGACGAACGCGAACTGCTCCGGGGACACGAACTGCACGCTGTCGGGATCGTAGGCCTCCGGCCGCCCGGCGTTCAGGTAGCCGCTCTTCACCATCTCCTGTGCGATCGTGAACGGGATCGGGTAGGCCACCGGCACGCGGATCGGCGTCTCGTAGCGCGCGGTGAGCTTCGCCACGCTCTCGAGGATGACGAGCCCGGCCACGGTCTGGATGTCGTCGATGTCCTGGATCCCGGGCACGTAGAGCACCGGGCGCCCCATCTCGGTGGCGCGTCCGATCGCCTCCTCGATGGCGTCGATGCCCGGGAGCCGGCGCACGAACGGCTTGTGGCCGGTGCGCGCGCGCTCCATGAAGAACAGCACCAGCAGGTAGAAGCTGAGCATGAACGCCAGCACGCTCGTGCGCGTGAGGTTGAACCAGGTCTCGCGGCCGATCCCCGGCCCGGCATTCGCGAGCGCGAACGCGACGCCGCCCGGGCCGAACGCGGCCACGCGGTAGAAGTAGGGCGTGTCCCGGTGCACCGCGGCGTCCACGCGGGCCGCGGTGCCCGGCGCGAGCGAGTCGACGATTGTCCACGGCCCCTCGGGCGCGGTGGCGCGCTCCAGCACGTACCCGGTGACGAGGCCACGCCCGGCGCTGTCGTCCGGCGATCGCCGCCACGACAGCGTCAGCGCGGAGCCGGCATCGTTCGGCACGTCGGCCACGGTCAGGCTCGAGGGCGGCTCCGGTGCGCGCGTCTCCTGCGCGGGCGCGGCACGGGCGGCGAGCGCGGCGACGACCAGCACGCCCGCGATGAGCGGGCGGACGGGACCCCTGGCCTTCGGCTGGGTCGTCAATGCACCTCCCTGGACGATCTCGGACGCCTCCTGCGTCCGCGCGGCGAGCGCGACGCTAGCAACCCCCGAGCAAGCACGTCAACCGGCCAGGCGTTCGACGTTCGCCCGCGGCACGGTCGCGCGCGTGCGATCGTCCGCGAACTCCACCACCAGCACGCGCACGCGCGCCTCGGTGTCGAGCGCGGCCAACTCCGCCGGCAGCTCGATGACGCGGCCCAGCCGCCCGAACCACGGCTGGCGGATCACGCGAACGAAGGTCCCCAGCTCGAGCGAGCCGCCCTCCGCGTCGGGCGCGTGCGCGCCGTGCTCACCCGCAAGCGGGATCAGGATCTCGGGCCGGAGCACGCCGGCGCGGATCTGCGTCGCGCCGCTCACGCTCGCCACCCGCCCGGCGTGCGCGGCGAGCAGCTCCCACGTGCGCGCCGCCATGGCGATCCTGCCGAAGCCCTCGGTGAGGACGAGCGTGATGCCCAGCTCCTCCTGGCCGGTGATCGCCACGCCGAGGTCGCGGCCGAGCAGCTCGCGCAGGTCGCGATCGTCGAAGCCGCCCACGACGAGCGCGCGCACGCCCAGCTCGCGCGCGCGCATCACCGTGGCGTGCGAGACGTGGTCGCCGCCCACCAGCACCGCGCCCCGGTGTTCGGGCTTCAGGTGCGTGGCCAGCAGCGATTCGTGCGGACCGGACGTGGCGATCGCGAGCGTGCCGTGCGTCTCGCCGCCGACGCCGAAGATGCCCTGCACGAGTGCCGCGCGCGACTCCACGACCGCGCCCTCGCCCGCGAGCACGTCAACGACGCGGCCGCGCACGTAGGCGTTCACCTCGACCGGGATCGGCCGCTCGCGCACGAGCAGCTGCCCGGTCACGCTCGAGACGCTCTCGAGCGTGCCATCGGCGGGCGAGACGACGCGGTTGCGCATCAGGCCGAACATCGCCCGGGCTTCCGCAATGGGCTCGTCCCGTGAAACGCTCGAACCGATGGGCTTGAGGAGCGTGCTGCCCACGGCCGCCGGGTCGACGGCCAGCTTCTCGGCGAGGTTCACGGTCTGGACGTTCCCGGGCAGCTCGCAGCGCGCGATCACCGACTCCGGTCCCACCTCGGCGCCCGCGGCCACGCACACGGTGCCCTTCAAGGGCAGCCGGCGCTCGCGACGGATGAGCGTCCCGGCCGTGACCCGAAGCCCGGGCGTGTAGGCGTGACCCATCACACCTCCCGCGGGTAGAGGTCGAGCGCGCGGTTCCACGCGCGCAGCCGCGCGATGCGCGCCCCCGTGTCGTCCGGGAGTGTGAACGGCCGCCGCCCGCGCGCGTCCACGACCAGGCCGACGACGCCGGCACGCACCGTGCGCGTGACCGGCCTCCCCTTGCCCGCGCCCACGTCGAAACCGCGCTCGGGCGTGGCGGTGAGCCGGCCCCGCTTCCCCGGCGTGGGCACCCGGAGCAGCCCGCCGAACGCCACCGCGTGCCGCGAGGGCGCGCCCGCGTCCGGCGCCCACTCCACGGTGACGCACAGCGAGCCCGGCTTCGCGGTCCCGACCGGCGCCACGCACGGGCCCAGGAGCACGAGGCAATCGCGCTCGAACACGTCCGTCGCGGCCTGTTCGTGCACGGTGGAGAGCACGCCCAGCTGCGGCGTCATGAAGATGCTGTCCACGGCCAGCTCGGTGATGCCTTCGGGCAGGAACGCGTCGATCATCATCAGCATCGCTTGCGCGCGCCGCGGAGCGTGCGACAGCACGCCGCCCGAGCCCACGAGCAGCCCGAGATCCACGAGGTCCACGAGCGAGCCCCCCGACGAGCTCTGGTCAAGCACATCAGAAATGTCGCGCGCGGTCTGCTTGCCCTTCAGGCCCACGGCCAGCGCCTTGTGCTGCTCGAACGACAGCCGCAGGGCTTCGCGGCAGATCGCCTGCTCGATGACGAGGTCCTCGAGCGTCTGCGGGATCGTCGTCGGCCGGATCATCTTGTTCTTGATCCGGTTCCGCAGTTCCACCTCGTCGACCGCGAACGGCACCCAGCGCAGGATGTTCGCGATCCCCGCCTCGGCCATGACATTCGAGACCGAGTAGCTCATCCCCAGGTTCGCGGACACGGTGCGGTTGAACACGGTGGCACGCGGCTCCGTCGGTCCGGGCACGCGGAACACGGAGAACACGTCGGTCGTTGCACCCCCGATGTCCACGCCCACGACCGCGAGTTGGTCGCGCTTGGCCACCTTCTCGATGATCAACCCCACCGCCCCCGGCGTCGGCATGATCGGCACCGGCGACCAGGTCATGAGCTTCTTGTAGCCGGGCGCGTGCGCCATGACGTGCTCCATGAACAGCTCGTGGATGGCGTCGCGCGCCGGGCCGAGGTGCTCGCGCTCGAGCGAGGGCCTGAGGTTCGGCACCACGGAGAGCGCGGTGCGAGAGCCCAGACAGGCGGTGACGTGCGGGGCCGCACTCTGGTTTCCCGCGAAGATCACCGGCAGCTCGTAGCCCGCTCCGAGGCGTGCGCGCGGGTCGGCGGCAGCGATGATCTCGGCGAGCTCGGTCACGCGCTTGATGTCGCCGCCGTCCGTGCCGCCCGAGAGCAGGATCATGTCGGGCCGGAGCTGGCGCAGCCGGCGGACCTTCTCGTGCGCACGCCGGCCGTCGTTCAGCGCCATCACGTCCATGACGATCGCGCCCGCGCCCAGCGCCGCGCGCTGCGCGCTCTCGCCGGTCATCTGCAGCACCAGCCCCGAGACCATCATCTGCAGGCCGCCGCCCGCGCTCGATGTGCTCACGTAGAGGTCGACGCCGTCCTCGCCCTTCTGCGGGCTCAGGATCGTGTCGCCGTCGAGCAGCTTCCGCCCGCGCAGCTCCTCGACCTCGCGCACGGCGTTCAACACACCGCGCGTGACGTCCTCGAACGGCGCTTCCACCGTGGTCGGCGCCTCGCCGCGCGTGACCAGCCGGTAGCCCTCCGCCCCGCGCTCGATGAGGATCGCCTTCGTGGTCGTGGAGCCGCAGTCGGTGGCGAGGATCGAGCGGATCGATTCCGGCGCCGGGATCACGGCTTTCGCGCCGCGTGCGCGCGCTCGTCGGCGGCGCGCTCGATCAGCGATGCCAGGACCTCCATCGCATCCCGGCGTTCGACCAACGCCGCGATGCGCCGGTAGTCGGGAAGTCGGAACAGCGCCTGGGCGAACGGCTCGAAGAACAGCATCGCCTGGCCGGCGATCACGGACAGCGGCCGCGCGGTCTCGAGCGTCAGCAGCGCCGGCGTCTCGAGTCTGAGCTCGACGACGCGACGCGCCAGCCGCTCGAGCAGCGCGCGGTCGTCGTCGGTGAGCGCGTCAGCCGCCATGCGCGCCCCACAGCCCGCGCACGAGTCCGCGCAGCTCGGCGCGCCGCGGCGCCGGCATGGGCAGCGTGAGCGCGCGCGTGGCGTCCAGCCAGTCGCGGCGCGCGCGCGGCGACAGGAGCAGGCCGACCGGCACGTCGTCGATGCGGCGGACCTGGGGCCAGGTACGGTGCGCGGTGACGATCAAGCCCCGCCGCCACGCCCCGGCCGCGCTCACGCGGCAGGCCGCGGGCACGATCGCGGGCAGCAATGGCGCCGCGGCCATCGCGCCCAGCGCCACGGCGATCACGAGCGGGAAACGCATCCACACGATCGCCAGCCAGAACACCAGCACCGCGGCCGAGGCCACGCCCGCCGCACGGGGATGTTCACGCCAGGGGTCGAACGACCACTCGACCGCCGCCGGGCCGGGCCCGGCAGCGCGTGCCGGCGGCTCGGCTCCGGCGACGTCATTCACGCGTGCGCGCCTTCCACGTGCTTTGCGTAGTCCGCGCTCGAGAGCAGCTTCGCCCACGCGCCGGGGTCGCTGGGCTTGATGCGCACCATCCAGCCGGTCCCGTACGGTTCGCGGTTCACGGCCGCCGGGTCGTCGGCGAGCGCGGCGTTCACCTCGACCACCTCGCCCGCGAGCGGGGCATAGAGGTCGCTCACGGTCTTCACCGCCTCGACCACGCCGAACGGCTTGCCGGCCTCGAGCTTGCGCCCGACGGCCGGCAGCTCCACGAACACGACGTCGCCCAGCTGCTCGGTGGCGTATCCGGTGATGCCGACGGTCACGACCCCGCCCTGCTCGCGGGCCCACTCGTGCTCGTTCGTGTAGCGCAACTCATCGGGAAAGGTCACGTCGCCTCCGGCGTGATCACGAGCGGTGCGAACCGCGCGCGTAGAACGGCCGCGCCGTCACCCGCGCGGCCAGCTTCGAGGAACCGGCTTCGATCTCCAGCGCCGTGCCGTTCGCGGCCAGCGGCGTCTCCACGTAGCCCATGCCGAGCGGGCGCTCGAGCGTCGGGCTGTGCGTGCCGCTCGTCACCACGCCCACGGTGCGACCGCCGGCGAGGATGTTCATGCCGTGGCGCGGCACGCGACGGCCCTCGAGCTGGAAGCCCACGAGGCGCCGCTTGAGGCCTTCCGCCTTCTGTTTCGTCATCACGTCGCGGCCGTGGAACTCGCCCTTTGCGAGCTTCACCGTCCAACCCAGGCCGGCCTCGAGCGGCGTCGTCACGTCGTCGATGTCGTTCCCGTAGAGCATGTAGCCCATCTCGAGCCGCAGCGTGTCGCGCGCGCCGAGGCCGATCAGTTCGAGGCCATGCGGCTGGCCAGCGGTCATGAGTCCGTTCCACACCGTGGTCGCGTGCTTCGGCGCGAAGTACAGCTCGAAGCCGTCCTCGCCCGTGTAGCCGGTGCGCGAGATCGTGGCCGGAATGCCGAACAGATCGCCGGTCGTGAACCGGTAGTAGTCCAGCTCGAGCGCCGCGGCAGGGACGTGGCCGCGCAGCACGTCCGCCGCCTTCGGGCCCTGCACGGCGAGCAGCGCGGTCTGGTCCGAGCGGTCCACGAGCGCGACGCCCGCCGGCTTGTGCTGCTCGAGCCAGGCGAAGTCCTTGGTCACGTTCGCTGCGTTGACGACGACCATGAAATGGTCGTCGTATCGATAGACGAGCAGGTCGTCGACGATGCCGCCGTCGGGCCGGCACATCGGCGAGTAGAGCGCCTGGCCCACCGCCAGCGCGCCGACGTGGTTCGTGACCATCCGGTCGAGCCACGCCGCGGCCTCGGCGCCGCGCACCTCGAACTCGCCCATGTGCGAGATGTCGAACAGCCCGACCGCGGTGCGCACGGCCTGGTGTTCGCGCACGTCTCCCGTGTAGCGCACCGGCATCTCGAAGCCGGCGAAGTCCACGAGCTTCGCGCCCGCGGCGCGGTGGAAGTCGTGGAAGGGCGTGTGTTTCAGGGCCGTGCTGGGCTCCAAGCTGCCTCCGGGTGGATCGTGTGCGCGGAACCCGGGCAAGTTAGCGGCCGTGTCGGGGTGGGTCAAGCTCCGACGCCCGAGGGACTTAGGAAGCGCTCGAGCGCTCGTGCCCCGCGCGCGTCGGGAGGCCGCGTACTCGCGCCCGTGCCGCGCGACCGAGCGGCTGCGTTTGCCGCGCCTGCGAGCGGCTGCGTTGCCGCACCAGCGCGCGGCTGCGTTGCCGCACTAGCGCGCGGCTGCTTTCCCCAGCACGCCCAGCTCCTTGCCCGCCTCCGCGAACGCGGCGACTGCGCGGTCGATGTGCTCGTTCGTGTGCGCGGCCGAGAGCTGGACGCGGATGCGCGCGAGCCCCTTCGGCACCACCGGGAACGAGAAGCCGATGACATAGATCCCCTTCTCCAGGAGCTTCGCTGCGAGCGCATGGGCCAGCCGCTCGTCGTAGAGCATGATCGGCACGATCGGGTGCTCGCCGGGCTTGATCTCGAAGCCGGCCGCGGCCATGCCGGCGCGGAAGCGCTTCGTGTTCACCTCGAGGCGGTCACGCAGCTCCGTGGTCTGCGACAGCAGATCGAACACGGCGATGCCCGCACCCGCGACCGACGGCGGCAGCGTGTTGGAGAACAGGTACGGCCTGGATCTCTGACGCAGCAACGCGACGATCTCGCGCCGTGCGGCCGTGAACCCGCCGAGCGCCCCGCCCAGCGCCTTGCCCAACGTGCCGGTGATGATGTCCACCCGGCCGCGGACGCCGTGCAGCTCGGGCGTGCCGCGCCCGGTCCTGCCGACGAAGCCGGTCGCGTGGCACTCGTCGATCATCACCAGCGCCCGGTGCTTCTCCGCCAGCTCGACGATGCCCTTCAGGTTCGCGATCGTGCCGTCCATGCTGAACACGCCGTCGCTCACCACCAGCTTCTGCGGGCAGCCCTGCGCGTCGGCCTCGGCCAGGCAGCGCGCGAGATCGGCCATGTCGTTGTTCTTGTAGCGCCAGCGCTTCGCCTTGCACAGCCGGATGCCGTCGATGATCGAGGCGTGGTTCAGCTCGTCGGAGATGATCGCGTCCGCTTCGCCCAGCAGCGGCTCGAACACGCCGCCGTTCGCGTCGAAACAGGCGGCGTAGAGGATCGCGTCCTCGGCGCCCACGAACTCGGCGATCTTTTTCTCCAGCGCCACGTGCAGGTCCTGCGTGCCGCAGATGAAGCGCACCGACGACAGGCCGTGGCCGTGGGTGTCGAGCGCGCGGTGCGCGGCCTCGAGGACCCTGGGATGCGAGGACAGTCCCAGGTAGTTGTTGGCGCAGAACACGAGCACGCGCCGTCCGTCCGCGAGTGTCACCTCGGGGCCCTGCGGCGAGGTGAGCACGCGCTCGCTCTTCCACAGACCGGCGTCGCGGATCTTCTGCAGCTCGGCCTCGATCACCGGCTTCATGCTCTCGAACATGTTCAGCCTTTCTCGCCCCAGGGGATCAGCACGACCTTGCCGGCGCGGCCGTCGCGCAGAAGCGCGATCGCCTCGTCGAAGCGCTCCATGGGCGTCACGTGCGTGATCGCGGGCCTCAGGTCCAGCCGGCCCGAGCCCAGGAGCTGGTCCATCTGGAACCAGGTCTCGTACATGCGCCGGCCGATGATGCCGTGGATCGTGAGCCCCTTGAAGATCACGAGCCGGTTCCAGTCGAGCTCGTAGGGCTCGGTCGGCAGCCCGAGCATGCTCATGCGCCCGCCCATCCGCAGCGCCGCGAGCCCCTCGCGCACGGCGACCGGGTTGCCGCTCATCTCCAGCACGCCGTCCAGCATGCGGCCGTTCGTGAGCTGCGCCACGCGCTCGGTGAGCTTCTCCGTGCGCGCGTCCACGACTGCATCGGCCTTCATCGCGCGCGCGAGCTCCAGCCGGTACGGCGAGACGTCCGAGGCGAACACGTGCGCGGCGCCGGCGGCGCGGGCGACGCCGATCGCGAACAGCCCGATCGGTCCGCAGCCGGTGACCGCGATGCTGCAACCCGAGAGCGGGCCCGCGAACGCCGTGTGCACGGCGTTCCCGCACGGCTCCATCACCGCGGCGACCTCGAGCGGGATGCCGGCGGGCACGCGCCAGCAATTGACGGCCGGCACCGTCACGAACTCGGCGAAGCCGCCGTTCACGTCGACGCCGAGGATGCGCGTGTTCTCGCAGACGTGCGCGTTGCCGGTGCGGCAGCCGATGCAGGTGTGGCAGACGATGTGGCTCTCGCACGAGACACGCTCGCCGATCTCGAGGTTCGTCACCCCGGGGCCGCGCTCCACGATCTCGCCCACGAACTCGTGGCCCAACGTGACCGGTGGCTTGATCCGGCCCTGTGACCAGCGGTCCCAGGTCCAGATGTGGAGGTCGGTGCCGCAGACGCCGGCGCGCAGCACTCGCAGCAGCACCTCGCCCGGCCCGGTCGTGGGCACGGGAACGTCGCGGATCTCGGCGCCGGGGGCGGACGCGGCCTTGACCACGGCCTTCATCGTGCGGGTGCGCGTGGCGGGGCGTCCGGGTGCGGCGGTCGCTGCGGTGGGCGTCATGCCTTCCCCATCAACTGGCGCAGGGCCGCTCCCGTGTGCGACCCCTTCGCGCGCGCCAACGCCTCGGGGGTGCCGGCGGCCACGACGGTGCCGCCGCGGTCGCCTCCTTCAGGTCCCAGGTCGATCAGCCAATCCGCGCACTTGATGACGTCCAGGTGGTGCTCGATCACGAGCACGGTGTTCCCGCGCTCGACCAGCGCCTGCAGCACGTCCAGCAGCACGCGTACGTCTTCGAAGTGGAGACCCGTCGTGGGCTCGTCGAGCACGTACAGCGTGCGGCCGGTCGCCACCCGGGACAGCTCGGTCGCGAGCTTGACGCGCTGCGCCTCACCGCCCGAGAGCGTGGTCGCGGACTGACCGAGGTGAATATAGCCCAATCCCACGTCGCGCAGCGTCTCCAGCTTCCGCCGCAGCACCGGCACCGCGCCGAGGAACTCGAGCCCCTCCTCCACGGTCATTTCCAGCACGTCGGCGATCGAGCGGCCGCGATAGCCCACCTCGAGGGTGTCGCGGTTGTAGCGCCGGCCGTGGCAGACGTCGCACTTCACGTAGACGTCGGGCAGGAAGTGCATCTCGATCCGCCGCGACCCGTCCCCTTCGCACGCCTCGCAGCGGCCGCCCTTGACGTTGAATGAGAACCGCCCCGGTCCGTAGCCGCGCACCTTCGCCTCGGCCAGGTTCGCGAACAGGTCGCGGATGAACGTGAACGCGCCCGTGTACGTGGCCGGGTTCGAGCGCGGCGTGCGCCCGATCGGGCTCTGGTCGATGGCCACGACCTTGTCGATCGCATCGATGCCCTTGACCACCCGATGCGCCCCGGGGGTTGCCGTGGACTGAGGATTGAGCTTGCGGTCAAGCGCCTGAAGAAGAATGTCGTTGACGAGCGTGCTCTTCCCCGAGCCGGAGACGCCGGTGACGCAGGTGAACGTGCCCAGCGGGAACGCCACGTCGATGCCCTTGAGATTGTGTTCCCGTGCGCCGAGCACCTCGATCGCGTGGCCGTGCCCGGGCCGGCGCGAGCTCGGCATCGCGATCTTCACGCGGCCCGCGAGGTAGCGGCCCGTGAGCGAGTCGCCGGCGCGCGTCACCTCCTCCGGCGTCCCGGCGGCGACGATACGTCCCCCGTGCCGCCCGGCGCCCGGACCCAGGTCCACGAGCCAATCCGCGGCGCGCATCGTGTCTTCGTCGTGCTCGACGACCACGACCGTGTTCCCGAGGTCGCGAAGCTTCTGCAGCGTGGCGAGCAGCTTCTGGTTGTCGCGGTGGTGCAGGCCGATCGACGGCTCGTCGAGGATGTAGAGCACGCCGGTCAGCTGCGAGCCGATCTGGGTCGCGAGCCGGATGCGCTGCGCCTCGCCGCCGGCGAGCGAGCCGGCCATGCGATCGAGCGTCAGGTAGCCGAGGCCCACGTCCTCGAGGAAGCCCAGCCGGGCGCGGATCTCCTTGAGTATCGGCGCCGCGATTGTCGCCGGGCCGCCGGTGTACCGCAGCGCCTCGAACGCGGCGCGGGCGGTACTCACCGACGAGGCACACCACTCGCCGATGTTCCGGCCGTCCACCTTCACCGCGAGCGTCGCCGGCTTCAGGCGCAGCCCCAAGCACTCGGGGCACGGCGTCGGGTTCATGAGCGCGCCGATCGACTTGCGGACGGCCTCGCTCGACGTCGAGCGGTAGCGGCGCTCGAGCTCCGGAATCACACCCTTCCACTTGCTCTCGTGCTCCCACACCGCGCCCTTCTTCATCTTGAACTCGTACTTCACCTTCTGGTCGCCGCCGCCGTAGAGCACGAGCTGGCGCGTCTTCGCCGGCAACTTCTTCCACGGCACGTCGAGCGGCACCTTGAACGTGCGCGCGAGCCCGCGCAGCAGGCCCGCAGTCCACGTGCCCTCGGCGTCGCCCATGGTGTCGATCGCGCCCTCGCCGAGCGTCTTCGCCGTGTCGGGGACGACGCGATCGGCGTCGACCTGTAACAGGCTTCCGAGCCCGTCGCAGCCGGTGCAGGCGCCGTACGGGGAGTTGAACGAGAAGTGCCGCGGCTCCAGCTCGTCGATCGCGGTGCCGCACTTGGGGCAGGTGGCGCCCACGCTCATCACCACGTCGTCGGCGCCCTCGCGCGCGATCGTGATCAGTCCGCCCGAGAGCCGGATGGCGCTCTCCAGCGACTCGGTCAGCCGGCCGCGGTTCTCCCCCTCGATCTTCAGTCGGTCGACCACGACCTCGATGTCGTGGCGCTGGTGCCGGCCCAGCTTCGGCGGCTCCTCGAGCTCCACCCACTTGCCGTCGATGCGCGCGCGCAGGTAGCCCTGGCGGTGCCAGGTCTCCAGCTCCTTCCGGTACTCGCCCTTGCGCCCCCGTACCACCGGAGCCAGGACGGCCACTCGCGCGCCGGCGTGCGACTGCAAGAGCTGGTCCGTCATCTCCTGCACGCTCCGCCGTGCGAGCGGCGTGCCGCAGTTCGGGCAGTGGCGCGCGCCCAGCCGGGAGAACAGCAGCCGCAGGTAGTCGTAGACCTCGGTGATCGTGGCCACGGTCGAGCGCGGGTTCGAGCCCGCGCCGCGCTGCTCGATCGCGATCGCCGGCGACAGGCCCTCGATCGCGTCCACATCGGGCTTCTCCATCTGCCCGAGGAACTGCCGGGCGTACGCCGACAGCGATTCCACGTAGCGGCGCTGGCCCTCGGCGTAGAGCGTGTCGAACGCGAGCGACGACTTGCCGGAGCCGGAGACGCCGGTGAGCACGATCAGGCTCTGGCGCGGCAGCCGCAGCGTGACGTTCTGGAGATTGTGCTCGCGCGCGCCGCGAACGACGATGTCGGTGAGCGCGGCGTCGACCGTCTCGGGGATCACGGAGCCGGAGCGCGGAGTCATGAGAACGGCGACGATAGCACGCCCTCCGCGCTCACTCGTAGCGCAGAGCGTCCACCGGGTCCAGGCGCGAGGCGCGCATGGCGGGGTACAGGCCGCAGAAGATGCCGACGCCGGTCGAGACCACGACGGCGGCCACCACCGACACCGCCGAGACGTACGTGGGCAGCCCGGAGACGGCGCGCACCCCGGTCGCCACGGCGGCGCCGAGCGCGATGCCGAGGAGCCCTCCCACGACGGTCAGGATGACCGCCTCGATGAGGAACTGCAGCAGGATCGCGCGCCGCGGCGCGCCCAGCGCCTTGCGCACGCCGATCTCGCGGGTGCGCTCGGTCACCGCCACGAGCATGATGTTCATGACGCCGATCCCGCCCACGAGCAGCGCGATCGACGAGATCAGCATCATCAGCGCCACGATGCCGCCGGTAATGGTGTTGTAGAGCGTCAGGAATGCGTCGTCGCTGAACACGTCGAAGTCGTCGGCGCGGTTCGCGGGGACGTGCCGCTGCAGCCGCAGCACCGCCCGGATCTGGCTGATCGCCAGGTCGGTGTGCTCGGCGTCGATGGGCACCGCGTCCAGGAACACCTCGCCCTTCTTCGTCATCCAGAACGGCGCGTTCGGTCCCGGCGCCCAGTACTTGTCGGCCACGGTCCACGGGATCGTCGCGATCTCGTCGAAGTTGTTGCCGAGGAACTTGCCCTTGGGCTCGAACTCGCCGATGACCGTGAACGGGATGCCGTTCAGGCGCACCGTCTCGCCGAGCCCGGTCCGGTCGTTGAACAGCGCGTCGTGCGTGTCCCTGCCGAGCACGACGACGTTCGCGCGATGCACCACCTCTTCGGACGTGTAGTAGCGCCCGCGCGACAGGTCGAAGCCCCGGGTGCGCAGCAGGCCCTCGTCCGACCCGAACACGGTCGTGGTCTTCGTCGTCTTGTCCCGGTACGAGAGCCGGATGGCGGCGGCGGCGATCTTGATCGGCGACACCGCGGCCACGGCCGGCGCGCGTTCGCGGATCGCCTCGGCGTCGTCCAGGGAGAACGCGTGCCGCTTGCGCAGGCTGTCCGGGATCTGGCCGGAGAACGACACCCCGGGGCGGAACGTGCGGACGTAGATCGTGTTGCTGCCGAAGGACTGGATGCCCTTCTGGAACGAGCGCTGGAAGCCGTTGATGAGCGACACCATCGCGATCACGGTGGCGACGCCGATGACGATGCCCAGCAGCGCCAGCAGTGAGCGCATGCGGTTCGCGGTCAGCGCCTGGCGCGCGATCCGGAGCGTCTCGCGGAACAGTCTCCACGCCGACATGCCTGCGAGCGTCGCGCAACGAAGCCCGCGTGTCGAGGCGGCGGTGACTCGTCGCGGAGCGGAGCGCGCCGAGGCGCGCGTCTACTCGTAGCGGAGCGAGTCGACCGGGTCCAGGCGCGACGCGCGCATGGCCGGGTAGAGCCCGAAGAAGATCCCGATCAGGCTGGAGACGAACAGGCCCAGCGTCACCGACCACGCCGAGACGAACGTGGGCAGCGGCGACAGCGCGCGCACCAGCCACGACACGCCGGCGCCGAGCAGGATGCCCGCGGCGCCCCCTACGGCTGTCAGGAGGATCGCCTCCAGGAGGAATTGCAGCAGGATCGCCTTCCTCGGCGCCCCGAGCGCCTTGCGCACGCCGATCTCGCGTGTGCGCTCCGTCACGGCCACGAGCATGATGTTCATGACCCCGATCCCGCCCACGACGAGCGAGATCGACGAGATCAGGAACATCAGCGCGAAGATGCCGCCGGTGATCGTGTTGTACAGCGAAATGAACGCGTCGTCGCTGAACACCACGAAATTGTTCTGCTTGTTGCTCGGCAGGTGCCGGCGGATCCGCAGCACGTCGGTGATCTCGCGGATCGCCTCCTCGTTCTGCTCCGGCGAGACCGCGATCGCGTCCAGGAACAGCTCGCCCTTCTTCGGGAACCACGGCGGCGCCTCCGGCGGCGTGCCGAAGTACTTGTCGATGAGCGGGTACGGGATGCAGCCCACCTCGTCGAAGTTCTCGCCGAAGAATCGACCCTTGGGCTCGAACTCGCCGATGACCGTGAACGGGATGCCGTTCAGCCGCACGGTGCGGCCGAGGCCCGAGGCGTCCTTGAACAGCGCCTCGCGCGTGTCCTTGCCGAGCACGACCACGTTCGCGTTGCCCAGCACCTCCTGCTCGGTGAAGAAGCGGCCCTTCGCCATGTCGTAGCCGTGCGTGCGCAGCAGCTCCTCGTTCGTGCCGTAGATGAACGTCGTCTTCGTGGTGTGGTCCTGGTAGGCGAGTTTGATGTCCTGCCACGAGAACTTGAACACCGACACCGCGGCCACGGCGGGCGACTGGGCGATGATCGCCTTCGCGTCCTCGATCGTGAACGCCTTGCGCTGTTTCAGCGAATCCGGCACACCGCCGCTGAACTGGATGCCGGGGCGGATACGGCGGATGTACAGCGTGTTGTTGCCGAACGACTGGATGTTCTGCTGAAACGAGCGCTGGAATCCGTTGATGAGCGACACCATGCCGATCACGGTGCCGACGCCGATGACGATGCCGAGCAGCGCCAGCATCGAACGCATGCGGTTCGCCGCCAGCGCCCGGCGCGCGATCGTGAACGTCTCGAGGACGAGGAAGCCGAGGCTCATCGCATCACTCGTAGCGCAGCGCCTCGATCGGATCGAGGCGCGCCGCGCGCGCGGCGGGATAGGAGCCGAAGAACACGCCGACGCCCGTGCTCATGATCACGCCGAGAATCACGGCGCCCATGCTGAGCGCGGCAGGTAATGGGGTCACCGCCCCCACGAGCAGCGCCAGCGACGCGCCGAAGAAGATGCCCACGAGCCCTCCCGAGACCGACAGCGTTGTGGACTCGACCAGGAACTGGGTGAGGATGTCGCGCCGTCGGGCGCCCAGCGCCTTGCGGATGCCGATCTCGCGCGTGCGCTCGGTCACCGACACGAGCATGATGTTCATGATGACGATGCCGCCGACGAACAGCGAGATGGCGGCGACGCCGATCGAGACCACGAAGATGCCGCCGGTGAGCGTGTGGTAGAGCGTGAGCCAGGTCTCGGACGTGGTGATGCCGAAGTGGTCCTTCTGCCCCGGCCGCTGGTGGCGTCGCGCGCGCAGGATGTTCCGCGCCTCCTGCTGCGCCAACTCCAGCGACGCCTGGTCGACGCTCTTCACCGCGAGCGAGAACGAGCCGCGCTCCTGCCAGTACTTCTGGAACGTCTGGATCGGCACGGTGGCGAAGCGGTCCTGCGACTGACCGAAGATCTTGCCCTTCGCCTTCGTCACGCCCACGATCTCGAACTCGTAGCGGTCGATCCGGACCAGCTTCCCGAGCGCATCGGTCGTGCCGAACAGCTCCTCGGCGACCTCGGGGCCGATGACCGCGACCGGGCGGCGCTCGGTGTCGTCCAGCTCCGAGAGGTGCCGGCCGTGCTCGATCGTGAGGTCGTCCACGAGGTCGTAGCCGGCGCTGCGCGCGTTCACGGGCACGCCCTTCATCACCTTGTTGCGGTAGCGCAGCGGAGCGGACGAGCCGGCCTGGGCCACGATCAGGCTCGCGTGGCGCATGCCCTCGCGCAGGGCATCGGCGTCCGCGAGCGTGACGTCAGGGTTCTTGTTCGCCTCGTCGAACTCCTCCTGGCTGGTGATGAACCCCCACTTGTCGACCACGAACACGTTCGCGCCGGCGTTCAGGAGCTTCTGGGTGACGAAGCGGTTGAGCCCCTCGACGAACGACACCACCGCGATCACCGAGGCGACGCCGATGATGATGCCGAGCAGCGTCAGGAACGAGCGGAGCTTGTTCGCGCGGATGCCCCCCAGCGCGATGCCCATGCTCTCGCGCAGGTTCAATCGGCGCCGTTCGCCTCGGCCGGCGGCAGCTTGGCCGAGCGCGGGTTCGGGTTCACCTGGTCGCTCTCGATCTTGCCGTCGCGCATGCGCACGACGCGCCGTGCGTGCTCGGCGATGTCGGGCTCGTGTGTGACCAGGATGACGGTGTTGCCCGCCTTCCAGATCGCCTCGAACGCGGCCATGATCTCCTCGCCGGTGCGCGAATCGAGGTTTCCGGTGGGCTCGTCGGCGAGGATGATGCTGGGCTTGTTCACGAGCGCGCGCGCGATCGCGACGCGCTGGCGCTGGCCGCCCGAGAGCTCGTTCGGCCGGTGCTTCATGCGGTCGCCGAGGCCCACGAGCTCGAGCGATTCACGCGCGCGCCGCCGCCGGTCCTCGTGCTTCATGCCCGCGTACACGAGCGGCAGCTCGACGTTGTGCAGCGCGTCCGCGCGCGCGAGCAGGTTGAACGTCTGGAAGACGAACCCGATCTCCTGGTTGCGGATGCGCGCCAGCTCGTCGTCGGTGCGCTCGGCGATCTCCTTGCCCTTGAGCTGGTACGAGCCCTGGCTCGGCGTGTCGAGGCAGCCGAGGATGTTCATGAGCGTGGATTTGCCCGAGCCCGACGGCCCCATGATCGCGACGTACTCGTTCTGCTCGATGTCGAGGTCGACGCCGTTCAGCGCGCGCACCTCGCTCTCGCCGACCTGGTAGACGCGATGGAGATCACGGATCTGGATCAGCATGGATGGCTCACTTGCCCCCGCCGCCGCGTGGTCCGCCTGCCTGTTCACGCTTCACCTTGACGCCCGGCTTGATCTCGCGCAAGGCCTTGTATGGGCCGGACACGACGATGTCGCCCTCCTTCAGCTCCCCGGACACCTCGAGCATGGTCTCGCTCGCGATGCCGGCGCGCACGGGAACAAACTTTGTCATGTCTCCGTTCACGACCATGACGCCGGTGATCTCCGGATCCTTCTTGCCCACGGTGTCGTCCTCCACCCCGAACCCCGCGACCTTGTTCTTGCCGGCCTTGGTCCGCGCAGCGGCGGCCTTCGGGCCACCGCCCGCCGTCTTGGCGCGGGCGGCACGGTCGAGCTGGCTCTGGGTGCGGATGATCACCGCCTGGATCGGCACCGCGAGCGTCTGCTCGTGCGTGGCGGTCTCGATGTCCACGTCGGCGGTCATGCCGGGTCGCACCTCGGGCACGTTGTCGTCGAACGCCACCTTGACCTCGAAGTTCGTCTGGCCCTCGACCGTGGAGATCGCCGAGCGCTTCGCGGTGTTGCCGATCTCGGTCACGGTGCCGGTGAACGTCGTGTCCGGGAACGCGTCCACCGAGATCTTCGCCTTCTGGCCGAGCTTCATGTCGACGACGTCGGTCTCGTCGACCTCGGCGCGCACCAGCATGCGCGAGAGGTCGGAGACCACGAGGATCTGCGTGCCCGGGTTGTTCATGGTGCCGGTGATGACGATCTCGCCCTTCTCCACGTTGAGCGCGCTCAACACGCCGTCGAACGGCGCCACGAACCGGCACTTGGCCAGGTTGTCCGCTGCGCCCACGGCCGCGGCCGAGGACCGCGTGACCTCCTCCTGCGCGGTGGCCAGCGCCACGCGCGCGCCCTCGTGCGCGTTCGTGGCCGCATCCCACTCCGCCTGGGACAGCAGCTTCTGCTCGAACAGCGCCTTCTGCCGCGTGTAGCTCGCGTCCGAGACCCGCAGCGCTGACTCGGCCTCGCGCACGCGCGCCCTCGCCGAGGACAGTGCCGCGACCGCCTGCGCATGCGCGCTGCGGTACTGGG
>DATNFC010000241.1:0-8211 GCA_035606545.1 Candidatus Methylomirabilota bacterium
CTACAGACCGTCCTACTCCCGCGGGCTCCGTTGTTTGCGTGAGATCAAAAGCCCTGAGGGCCTTGGAGTTCGCGGCCAGATGTCGGGTCGGTGACCCCGTCATCGCCGACGAGCGGACACTCACCGCTTGTCGTGTGCACCGCCCTCGAGGCCTACCTCCCTCGTCGGAGCAAGTGAGTTTCCTCCAACGAGCTCGTCCAACGAGCTGCCTGATTTCAACGCCTTTTCTGCACAGGTTGGAGATGTTCCGGTACGATTCACGGTACGTTTGAGGATTCCGGGATCGCGGAAGGGAAACAATGAACCGCGTAAGTCGCCGCGAGCCAACAGTGCCGGGAGCAGGACTCGAACCTGCACGGGCTTGCGCCCAGCGGATTTTAAGTCCGCTGCGTCTACCATTCCGCCATCCCGGCACGACATTCGTCCTAAACGGGCTGCGGCTCGCGCGGGCCGCGAGCGCGCCCGAAAACCAGAACCGCCCGGCACCTCATTCGTTGAGGCACCGGGCGGCTCGTGACGCGGATCAATATTGCGTCAGTGCTCCGGGTGCCCCGGAGGACGTAAGACGTCGGTCACCTTGACGCACGGGAACTTGGCGAGGAAACCCTGTACGGCGAAGCCGAACAGGCCCACGAAACCCAGCGTCATGCCGATCTCGGGCAGCCCCACCCACACGACGCTCGGGTTCAGCGACGGCATCACCAGCACATGGCGCTCGATCCACAGCCCGGCGAGGATCACGCCGTTGAAGCCCATGATCAGCGCGGGGTTCGTCTTGCTGGTCTTGTTGAGCATGCCGACGAGCGGGAGCACGAAGATCATCGTGAACGCGGCGAACGCGAGCGGACGCCACGGGTCCTCGAAGCGCAGGAACACCCACCACGTCTCCTCGGACATGTTCGCGTACCAGATGGGCAGGTACTGCGACCACATGAGATAGCCCCAGAACACGCACCAGGCGAACAGCACCTTGCCGATGTCCCAGAACATGTCGGTCGTGATGTAGCCCTCGAGCCCGCGCTTGGCGCGCAGCCGCGTGGCGAGGATCGCCACCACCGACATGCCGGAGATGAACGCGCCGGCGTAGACGAACCAGCCGAACAGCGGGCTCACCCAGTTGGGCGTCAGGCACATGATGAAGTCCCACGCCATCACCGAGAAGAACACGACGAACGTCAGCACGATCTGCGGCGAGAGGTGCGCCTCCTCGTGCGAGGCGTCGGCGGCCTCGGCGGCATCGCCGCGCCACTCTCCCACCACGCTCTCGTAGACACCCTTGAGCTTCGGGTCCATGTGCGGCATGAGCAGCTTCAGGTCGGGCCGGAGCGACGTGCGTACGAGCTTCATCGCGAGCCAGGTGAATAGCGCCAGACCGCCGAGCGTGCGGATGTAGAGAAACGGCACGTTCAGGAACGGCGCCTGCCGGGGCTCGACATGGTGCGTCCACGGCAGGTAGGTCCAGATGCCGGCCACGAGCAACAGCACCATGGTGCCGATGCCGAACGGCAGGTAGCTCGAGAATGACTCGCCGATGCGCATGATCGGCCCGCCCCACTTGCCGTTGCACAGCCGGATCGCGGCGGCGAGCACGACGCCGCCCTGGGCGATGCCGAGGAAGTAGAGGGTGTTGATCGCCCACGCGCCCCAGGCGCGCAGCGGGTTGGTGATCATCAGGAACGCGAACGCGACCATGCCGACGGCCATCAGCGCGAAGAAGATGGTGCGCTTCTTGGGGTCGCGCGTGCCGGGAAGGCGGTTCGCGATGTCCCTGAGGACGGTGTCGTCACTCATCGCGGGCTCGTCTTCTGCATGTAGCGGATGTAGTGGACGAGGCTCCAGGCGTCGCGCGTGCTGAGCACGTTGCCGTAGCTCGGCATGATCGCGCCGCCGTGGCGCATGTACATGTACATGAAGCCGTCGGTGCGGCCGCGCGTGCCCTCGGCGAGCAGGTCGGGCGGCGGAATGAACTTCGCGGCCACGGGCCCGTCACCGGCCATGGTCTTGCCGTGGCAGCTCCAGCAAACGACGTGGAACAGGCTGTCGCCGTGGGCGATCGACGCGTCGGTCGAAGGCGGCGCGATGATCTTCTTCTCCACCGCGTCGTACGGCGACGTGGCGCTGGCGTAGGGATCGGCGCCGATCGTGGGCACACTCAGCGAATCGGGCACTGCGCCCCAGGCCACGGGACCGTTCTCGCCCCAGATCATGCGCTGTGGGTCGGGGTTGATGCTCTGGCGCATGTCGCGGATCGGGTAGTACGCCAGGTGCGTGACGCTCTTCTTCAGGTCGTTGCAGCCCTGCTGTACCGACACCGACCACAGCGCCAGGAGCCCGAACACGGCGAGGGGCTTAAGCATGGATCTGCACCTCTTCGGCGGCGTGGCCCTTCATCATCTGCTCCACGGGCGCGGCCTTGTCAGGCGCGCAGGCCACCCAGATGCCGATTCTGTCTTCCTGGAAGCGCGGGTCGTACGGCGCGGCGGCGCGGATCTCGGGCAGGCGCGCCAGCGCCAGCATGCCGAGCAGGTTCGAGAGGCCCGCGGCGAGGATCATGCTCTCGTAGCCGAGGATCGTGAACGGCGGAATGCTGAACAGCTCCTTGCCACCGATCACCATGGGCCAGGTGTAGATCGTGTACCAGCACAGCGCGAAGCCGCCGGTGCAACCGAGGACGCCACCCACGGCGGTCACCCAGCGCACGAGCGAGGTGCCCTCGCCCAGCGCGTCGGCGATCTCGTGATGCGGCACCGGCGAGAACACCTGCACGTTCTTGTGCCCGGCCTGGCGCAGCGTGGCCACGGCCTTCGCCGCGTCGTCCACGAAATACCAGATGCCCATGACGCCGTAGAACTTGGGCGGCGGCGGGAACAGCATCTTCTGGATCGCGCCGATCATCAGTGGCCCCCGTTCCCTCGGCGCGGAACCGGCAGCGTCTCCTTGATCTCGGCAATGGAGAACGCGGGCAGCACGCGCACGAACACGAGGAAGAACATGAAGAACCACGCGAACGAGCCGACGATCAGCGCGATCTCGGTGATGCTGATCGTGTAGTGGAACCAGGTCGCCGGGTCGAACGAACGGTTGAGCGACGTGACGATGATCACGAAACGCTCGAACCACATGCCGACGTTCACGAACAGGCACATGATGAACATCGCCACCATGTTGCGGCGGAACCCCTTGAACCACAGCAGCAGCGGGAAGATCACGTTGCACGAGAACATGGTCCAGAACGCGGGCCACAGGTAACCGGTGGCGCGGAACCAGAACAGGTCGGCCTCGGCCTTGTTGGGGCCGAACCACGCCATGAAGAACTCGGTCAGGTACGAGTAGCCCACCATCGTCGACGTGAGCAGCACGAGCTTCGCGAGCTTCTCCATGTGATCGAGCGTCACGATGTGCTCGAGCTTGAACGCCTTGCGGATGGGGATCAGGAGGTTGATCACCATCGCGACGCCCGAGAAGATCGCGCCGGCGACGAAGTAGGGCGCGAACAGCGTCGAGTGCCAGCCGGGCACCTGCGCCATCGCGAAGTCCCACGACACGACCGAGTGCACCGAGAACACGAGCGGCGTGGCCAGCGCGGCGAAGAACAGGTAGGCGCCGTAGAAGTGCTTCCACTGGTAGTTCGCGCCGCTCCAGCCGAACGACATCAACGTGTAGATGAACTTCATCACCGGGTGCCTGGCGCGGTCGCGCACGGCGGCCACGTCGGGGATCAGGCCGACGAGGAAGAAGATGCTCGAGATCGTGAGGTACGTGTTGACGGCGAACACGTCCCACTCGAGCGGCGAGCGGACGTTCGTCCAGATGCCGCGCTGGTTCGGGTACGGGAACAGCCAGTAGTCGAACCACGGCCGGCCGGTGTGGATCGCGGGGAACATCGCCGCGGTCAGCACGCCGAACACGGTCATCGCCTCGGCGACGCGATAGACGGCGCGCCGGAAGTGCGAACGGAACAAGAACAGCACGGCGGAAACGAGCGTGCCGCAGTGGGCGATACCGACCCAGAACACGAAGTTCGTGATGTCGACGGCCCACATCACCGGGCGGAAGAACCCGGACACGCCCCAGCCGTGGACGATCAGGTTGCGCACCGCGGCCAGCGCCACCCCGAGCACGGCGAGGTCGAAGATGAACGCCGCCCACCAGATCTTGCCCGGCAGGCTGATGAGCTTCAAGACGTCGTCGTTCAGTGACGCCTGGGTGATCGGGCGCTTCTCCGGATCGTCGTGCACGGGTGCCGCGTGCGGGGCGGGCGGCGTCAGCGTCTGGCTCACGCGTTACCTCCCGCGGTGTCGCGCGTCACCTTCTGCAGGTACGTGACGCCGGGCTTCGTGTACAGCTCCTCGAACACCCAGTAGCGGCGCTCGCCGAAGCTCTTCTCGTGCACGGCACTCTCGGGATCGGCGAGGTCGCCGAACGTGATCGCCTGCGTCGGGCAGCTCTGCGCGCACGCGGTCTGGATCTCGCCGTCGCGCACCGCGCGGCTCTCGTCCTTCGCGTTCCCCTTGCCCTCGAGGATGCGCTGGATGCACATCGTGCACTTCTCCATCACGCCCTTCGAGCGCACGGTGACGTCGGGGTTCAGCTGCCAGTTCAGCGGCTCCGGAAACGCGAACGTCGTCTTCTCCGGCGCCGAGTAGTCGAACCAGTTGAACGCGCGCACCTTGTAGGGGCAGTTGTTGGAGCAGTAGCGCGTGCCGACGCAGCGGTTGTAGACCTGCGCGTTCAGCCCCTCGGGACTGTGATACGTGGCGTACACGGGGCACACCATCTCGCACGGCGCGTCGCCGCAGTGCTGGCACATCATCGGCACGAAGCGCACGTCGTTCGCGCCCGGCGCCACCTTTTCCTCGAAGCGGTCGATGCGGATCCACTGCATCTCGCGGCCGCGACGGACGAGGTCCGGGCCGACGATCGGGATGTTGTTCTCGGCGTTGCACGCGACGACGCACGCGGCGCAGCCGGTGCACGAGTTCAAGTCGACGGTCATCGCCCAGCGATGCTTGGCGCCGGGATAGCTGCCGATGTTCACCGGGTCGTCGCTGGGATGGCGGCCCTTCACCTTGGGCTCGAACGCGGTGATCGCGTGTGCGGGCGGCTTCCAGCCCTCGGGACGCTTCTTGGGCGACGTGGCGTTGCCCGGCCGCGTCATGCTCTCGTCCGGCTCGTGGTAGCCCTCGCCGGCGAGATAGTGCCCGGCCGAGGGAGCCTCCTCGTGCGCGTCGGAACCGGCTCCGGCTGCGCCTCCGCCGGAGTGCCCAGCTGCGCCTCCGCCGGAGTGCCCACCTGCGCCTCCGCCGGAGTTCCCGGCCTCGCCTGCGCCGGCGTGCTCGTTCGCCGCGACCTGCCCGTTCGCCGCACCGCCCATCAGCGCCGCGAGCGGCACGATCTGCGCGATGTGGCGGTCGTGCTGGTTCTTCTCCGCCTGCTGGAAGTAGAGCTCCATCGCGGCCGTGCCGCGCGAGAGCTTCGCGTTCGCGCCCTGGTAGGCCACGGCGCCGGCGGCCTCGTCCATCGACTTGGGCAGCAGCCGCACGGCGTTCACGCCGCGGCCCTTGGCGTAGCGGCCGTACGACGTGTGCCCCTGGCCCAGCGCGATCGCGACCGTGTCCTTGCGGATGCCGGCGTAGAGGTAGGCGGGCACCTCGACGTTGCCGGCGCTGGTCTCGACGCGCACGGGCTCGCCCTGCTTCACGCCCAGCTTCTGCGCGGTCTCGGGGTGGATCTCGGCCCACGAGCCCCACACCGTCTTGCTGGTCATGTCCGGCAGTTCCTGCAGCCACGGCCGGTTCGCGCCGCGCCCGTCGTAGAAGTTGTTCGACGGCGTGAGCAGCAGCGCGTACTCGCCGGGGCCGAAGCGCTCGGACGCGGCGAACGCCGGCGCGCCGAACCATTTCACCGGGGGCGCCGGAACGTCCTCGAACACGCCGCCGTCCCTCAGCGACTCGGTCCAGAACGTCTCGAAGTCGCGACCCTTGGCGAAGCGCGGGTGGAGCGCCTTCCAGCGGCCCTGGAGGTAGTCGTGATACGTGTCCGGCCAGTTCTTGCCGCCGCCCGCAGCCTTGCCGATTGCGATCAGCGCGTCGCCGAGCGGGCGCGAGTCGAACATCGGCAGCTTCTTCATCGCCGGCTGCTGCAGCGCGTACACGCCGCGCGCGCTCCAGGCGTCGCCGAAGCTCTCGAGCGAATGCGAGATGGGCAGGATCACGTCGCAGAGCTCGGTGGTCTCGTCGCGCGCGGTGCTCAGCGCCACCTTGAACGGCACCTTCAGGAACGCGTCCTTGACCGGTGCCCAGTCGGGAGCCGCGTACACCGGGTTCGCGCCGTTCACGAGCAGCACGTCGCAATTCCCGGCCGCCATCGACGCCAGCTCCTCCGAGAACCGCGCGAACGTCGTGAGCCCGGACACCTCGAGCGTGCGGTCGAAGCGGACGGTACGGCCGGTGTTGCCGGCGACGTGGTTCAGGACGTTCACCGCGGCCGCGAGCGCCGCGCCGTTCGTACCCTGCGTGGCGATGCCGCCCGCCACGGCGAGACTCGGCGAACGCTGGGCGAAGAGCCGCGCGAGCCGCGTGAGCGTCTCGGCGGGCACGTCGGTGAGCGCGGCGACCTTCTCGGGCGTCCAGTCCGCAACCACTCCCTTGAGCGCCGAGCGCTCAGCCGCGGCGGAGCCCAGGTTCTCGTTGACGATGACGTTCGCCATCCCCAGCGCCACGGCGAACTCGGTGCCGGACTTGGCCGCCACCCACTCGTCCGCGTTCGCACCCGTGCTCGAGAGCCGCGGCTCGACGGTAACGAAGTGGCCACCGCCGTCGTCGCGCTGCGCGCGCATCTTCGCGAAACCGCGCGCCTGCGACACGGGCGAGACCAACGTTTCCAGGAGATCGGCGCCGAACGCGACCAGGCAGCGCGCCGCGGCCACGTCGAAACGCGGCACCGCGTCGATGCCGAACGTGGCGCGGTTCGCCGAGCGCAAGGCCTCGAAGCCGAACGGCTCCCACATCACGTGCCTGGCACCCACGCTCGAGCCCAGTTCGCCGGCGAGCGCGCGCATCGAACCGGTCTCCAAGCCGGTGAGCAGCGTGGTGCGGTTCTTCGCCGCGGCGATCTTGCCGCCGACGAGCGCGATCGCCTCGTCCCACGTGACGGCCTTCCACGCGGCGCCTTCCTTCACCAGCGGCGTCTTGATGCGGTCGGGGTCGTAGAGGCCCTGCAGGCCCGCCTGGCCGCGCGCGCACAGTCCGCCCTCGTTCAGCGGGTGCGCCGGGTTGCCCTCGAGCTTGATCGCGCGGCCTTCGCGCGTGCGCACGATCAGGCCGCAGCCCGCGGGGCACTCGCGGCACGTGCTCGCGTAGAAGTAGGGCACGCCGGGGAGGATGTCCTCGGGCGCCACCAGGTACGGGATCAGCTTCTCCGCGGGCGGCTTCGCGCAGCCGGCGGTGACGCCGGCCACGCCGACGCCCACGAGCTTCAGGAAGTCGCGACGATCGAACACCACGCGGTCGTCGCTCATCAGTGGTGACAGACCAGGCAGTCCATCGTCGCCGGGAAGCTGGGATTGGTGAGGTTCTTCCGGTGGCAGCTCACGCACCAGCCCATCTTGAGCGAGCTGAACTGGTAGACGCGGTCCATGTCCTGCACCGGGCCGTGGCATTCCTGGCAGGCGAAGCCGGCGCGAACGTGACGCTTGTGGTTGAACTTCACGTGGTCGGGCAGGTAGTGGACCTTGACCCACGGGATCTGCTCACCGCGATCGGAGAAGCCGGTGAGCTTGACGATCTCCGGCCTGTCCGTGGCCACGAACTTGTGACAGCCCATGCACGTGCTCACGGCGGGGATGTTCGCCCACTGCGAGTTCGCCGCGCCGTAGTGGCAGTACTTGCAGTCCATCTGGTTCTTGCCAGCGTGCAGCTTGTGGCTGAACGCGATGGGCTGCTTCGGGCCCTTGTCCGCACCCATGCGGACGTTGAACGACTGCGACAAAGCCGCGCTGGCCGTGACGATGGCGGCGAGGACGATGACAGCGGCGATGGGCTTGGTCATGGTCGCGGCGCAACCTATCGAGGCATCAGCGGTGTGTCAACCCTCTCGTGAAAAGATTTGCGAGCCATCGGCGAACTTCGTCCCCGACAACTGACTGAACATTTCCTTGACGCGGCGGCGCGGCCGCGCCCCCATTACCAGCGGGGCGCGTCCACGAGCTTG
>DATNFC010000242.1:0-15787 GCA_035606545.1 Candidatus Methylomirabilota bacterium
TCGGCAAGAACCACCTCGGCGACCGCAACGAGTACCTGCCCACGGTGCACGGCTTCGACGAGTTCTTCGGCAACCTCTACCACCTGAACGCCGAGGAGGAGCCGGAGGATCGCAACTATCCGACGGATCCAAGATTCCGCGAGATGTTCGGGCCGCGCGGCGTACTGCGCTGCAAGGCCTCGGCGAAGGACGATCCCACGGTGCAGCCGCGCTGGGGGCGTGTCGGCAAGCAGACGATCGAGGACACGGGCCCGCTGACGCGCAAGCGCATGGAGCACATCGACGACGAGACGAGCGATGCCGCGATCGACTTCATGAAGCGCCAGCAGGCCGCGGGCAAGCCGTTCTTCTGTTGGATGAACACGACGCGCATGCACCTGCGCACGCACGTGGCGCCCGAGCGCCGGAGCCCGCCCGGCCTGACCGCGCTCAACGAGTACCAGGACGGCATGGTCGAGCACGACGGGACGGTCGGGAAGATCCTCCAGGCGCTCGACGACATGGGCCTCGCGAACAACACCATCGTGCTCTACACCACCGACAACGGTCCGCACATGAACACGTGGCCGGACGGGGCGATGACGCCGTTCCGCAGCGAGAAGAACACGAACTGGGAGGGCGCGTTCCGTGTGCCGTGCATGATCCGCTGGCCGGGCCACATCCAGGCCGGCAGCGTGTCGAACGAGATCGTGAGCGGGCTGGACTGGATGCCGACGCTGCTCGCCGCGGCGGGCGACCCGAACGTGAAGGAGCAGCTGCTCAAGGGCATGCAGGTGGGTGCGAAGAAGTCGAAGCTCCACCTGGACGGCTTCAACCAGCTCCCCTACCTGACGGGCCAGGCGAAGAAGAGCGCGCGCGACAGTTTCTTTTACTTCAACGACGACGGCGACCTGGTGGGGCTGCGCTACGAGAACTGGAAGATCGTGTTCATGGAGCAGCGCGCGCCCGGCACGCTGCGCGTGTGGGCCGAGCCGTTCACGCCGCTGCGCGTCGCCAAGTTCTTCGACCTGCACGCCGATCCCTATGAGCGGGCCGACATCACCTCCAACACCTACTACGACTGGCTGATGGACCACGCCTACGTCATGTACGGCGCGGTCGCGTACACCTCCCAATTCCTCGACACGTTCAAGGAGTTCCCGCCGAGCCAGCGCGCGGCGACGTTCGGCATCGATCAGGCGATCGACGCGCTGAGACGCGGGATCTCGAGCAATTGAGCAGCCGTGGACCCGGGGGCCGGCGCTGGCGCCGGCCCCTCGGCGCGATGTGGCTCCTGGCCGCCGCGGTCGGGGGCTGCTCGCGCGAACGACCCTCCGCTGCACCGCCCACGTTCGTGGGCGCCGCCGCGTGCGTCTCGTGCCACGCGGCCGAGGCGGAGGCCTGGCGGGGCTCGCACCACGATCTCGCGATGCAGCCGGCGACGGACTCGACCGTGCTCGGCGACTTCCGCGACGCGACGTTCACGTACGGCACGACCGAGTCCCGTTTCTTCCGGCGTGACCGCGCGTTCATGGTGCGCACCGACGGCCCCGACGGAAAGCTCGCGGACTACGAGATCAAGTACACGTTCGGTGTCGAGCCCCTGCAGCAGTATCTCGTCGAGTTCCCCGGCGGCCGCATGCAGGCGTTGGGGATCGCGTGGGACACGCGGCCTCGAGCCGAGGGCGGCCGGCGCTGGTTCCACCTCTACCCCGGCGAGAAGGTCACGCACGAAGACGAGTTGCATTGGACGCGCGCGGCGCAGAACTGGAACCTGCAGTGCGCGGCGTGCCATTCCACCGATCTCCACAAGAACTACGCACCCGCGGCCAAGACCTATGGGACGAGCTGGTCCGACGTGAACGTGGCCTGCGAGGCCTGTCATGGGCCGGGCTCGCACCACGTCGAATGGGCGAAACAGGCGCCGCGCGCAGGCGCGCGGGAGCCGCGTGGAGCCGCCGCCATGGGGCTGACCGTGGCGCTCGACGAGCGCCGCGGTGTCGCCTGGACGCGCGACGCCGCGACCGGTCTCCCCCGGCGCAGCCGGGCGCGCGCGACCGACACCGAGATCGACGCGTGCGCGCGCTGCCACTCGAGTCGCACGCGGCTGTTCGACGACGACCCTCCGGGTTCACCGCTGCTGGCCGCTCACCTGCCCGCACTGCTCGTGCCTCACAGCTACCACGCGGATGGCCAACTCGCGGGTGAGGTCTACGAATATGGCTCATTCTTGCAAAGTCGTATGTACCACGAGGGCGTGACGTGCTCGGATTGCCATGACCCGCATCGGTTGACGCTGCGCGCCGAAGGGAACGCGCTGTGCGTCCAGTGCCACGATGGCGCGCGCTACGACACGGTCGCGCACCATCACCATGCGAACGGTTCGCAGGCGTCGAAGTGCGTGACCTGCCACATGCCCACGAAGACGTTCATGGTCGTGGACCCGCGTCACGACCACAGCTTCCGCGTTCCGCGCCCCGACCTCGCCGATTCGCTGGGAACGCCGCTCGTCTGTGCCTCGTGTCACGCGGCGAAGCCCGCCGCTTGGGCCCTGGGGCACATGCGGACGTGGTACGGGCCACCGGAGAGCTTCCAGCGCTTCGCCGGCGCGCTCGCTGCGTCGCGTCGCGGCAACGAAGATGCGCGGGCGCGGCTCCTGTCGCTCGCGGCGGATCGCACGCAGCCCGCGATCGCGCGCGCCACGGCGGCCTCCGGACTCGGTGCGTTCGCCGACCCCGGCGCGGTGAACGCGATCCGCGACGCGCTCGCCGATCCCGAGCCGCTGGTGCGGCTCGGGGGCGTGCTCGCGGCAGGCGACCTTCCGAACGAGGCGCGTCCCGATCTCCTCGCTGCATCGCTGAGCGACTCCGCGCGGGTGATTCGAGCGCTGGCCGGGGGCGCGCTCGCGGGCGCGCAGGGTGCTCGGCTGTCTGCCCTGGGCCGCGCCGCACTCGAGCGCGCGAAGAGCGAGTACGTCGCGGCCGAGACCGAGAACGCCGACCAGCCGTTCGGCCTGGTCAACCTCGGCAACTTCCTGGTGGCGGATGGCGATGCCACCGGCGCCGAGCGCGCGTTCCGAGACGCGCTCCTCATCGACCCCGACTGGATCCCCGCGACCGCCAACCTCGCCGACCTGCTGCGCGTCACCGGGCGCGACGCCGAGGCCGAGGCCGTGCTACGCGCCGGGCTTGCGCGCCATCCGGGAGCGGCCGCGCTGCACTACGCGCTCGGGCTCTGGCTCGTGCGGCAGCAGCAGCGGGATGCGGCGCTCGTCGAGCTCGCGCGCGCGGCCGAGCTGGCGCCGGACGAGACGAGGTTCCTGCTCGCCTATGCCGTGGGCCTCAAGGATGCGGAACGGACGCCCGAGGCGCTCGCCGCGGTCGATCGGGCACTCTCCAGGCGCCCCGGCGACCGGACGCTGGCGGCGTTGCGAGCACAGCTTCTTTCGCCCGCGGACTCACCCGGCACGGAACACTGAACGCCGCCGGCCCCTCGGAGGCCGGCGGCGTCGCGTGCGGCGGTCGTCAGCTCTTGCGGACCGTCTCCAGGTCGATCGTCAGCGTGACGTCGTCGCCGAGGATCACGCCGCCGTTGTCGAGCGCGGCGTTCCACACCATACCGAACTCCTTGCGGTTGATCACGGCTTCGGTCGAGAAGCCGGCGCGTTCGTTGCCCCATGGGTCCTTCGCGACGCCGTGGTAGCCCACCTCGAGCACCATCGGCTTCAGGATCCCGCGCAGCTCGAGCGTGCCTTCGACGCGGTACTTGTCCGCCGCGAGCTTTGAAACCCGCTGGCTCGTGAAACGAATCAACGGGAAGCGCTCGACGTCGAAGAAGTCGCCGCTCCTCAGGTGCGTGTCGCGGTCCGGCTGGCGGGTATCGATGCTCGCCGGGTCCACCTCGAACGCGACGCTCGAGTGTTCCGGCTGCTCGCGGTCGAGCTGGATCGCGCCCGAGAACCGGGCGAACCGGCCGCGCGTGCGGCTCAGCATGTGGCGAACGCTGAAGCCCACGTCCGAGTGGTCGGCGTCGATGGCGAACGTTTCGGTGGCCTGCCCCTGCGGGGCGATCGACGTGTTGAGGGCGGTGCTCATCGGGTTCCTCCTGGGTCGGGTTATTACTGTACGCGACAATGGTTGACTAGTAAAGTATTGGATGCGGAGGGGATCGGCGGGGTTCACGACCCCTCCTCCCGCAACCGATCCAGGAGCTGTAAGAGCTTGGAAAGTTCAGACTTGGACAGCCGGCCCACACGCCGGTGGCCGACCGCGCGCACCGGCTCGTCCAGCGCCGCGAGCGTCGCCAGGCCCGCGCGCGTGATCGAGCAGTGGACGATGCGCCGGTCCCCCGGGCACCGCTTCCGCGCCACGAGGCCGGCCGACTCGAGTCGGTCGATCAGTCGCGTGATGCCCGGGGCGCGCTCGATCATCCGCTCCGCGATCTCGAGCGTCGGCAACGGCTCGGGATGACTGCCGCGCAGGATGCGGAGCACGTTGTACTGCTGCGGCGTGATCGACTGCGGCGCGAGCGCGCGCTCGAGGTCCGCCCGCAGCACGTCCACGGTGCGCAACAGCGCGACCGCGGCTTCGTCCTCCCGGTCGGCGAAGGCCCGGGTCTGGTGGATCTCGCGAGCGATGGCGCTCGGCTTGCGGAGCTTGGGCGGCAACATGGGCACGAGCATAGGAGTCATTGGATGACTCATCAACTAACTCGCTTCGTGGGCGGTCACGGCCGCCGCTCTCAGTGCACGCCGAGCCTTTGCAGCGCCTGGGCCGATGGCGGGAAGCCGGGCTCGACCACGAGCGCCTGCCGGTAGCTCGCGATCGCCGCGTCGCGGTAGCCGGCGTTCAGGAGCGTCTCGCCCAGGCTGTCGAACGTGTTCGCGGAGCGCGGGTAGGCGCGGGTGTTGATACGGAACGCCCGGATCGCCAGCTCGACTTTGTGTTCGCCGACCAGTCGGTAGCCGAGATCGTTGACGTCGCGTTCGAGCGTGCGGAAGCGGTTCGCGGTCTTCTCGCGCGCGGCCGTGAGCGCGCGTTCCGCGGCGGCGCTGTCTCCCACCGCGAGCGCGCGCGCCATCACGTCGATCACCGGCGCCGTCGTGTCGGGTGACAGGATCGCCGCCAGCGCCGGGTCGATGCCGCTCCGGTACGAGCGCGAGTCGAGCGGCGTGTAGACGCGCGGCGGCACGAACGACCGGGTGTCGAACTCGTTCGGCGCCTGGTGGAAGATGGAGGAGATCTGGACGGTCATGCCGCTCGCGGGCAGTGCCAGCGCACGGTGATCCCCGTACTGGCTCGGTCTCTGCCCGCTCGGCTCGCCCACGAACGTCGCCCGCGTCCACGCCTCGAGCAGGTTCGTGAACTGCTGCCCCGCGGAGAACGTGAGCCGGCCGAGGACCACGAACAGCCGGTCCGGCCGGTCGAGCGCCGGTCGGCGCAGGATCTGCTGCACGGGATATCGATTGAGCGCGCCGTTGCCGCCGGTGTTCTCGCGCAGGTCGATCACGAGACGCGCGGGCGCCACGGAGTCCGCCAGCGCGAACAACTGGTCCCACTGCGGCCGGTTCGTGAACGTGCCCGGCGACGGCGCGACCCCGCGCATGCACGCGTAGAGCGTGCGCGTCGGCGGGTCGTACGTCCACCAGAAGAACTCCCCGGGCCGCTGCTCCCACCACGGCGCGGCGGCCGTGCGCATCGACGGCCAGCGGTCCATGTCAATGGGAAACGGGCCGTGGCCGTGCTGCTCGGAGATCCGTCCGGCGGGCGCGATGCGAACGCTGTCGACGCGGCCCTCGCGCTCGATCAGGAGCGGCAGGTGCTCGACGTCGTCCGCCACGCCCAGACCGTGGAGGACCTCGGGGATCGCCAGGTAGAGCGGTGCCCAGGCGCGCACCCACCACTCGTTCTCGTTCGGGATCACCGGCGCGATGCGAGCGACGGCGTCCTCGACGGAGACCCGCCCGATCCGCAGCACCTTCGCCCCGACGAGCGCCGCGTGCGTGCTGTCGGCGCGGCGCACGAACCAGCCGTCGTCGAACGAATAGAGCTCGATCGGATAGAACCGCAGCCCCAGCGCAGGCCCGGGCTCGAGGTTCGTGTGGGCATCGCCCAGCATCGCCACGAGGCGCATGAATCCCACCAGCGCCTGGTCCCGGTTCAGCGACGGGAGCTGCTTGTCGAGCGCGGTCGCGGCCGAGTCCCAGCGGGCGCGCGTGACGTTCAGGAACGGCGCCGGATGGCGGGTCGGGAGCTCGCGCGTGAGCACGGCGAGATCGGACCGCCACGCGGCCATGCCCGCCGGCGCGGGAGCTGCAGCGGCGCGTGCGGCGGAAAGGAACAGGGCCATGAGCACCAGTGATAGCATGGTCCCACCGTCGGGCCAGGTACCACGCGAACCCAAGCACTCCTCGACGTACGCGGCTGGACACCGTTCGGGCGCCAGCGGAGGTTGCCCGGTTGATCTTGGGGGCGTCAAGTGCACCGTCGATGGGGCCGTCATCACGTGAGTCGCGGGGCAGCGCGGATCGCGCGCTTGGCGCCGGCGCTCGTGCTGTGCGCGATCGTAGGCACGACGGCTCGCGCCCAGGACCTCACGCCGCGCGCATACGTGATCGCCCCGCTGCGCTCGAACGCCATCCTCGTGACCGACATCTTCAACGACGGCGACCTCAACCTCGAGGGCACCGTCCCGATCGAGGATGCCACCGGAACGATCAACGGCGTCGCGGCCGCGTACTACCGCTCGTTCGGACTTTTCGGCCGGTCGGCGAACGTGAACGTGGTCCTGCCCTACGGCACCGGGACGTTCGATGGCATCGTGCTCGGCGCGCCGTTCACGACTCATCGCGCGGGGCTGTTCGACATCCCCATCCGCTTCGCCGTGAACCTCATCGGCGGCCCCGCGATGGAGCCGGGCGAGTGGATGAAGTGGCAGCAGAAGACGCTGCTCGGCGCGAGCCTCAAGGTCGCGATCCCGGTCGGGCAATACGATCCGACGAAGCTGATCAACCTGGGATCGAACCGCTGGGCGTTCAAGCCCGAGCTGGGCCTCTCCCACCGCCTCGGCCACTGGATCATCGATGCCTACGGCGCGGGCTGGTTCTTCACGAAGAATCCGGAGTTCTTTTCACACAATGCCTACTTCGCGGGCACGCGCAGCCAGACGCAGGACCCGATCGGGATCGTCGAGCTGCACCTGAGCTACGACGTCCGGCCGCGGCTCTGGGTGTCGCTGGACGGCAACTTCTGGACCGGCGGAACGACCACGGTGAGCGGGGTCGAGAACCCGAACACGCTGCAGAAGAGCTCGCGTGTCGGCGTTACCGCGTCGCTGCCGCTCACCCGCGGCCAGTCGATCAAGCTGGGTTTCGCGGACGGAGCCTATGCACGCTTCGGCGGCAACTACCGGATCTTCTCCGCGGCATGGCAGTACTCGTGGGTGGGCAAGGCTCGATAGTCGGGACATGGTGATTGCCGCCGCAACGTCTATTGCCCGTCGCCCGATGGCAAGAAGTTCCTGTTCCTCCTCCCCGCCAACCAGGGCCAGACGCCGATGACGGCGATCGTGAACTGGCTCGGGAACGCCAAGCAGAGGTAGTCGCCGCTCGCCGACCCGAGCGGGCCTGCGGAAGGCTGCGCGCGCGAAATTGATTGAGCCTTCGCGCCCCGCTTTCTACGCTTATCCATGGTGGAAGCGCCCCCGGGCCGTTCCGGAGGGTCCGGCACCCGGCCAACCCATCCTGCAGGCGGGCTTCATGTTCCAGCGCGTGCCCCAAGAGCCGTCCTGATGCCGTTCGTCGGCGAGATCCGCATCTTCGCGGGCAATTTCGCACCCAAGGGCTGGGCGCTCTGTAACGGCCAGCTGCTCCCGATCTCACCGAACACGGCCCTGTTCTCGCTCCTCGGGACCACGTTCGGCGGGAACGGCGTGTCCACGTTCGCGCTGCCCAACCTGCAGAGCCGCGTGCCGCTGGGCTCCGGCCAGGGACCCGGGCTCACCGACCGGGCGCTCGGCAACCTGCTCGGCGAGGAGTCGCACGCGTTGATCGGCCCCGAGATGCCGGCGCACACGCATTCCCTGGGTGCGAGCGCCGCGAACGGGAACAGCGACGTCGTCGCCGGCAACGTCATGGCGCGTTCGGCCGCGGGCATCCCGCAGTTCCACGTCACCGCCGACGCGACGCTCCACTCCTCCGTCGTGGGCACGACCGGTGGCGGGCAGCCGCACAACAACATGCAGCCCTACCTGACGCTGAACTTCATCATCGCCCTGCAGGGCTCCTTCCCGCCGCAATGGCCATGAACCCACCCGCGTTCCCGAGACGGCACTTTCTCACGCGCCTGCTTGGCGCGATCACGGGCGGAGCCTGGCTCGGCGCGCAGGGACTCGCGGACAAGGCCGAGGCAGGCGTCGACGCGACGCCGTTCCTCGGCGAGATCCGCATGTTCGCCGGCTGGTACGAGCCCTGGGGCTGGAGAATCTGCGACGGCCGCCTCCTGGACATCGGTACGTACGAGTCGTTGTTCAACCTGATCGGCACGAGGTACGGCGGCGACGGCGTGACGACGTTCGCGCTGCCCGACCTGCGCGGCCGCGTTCCGGTCCACGTGGGCTCGACGGCGCTGGGCGAGATGGGCGGACAGGAGACGGTGACGCTCGTGACCACGCAGATCCCGGCGCACGCGCACTCCTTGAACGGCGGCTCGGCGCTGGGAGACTCGAGCGATCCCACCACGCGCGTGCCGTCGAAGAACGCGTTGGGGTCGCCGCACTACGGCGCCGCGATCAACGCGATGCTCGCACCGGCGACGCTGATGACGAACGGCGCGTCCCAGCCGCACGAGAACCTGATGCCGTCGCTCTGCGTCCACTTCATCATCTGCATCCAGGACGGGACATTCCCGTCTGAGTTCTGAGGGCCACCGACATGATCCCCTCGTTCGACCGCCGCCGGTTCATCGGACGCCTCGCCACCGGGCTCGCGGCGACCGCGTGGCTTGGGCGACCGAAACCCGCTCGAGCCGCGACCACGAGCACCGGGCCCTACATCGGCGAGATCATGCTGGTGTCCTGGAACTTCCCTCCCAAGGGCTGGGCGTTCTGTAACGGCCAGACACTGCCGATCGCCCCGAACACGGCGCTGTTCTCGCTCCTCGGCACCACGTACGGCGGAGACGGGATCACCACGTTCAAGCTGCCCGACCTGCGTGACCGCGTGCCGATCCATTTCGGCCAGGGAGCCGGGCTGTCGCTGCGATCGCTCGGCGAGCGCTCGGGCGAGACCGTGCACACGCTGACGCTCGCGGAACTACCGACGCACGCCCACCCGGTCCAGGTATCCGCAGGGTCGGTGGGCACGCAGGTCGACCCCGCGGGCCACTATCCCGCGCGCAATCCCGCCGGATACCCGCAGTACGGCTCCGTCGTCGACGTGGCGATGGCAGCCGCGGCGATCGGCAGCACCGGGGGCGGCCAGTCGCACACGAACCTGCAGCCCTATCTCGGGCTCAACTTCGTCATCGCGCTCCAGGGCTTCTTCCCCTCCACCACCTGACGAGGAGCAGATCGGCTCGTGCGACATCGCTGCCTCATTCTGTTGTGGGTGCTCGCGGGGGCGCTGCTGGCTCCCGTGGCGCGCGCGCAGGTGCTCTACTGGCTCGACACCAACTTCAGTGCGCCCACGCTCAACAAGTCGGACGCGCTGGGCAACGCCATCATGAGCGTGGCGCTCCCGGCGGGGACGCTGCCCGAGGGGCTGGCGTGCGACGCGGGCGGGTTCATCTACTGGACCGAGGCCCAACCGAGCGGTGCTCGTGTCCAGCGCGTCGCGCCCTCGCTCGCGAACATCACGACGCTGGTCGGCGGTGGCTCCACGCTGCGCGGCATCGCCGTGGACGCGGCTGCCGACAAACTCTACTGGACCACGAGCAACCTGTTCATCGGCTCCCTGGTCCGCACCGCGGGGCTCGGCGGGGGCGCCTTCACGAACCTGATCTCGCTCGGATCCGTCGCGAACCTGCGCGGGATCGCGGTGGACCACGTCGGCGGCAAGCTGTATTGGGCCGACTTCGACCGCGACGCCCTCTATCGCGCGAACCTCGATGGTTCGGGCGTTGAGCTGTGGTTGCCGCTGATCGCGAATACGCATCCGTACGGCGTGGCGATCGACGCGAGCGCGCAGCAGATCTACTGGACGGAGTACGCCGGCAAGATCCGCCGCATGCCGATCGCGGGCGGGAGCAGCGTCACGCTCTACGGCGGACTCGCCAACCCGACCTACCTCGCGCTCGATCCCGCGAGCGGCCAGATGTACTGGTCCGAAGGCGGAGCCGGCGCCCAGCACATCTATCGGGGACCGATGGCCGGGGGCACGAAGGTCGCACTCGCGCTGCCGCTCACGTCCTATGGCGGCCTCGCGCTCCAGCCGAGCGGGCTGGCCGGTGCGCCCCCTGGCGACACGCCCGTCGACTTCGCGCTGGCGCCGCTCGCGCCCAATCCGAGCGTCGGGCCCGTCCAAGCGGAGTTCGCGCTGCCGCGCGAGTCGCACGTGCGCCTGACCGTGATCGACATCCAGGGTCGCGAGGTGGCCGTCCTGGCGGACGGCACGTATCCCGCCGGCCGCCACGAGGCCACGTGGGACACGAACGCCGGTCAGCCTCCCGCGGGCGTGTATTTCGTGCGCATGGTGGTGGGTGCGCGCGCCTGGATGCAGCGGCTGGTGCACACGCGCTAGGCGCGGGCGGCGCCGCTACGGCCGCTCGGCCCGCCATGTCCCGCGTTCGTGCCCCCGGCATTGCCGGCTCGTCCGCCGGTCGTCCAGCCTGCGGCACATGAGCTCACGCGCCCCCTTCGGCCACACGACGCCCTCGCGTGCACGACGCATCGCCACGCTCGCCGCCCTGCTCGCCTCGTCGCTGACGCTACGCGCCCAGGCGCAGCCCACTTACACCGGCCTCGACGGCCGACGCTTCGGTGTCGTCTACGACGTCCCCGAGACGCGCGACGTGAGGCTGCTCGCGAACGTTCCCTACTGGAAGGACGCGACGCACGCGCTCACCTGCGACGTCTACCTGCCACCGAAGCTCGCGCGCGGCCAGAAGCTGCCGGTCGTGGTGTTTCTGAACGCGATCGGCGACCAGACCGGCAACTCGCTCAAGGACTGGGGCATCTATCGCACGTGGCCGCGGTTGATCGCGACGCAGGGCATGATCGGCGTGTCGATGCAGGCCGACTCGGTCGATGCGCAGCAGTCGATGCGCCGGCTGCTCACGTTCCTCGCCTCGGAGCAGGCGCCCGCGGGCGTCGACGGCCAGCGGGTCGGCGTCTATGCCGCTTCGGCCAATGTCAGCGGCGCGAACCAGCTCCTGTTCGGCGCGGACCCGCCGCGGACCGTGCGCGCCGCCGTGCTCTACTACGGCAATCCGCCCTCCGATTCGCTGCGCCGCGACCTCCCGGTGCTGTTCGTGGTCGCCGCGAGCGATGCACCGCGCATGGGCGCGCCGCTCGACTCGCTGTGGCGCCGCGTCATCGCCGCCGGCGCGCCGTGGACGCTCGAGTTCGCGGCCGGCCAGCCGCACGCGTTCGACGCGTTCGCGGACAACGACGACGCGCGCCGGATCGTGCAGCGGACGATCGCGTTCTGGCGCTCGCAGCTGCTGCCGGTGCCGCAGCCCACGTGGGCGCGGGCCGAGGAGCGCGAGATCCTGCACGCGCTCTACGGGAACGACTTGCGGCGTGCGGCCGAGCTGCTCGGGCCGTACATCGAGAAACACCCGAACGACCTCGAGGCGCTCCGCAGCTACGCGCGTGTGCTCAACGAGCTGCGTCGCTTCCCCGAGGCGATGGCGGCGCTGGAGCGCGCGTACCGGGCCGACAGCACGAACGTGCCGCTCACGGCCCAGTACGGCAGCGCGCTCGTTCAGTCGCGGCGCTACGCCGAAGGGGCACGCGTGCTCGAACGGGCGATCGCGAACGGCTGGAGCACGAGCCTCGCGTATGGCCAGCTCGGATTCGCCGAGCTGTCGCTCGGCCGGCACGAGGCGGCGGTGCGTCACTACGAGAAGGCGTTCGAGATCGGCATCCCGCCCGGCCGCACCACGCGCGGCGTGGCCGCGTACAACCTCGCGTGCGGGTACGCCAGGCTGTCGCGCAAGGACGATGCGCTCCGGATGCTGGAGACCGCGGTCAACGAGGGCGGCGGCCGCGAGATGGCCACCGATCCCGATCTCGAGTCGCTGCGCGCCGAGCCGCGATTCCAGGCGCTGGCGGCGCGCGCACCGCGTTAGGGCGGGCCGGCCAGCATCGATGCGACCATCGACAACATCGAGCCCACCCCATGAGGGAGACGCCGTCATGAAGACCGTCACCGCCCAGTTCGCCATCAAGACATGGGACGAGAAGCCCTACAGTGAGGGGCAGGACCGACCCAAGCTGACGCGCGCGAGCGTCGCGAAGACGTTCACCGGCGGTCTCGAGGGCGAGGGCCACGTCGAGTACCTGATGATGTACCGGGGCGACGGCTCGGCGACGTTCGTGGGTCTCGAGCGCGTCGTCGGACGCCTCGAGGGGAGGACGGGCAGCTTCGTGCTCCAGCGCACCGGCGTGTTCGAGGGCGGGCAGGCGAAAGAGAGCTACTCCGTCGTGCCGGGTTCCGGCACCGGCGAGCTGCAGGGCCTGCGCGGGGACGGCGGCTCCGCCGTCGGCCACGGGCTCGAGCATCCGTTCACGCTGAGCTACGAGCTGGAATAGGCGCGGCCGCGCGCCTGGCCGATCACGGTGCGTGCGCGCGGAACCAGCCCACGACGAGCGAGTCCCGCAACGCCGCATGCTCCCCCAGCGTGTGGCTGCCGCCGGGAACGATGCGCAGCTCGTGGGGCGCACGAGTGCGCGTGAGCGCGACATCGAGCTGTTCGGATTGGCGCGGTGGGACGCCCGTATCGCCGCCGCCATGAAGGATCAGGAGCGGCACGCGGATGCGGTCGGCCCAGCGCAGTGCCGAGCGCCGGAGCGCGATCTCGTCGTGTCGTGTTTCGTAGTCGGGCCAGATCTTCGTCGCCATCGCGGCGGAGCGCGCGTCGGCCTGGAACAGCGAGTCCAAGTCGGTGAAAGCCCCGACGGTGGCCGCCGCGCGGACTCGCGCGCCGTCGCGGATCGCCTGGAGCGTCATCATGCCGCCGCGTGACTCGCCGTAGAGGTAGACGGCGTTGCGATCGACGTCGGGCTGTGCCGCCACGAGCCTCACCGCAGCGAGCACGTCCTCGACGTCGGCGCCGCCCATGTCGTCGCGGCCCGTTCCGCCCTCGCTCCCGCGGTACTGCGGCGCGACCACGAAGAAGCCTGCACGGGCGAAGCGATGGAGTTGCGGCAGGAACACGGTTTCGAGTCCCTGCTGGATGTACGAGCCACGACAGTAGACGATCGCCGGTCGCCGTCCCGCTGCGCGCGGGCGAAGGACGAGTGCCACCACCTCCGCCGAATCGCTGCGATACCGCCAGCGTCGCGCTGCGAACGAAGTGTCGGCGCGCGCCGTTTCGTACGCGGTGGAATCGGCGTAGCGGCTCAGCTCGCGACGCGGGGCAGCGGCCAATTCGGTCCAGGCGGGCGGCGCCCAGCGTTCGTCGACCACGATCGCCGTGCCGCCCGATTTCTGTCCGGCGCCGAGAGCTTCTGTGGGCAGCACAAGCATGGCGAGCAACCCGGCACGCTGCAGACGGCCTGTGAGCATCCTCATCGGCGACTCCTCCATGGAGGGCAGGTTCTGGAGTACGATGCCCCGCGCGCACGGGTTGCACGCGCATCGCACGCTGCGGAAGGCGATCGGGAGGGCCGTAAGTGATCCCGCTGTGGTTCTCGCGTCGCAGCGCATGAAGCGGATCTGGGCGGCTGCGGGGGTCGCCGCGCTCCTGATCGCCCTGGGCACGGTCGGCTGGATCTACTCGGACCAGATCCTCGGGCCCGACGCGCCGCCCGGGAAGAGCGGCCAGCGTGTGCTCGCCCACACCGACTCCACGATCACGCTCGCCTCGACGCCGAAAGCGCGCCGACCGGGCCACTGGGCGATCTCGTGGCCGGGCGGGTTCGGCAAGATCGGTCCGTTGATCGATGTCGGGGCCGACCGCGTGACCACGCGGTTCACGATCGCTTCGGGTGCGCCGCCCGACACGACCTCGCGGCTCGCGGGCTTCGCCCCCGACGCCGATCCACGCACCTGGCTCGGGATCGAGTTCGAGAACGTCACGATCCCGTCGCGTGTCGGACCGCTGCCCGCGTGGTGGATCGCCGGCCGCGATTCGACGTGGGCGATCTTCTTCCACGGCAGGGCCGCCACGCGCGCGGAGGTGTTGCGCATGCTCCCCGCCTATCGGTCGCTCGACCTTCCCTGCCTGATCGTGGCCTACCGGAACGACGTGGGCGCGCCCCAGGTGGATGGCGGGCGCTTCCGGCTCGGCGCGACCGAGTGGGAGGACCTCGAGGACGCCGTGCGGTACGCGAAGGCCCACGGGGCCCGCGACGTGGTCGTGGTCGGCTGCAGCATGGGCGGCGGGATCGTCGCCCAGTTCCTGCGCCGCTCTTCCGAGCGCTCCTTCGCGCGCGGTGCCGTCCTCGATGCGCCGGCGCTCGACTGGAACGTCGTGCTCGCGCTGGCGGCCCGCCAGCGGCACGTGCCGGACGCGATCGCGGAGTTGGGCAAGTGGGTGGCATCGTTGCGGAGCGGCCTGAACTGGAACGAGCTCGCACAGGCTCCGCACGCGGCGGCGTTCTCGACGCCGATGCTCATCGTGCACGGCGATGAGGACGACGTGGTGCCCATCAGCGTCAGCGAAGCGTTCGCCAGGGCCAGGCCCGACCTGGTCAGGTTCCAGCCGTTCGCCGGCGCGGGGCATGTCGAGGCGGCGAACGTGGATCCGGAAGGCTATGCGGCGATGATCACGGCCTGGCTGGGCGAACGCGGGATCACGGCTCCTGCGCCGGAAACTCCGGCCCGCTCGCGTTCCGCGCGCCGCTGAAGCCCCCCGCTCACGCGAACGCGCGCAGCGTCTTCTCCGCCAGCCGGTCAAACGCCTGCACGCACATCTCGAGATGCTCCTCGCGCGTGTCCTCGATCTTGTTGTGGCTGATGCCGTGCAGGCTCTGGACGAACATCATCACCGTGGGCACGCCGGCGCGCGCCACCTCGGCGGCATCGTGCAGCGGGCCCGAGGGCAGCTTGTGCACGCGGCCGCTCGTCTCGGCGATGGCCTCCTCGCAGAACTGAAGGAGTCGCGGGTCGAAGAGAATCGGCTCGATGTTCCAGATCCGCTCCCACCTCACCTCGACGTTGCCCTCCTTCGCGAACCGCTCGCTCGCCGCCTTCGCCTCCGCGAGCGATGCCGCGAGCGCCGCGGCGTCGAGATGGCGCTGGTCGAGCGTGATGCGGCAGTCCTCGACCACGCTGGTGACGATGCCGGGCTTCGTCGTGCACGACCCGATCGTGCCCACTCCCCCGTGCCGCTGGGTGATCGCGTAGGTCTCGGGGCTCATCCGCGCCGCGGCGAGGAACGCGTCGCGGCGGCGGTTCATCGGCGTGCTGCCCGAGTGCGCGGCCTGGCCGTGGAAGTGGATCGCGTGGCGTTCGACGCCGTACGTGCCCAGCACCACGCCGAGCGGCAGACCGAGATCGAGCAGCACCGGCCCCTGCTCGATGTGCAGCTCCAGGTAGGCCGCCGCGTTCGCGAGCTCGCGGTGGCTGTCCTTCACGTTCTCGAACGTCACACCCACGCCGGCCAGTGCGTCGGCCAGTCGCACGCCGTCTCGGTCCACGAGCTTG
>DATNFC010000243.1:0-10998 GCA_035606545.1 Candidatus Methylomirabilota bacterium
GCGGCTGCTAGTCTCGACCGTCGAGTTCCACCTTGCCCGGTCCGGGCGCCGTGTTGCCCGTGGCAGGAGGTCCCCGAATGTCGATCCGCATCCGCGTCTCCCGGGCGATCCTCGCGATCGCGCTCGGCCTGCTCGTTTCGAGCCCGGCGCTGGCACAGTTGCCGCCGCCGGACCCGTCTCGGCTCCAAGACGCGATCGACGTGACGGACCGACGTATCCAGATGGCGCAGGAGCTGCTCGTCAACGCCCCGAACCTCGCGGCGCAGGCCGAGGTGGACCAGGCCGTGGCGCTCCAGGCGCTTGCCAAGCAGGCGTTCGTCGAGGCGCGCTACGCCGCCGCCGGGCGGGCCACGTTCGACGCGCGGCTGCACGCCGATCGCGCCATCGCGATCCTGCGCGGGCTCCCGGACCCGAATCGCGTCCGCGACCAGCTCGACCGCACGCGCGAGATCCTCGACCGTGCCCGCGACCGGCTGGCGCACTGCGACGTCTCGGCGGCGCGCGAGATGCTGCGCATCGCGATCGACATGCAGGCGCGCGCCGAGCTCTCGTTCGGCGAGACGCGCTACCTGGCGGCACTCCAGCTCACGATGAGCGCCCGCGAGCGCGCGCTGCGCGCCCTGCAGCTCTGCAACGCGGGCGAGTCGCTCGACGAGACCGTGGCGAGCGCGCTCCAGCGCACGGACGATCTGCTGGCGCGCGTCCACGAGCAGGTGGACCCGAGCGACCAGGAGCGTGCACGCCAGCTGCTCGCGAACGCCGACAACCAGCAGGTCCGCGCCAAGGCCGAGGCGCAGGCCGGGCACGCGCGGGTGGCGCTCCGCCTGACGCGCATGGCGCGAGACCAGGCCTTGCGCGCCGAGCGGCTGACCACGGGCCAGGTTCGCCGCTGAGGGCCCGCGCGCACGCCGCCGCGCCCATGAACCGCGTCCGGGTGTCGCTTTTCCCGGGCGCGGTTCTCGCACTCTGGTTCGCCGCGTGCCCGCCCGCTACCGCGCAGGTCGCCGACACGAGCTACATCCGTTTCGAGCTGGGAGCCGCGTCCGACGTCACGAACGAGCAGTTCTACGAGGCCACGTTCGACGACACCACGCTCACCGGGCGCCGGCTCGCGAGCTCTCCCGAGGTGCGCGCCGCGGCGGTCGGCGCGGTGGAGGGCGTGGGCCGGCTCGGGCGCGGCCCGCGGCTGTGGTTCCGCCAGGAGGGCACGTTCGGCGACAAGCTCATGCGCAGCTACACGCGGTTCGACCTGAGCGGCACGCCGCGCTCCGGGCTGCGGCTCTCGCTCTCGCCGCAACTCGATCTGCGCCACGACCGTTCGTTCGGCGACGACCGACGCGAGGCCGAGTTCCGCCCCGAGGGGCGCGCACGCCTGACCACGATCGGTCGCTCGAACCTGCTCGACCTCCTCGTGGGCGGCGACTGGTTCCGCTCCGAGGGCACGACGGAGCTGGTGACGCTCGACCGCAACGCGGGCCGCGCCTGGCTGCGGTGGACGCGGGCGCCGCTCGCGTCGCGCTGGGACACGGAGCTGGGCTACGGCGCGGACGTGCGCGCGTTCCCCGACTCGACGAACCGCGACCACGTGGAGCAGCACGGCGCGGCGACGCTCCGCGGCATGCTGCCGGGCGCGGGCTCGGCCACGATCGACGTTCAGCTCGACCGGCGCACACCGATCCACGCGACGCCGTCGACGCGCGACCGGTTCTGGAGCGGGCACGGCGACGGCGCGGTGTTCCTGCCGCTGCACGAGCGGCTCACGGCCGAGCTGTGGCTCACGCTCGACGGCTATCGCTACGACGATCCCGACACGAGCGTGTATTTCGACTACACGCTCGTCTCCGCACAGCCGTCGCTCCACTGGACGCTGGCGCACGACTGGGCTGTGCGCCTGGGACCCCGCTTCGAGGCGCTGCTCGCGCCCGAGGTGCCGGCCGAGCGCTATCGGCAGGTCGCGCTGGTGATCGAGGGCGAGCGTCTGCACCTCGGCGACTGGCTCTCGCTGGCGCCGTCCGCGGGCTGGCGCGAGTACGAACGGTCGGCCGCGACGCTGTCGCTCACCGAGCCGGACCTGCACTCGTCCTACCTGTTCGTGGAGGGCGAGGCGTTCGGCGACTTCGGCCTGCCCGGCCGCGTGCGGCTGCGCTTCTCGGGCTCGGCCCGCTACGAGAGCCACGAGGATCCGTCGCAGGACGCGAACAGTCTCTACGGCTCGATCGACGTGCGGCGCGCGTTCTAGCCGTCCTGCGCGGCCGGCCGGCCTGTGGCATCCTGCTCCGGTCCGAATCATGGGTGCTACCTGGAGGACCCGATGCCGACGCGCCGTCGCGCCATCCTGATCACGCTGCTGTGCATTGCCGTGGGCGCGCTCGTACTCAACCTGGTGATGGGCGTGCGCCGGCCGATGCACGTGGCGATCGGCCCGCGCGTGCTGGTGTTCGACGTACCCACCGAGGTGGACGAGGGCCCGCCGCCGGCCGCGTTGACGTTCGACCTGCTGCGGCGCGAGCGGCCGAGTTTCCACGAGCTGCTGTTCGCGATGCGCAACGCCGCCGAGGACCGCTCGGTGACGGGCGTGGTACTGCACGTCGACGGCCTGGACTGGGGCTGGGCGCGCGTCTACGAGATGAGCTCCGCGGTGCGCGCCGTGCGCGACGCCGGCAAGCACGTGTACGCGAGCCTCGAGGGCGGAGGTGAGAAGGAGTACCTGCTCGCCGCCTCGGCGGGGCTGGTCGCCATGCCGCCGGTGTCGACGCTGCAGATCGACGGGCTCTCCGCGTCGGCGATGTTCCTGCGCGGCGCCTACGACAAGCTGGGCATCAAGCCGAACTTCGCGCACGTCGGCCGCTACAAATCGGCCGTCGAGCAGTTCACGCGCGACTCGCTGTCGCCCGACGCCCGGCACGCCATGGAGGAGCTGCTCGACGACGAGTACACGCTGCTCGTGGACTCGCTCGCGAGCGCGCGGGCGATCACGGCCGACAGCGTGCGACGCCTGATCGACGGCGGGCCGTACACGGCGCGCGAAGCGCACGCCCGCGGGCTCGTGGACACGCTGCTGGCGCGCGCCGACATCGATTCGCTGGCCACGCACGCCGACGGCACCCGCCGTCCGGCCGCGTCGTTCAGCCGCTACGCCGGCGAGGGCGGCGAGGTCTCGGGCGATCACATCGCACTGCTCGTGGCCGAGGGCGAGATCGTCGACGGTCGCAGCACCGAAGGCCCGTTCGGCGGCCGCTCGGTCGGCGATCGCACGCTGGTGGAAGCGCTCCGCGAGATCCGCAGCCGGAAGAGCATCCGCGCCGTGGTGCTGCGCATCGACAGCCCCGGCGGCTCCGGCAACGCCTCGGACGCCGTGTGGCAGGAACTGCGGCGGCTGCGGCGCGAGAAGCCCGTCATCGTCAGCATGGGCGACGTGGCCGCCTCGGGCGGCTACTACATGGCCTGCGCCGCCGATGCCATCGTCGCCGATCCCGCCACGATCACCGGCTCGATCGGCGTGTTCGGCGGCAAGCTCAACGTGCTCGGGCTCTATCGCAAGCTGGGGCTGAACGTGGAAACGGTGACCCGCGGGCGGCACGCGGGGATGTGGTCGCCGTTCCGCGATTTCGACGCCGAAGAGGTGGCGCTCTACCAGAAGAGCCTCGATCAGTTCTACGACGTGTTCATCGCGCGCGTGGCCGAGGGCCGCAAGCTGACGCCGAGCGGCGTGGACTCGGTGGGGCAGGGGCGCGTCTGGTCCGGCGTCGCCGCGCGCGAGCGCGGGCTCGTGGATCGCTTCGGCGGCCTGCACGAGGCCATGGAGCTGGCGCGCGCGCGCGCGCACATCGACGCCCACGCGGACATCGTCGTGGACGTCTACCCGCGGCCCAGGAAGACGTTCATCCAGCGCTGGCTCGGCGGCGTGTTCGACGAGCCCGACCAGGACGACACGCGGTTCCCCGGGTTCGTGCAGTTCCGCCACTGGCTGCGGCTGGCGAAGAACCCCGCGGGCGAGGTCATGGCGCTGATGGAGTACTCGATCCACATCGAGTAGCCGAGCGCACCGCGACGGCGGCGCCACCGGGGCGGCCTCCCAAGACAGAAGCGCGCCCCGCGGATGCGAGGCGCGCTTCAGTTCCTGCGACCGAACGCCGGGATTACTTCGCGGCGGCCTTGAACGTCTTGATGTAGGCGATCACGTTCTCGATATCGGCCGGCTTCAACTGGCCCGTCTTGCCCCAGGCCACCATGCCCGACTTGGTCTTGCCGTTCTGGATGCAGTCGCGCAGGTAGGCGTCCGTGCGCGTGGCATCCCACGTCTTCTTGAGCGTCCAGTTCGGCGTCGGGTTGCCCGTCACCTTGAAGCCGCCGGTGCCGTCCTTCTTGTGGCAGGCGACGCACATCACGTCAAACTTGGCCTTGCCGGCCTTGGCATCACCGGCTGCGGCGGGCTTGGCGGGAGCGGCCGGGGTGGTTCCAGCGGCGACGGCGGAACCGATCACGGCAGCGGAGACCGCGAAAACTACGAGCGCCACCGAGGCAGCGCGGAGAGGATCGCGAAGCGACATCTTGAGGAACTCCTTGAGAAAGGCGTGGACGTGGCGCCGGCGGGGAGCCTGGAACCGGTGCGCAAAACCAACTGAAAGTAGGGTTCGGCAGGCCGTGGGGTCAACTCCACGCGCCGCGAGCGAGTTGACGAACGCTTCGCACGCCGGCGACGCGCGCGTCGAGACCGCATCGACCCGCCGCGCGTCCTGCCCGACCGCTCGCGAGGAGATGCAGCCGGCGTGCCGGCGACCACGCTCAAACGCGCCTCGTGGCGTTCGTTGCGGGACTCTTGACCGGCTTGGAACACGGGTGCTAGCGTCATTCATTACTTCAAGTTACGCCGGGCCGCGTGTTCGCACTCCACGTCCCGACACCGAGCACCCCGCATCCCACGCCCTGGGAGGTGCAGTGTGAAGGAGTTCGCCACCGGTCACATCCGCAACGTTGCGTTGGTCGCCCACCACGGTGTGGGCAAGACCACGCTCGCGGAAGCCATGCTGTTCCAGGCCAAGGCCACCACTCGCATCGGCCGCATCGCCGACGGCTCGACGATGCTCGATCACAGCCCGGAGGAGATCTCCCGGCAGATCACGATCGACTTGGGGCTCGCTCAGTTCGAGTTCCTGGGCCACAAGATCAACCTGCTCGACACGCCGGGCTACGCCGACTTCGTGGGCGACGTCTACAGCGCGCTGCGCGTGGCCGACTCCGCGATCCTCGTGCTGCGCGGCGCCACCGGCGTCGAGGTGGGCACCGAGGTGGTGTGGGAGGTGCTGAAGCAGGAGAAGACGCCGCTGCTGGTCGTGGTGAACATGATGGACAAGGAACACGCGAACTTCGACGCGGCCGTGAAGAGCTGCCACGACCGCCTCGGACTGAACGCGGTGCCCGTCCAGCTCCCGATCGGCGAGGCCGACAAGTTCCACGGCGTCGTGGACCTGATCGAGAACAAGGCCTACACGTTCACCGGCAAGGGCGCCGACGAGAAGAGCAGCGAGGTGCCGATCCCCGCCGAGCTGAAGGACAAGGCCGCGAAGGCGCGTGCCACGCTGCTCGAAGAGGCCGCCACCGGCGACGAGCAGCTGATGGAGAAGTTCCTTGGACTGGGTGATCTCACCGTGGAGGAGATCCGGAAGGGCCTGTGCGAGCGCGTGGTGATGTGCGACCTGGCGCCGGTGTTCTGCTGCTCCGCCGCGCTCAACCTCGGCGTCAAGGAGGTGCTCGAGGAGGTCGTGGACGTGCTCCCGAGCCCCGTGGACGTGCACCCGCAGCACGCGATCGGGGCGAACGGCTCGGCAGGTGTCGAGATCAAGCCCGACGCGGGATCGCCCGCGGCGGCCACGGTGTTCAAGACGCTCGCCGAGGCTCACCTCGGCGAGCTTTCGTTGATACGGCTGTGGTCCGGCCACATCGAGCCAGGCAAGGACCTTGTGAACACCACGCGCGGCCGCAGCGAGAAGCTGGGCACGCTCTACCACCTCTGCGGCAAGGAACGCACCGATTGTCGCGGTGCCGCCGCCGGCGACATCGTGGCCGCGGTGAAGCTGCGCGAGACACACACCGGCGACACGCTCACCGACAAGGCGCGTCCGGTGAAGCTCACGCCGCCCGACTTCCCGCTGCCGGTGGCCGCCGAGTGCATCCGCGCCAAGAACAAGGGCGACGAGGAGAAGATGGCCGTGGGGTTGAACCGCCTGCACGAGGAGGACCCCACGCTGTCCCGCTACTTCGAGGAGAGCACGAAGGAGTCGATCGTGCAGGGCATGGGCGACCTGCACCTCGAGATCCTGGTCGAGCGCATGAAGAAGCGCTTCGGCGTCGAGGTCGTGCTGTCGAAGCCGCACGTGCCCTACCGCGAGACCATCAAGGGCAAGGCCGAGGGCGACTACCGGCACAAGAAGCAGACCGGCGGGCGCGGGCAGTTCGGCGAGGTGCACCTGCGCGTGGCGCCGCTGCCGCGCGGGGGCAAGTTCGAGTTCGTGGACGAGGTGAAGGGTGGCGTGATCCCGCACAACTTCATCCCCGCCGTGGAGAAGGGCGTCGTCTCCGGAATGGAGCGCGGGCCGCTCGCGGGCTATCCGGTCGTGGACGTCAAGACGATCGTGTTCTTCGGCAAGTACCACGATGTTGACAGCTCGGAGATGGCGTTCAAGATCGCCGCTGAGTCCTGCTTCCACGAAGTGATCCTCAAGGCCACGCCGGTGCTGCTCGAGCCGATCTCCGATCTGGACGTGCGCGTGCCCGAGGAGTTCCTCGGCGACGTGATGGGCGACCTCTCGAGCAAGCGCGGCAAGATCCTCGGCACCGAGTCAGACGGTCACTACGTGCAGATCAAGGCCAAGGTGCCCATGGCGGAGACGTACAAGTACGCCACGCACCTGCGCGCGATCACGCAGGGCCGCGGGCTCTACCAGGCGAAGTTCTCGCATTACGAAGAGGTGCCGCGCGAGCTGGCCGACAAGGTCATCGCGACGGCGAAAGCCGAGCGCGAGGCGGCGGCCGCGCAGCACTGAGCCGCTCGAGGGAGTAGACTCTGCACTCGCGGTCCCGTTCGCGGGACCGCGACGGTCATTGCGGGTGGGGCGGGATGCCCGCGAACGCCTACGGAGAGGCCACCACATGCGCGTGTTGGGACTGGACCCCGGGAGCCGCCGCACGGGCTGGGGTGTCGTGGAGCGGCGCGCCCGCGGCCTGCACTGCGTCGCCGCGGGCCACGTTTCACCGCCGGCGCGGCTGTCGCTGGCCGAGCGACTGCACGCGATCGTGTGCGAGGTGAACGAGGTGATGGAGCGTTTCGAGCCGGATCACGTGGTCATCGAGGCCGCGTTCCACCATGCCTACGCGCGCTCCACGCTGGTGCTCGGCCACGTGCGCGGCGCGCTCATGGTCGCCGCCGTGGACCGCGGCCTGCCGATCGCCGAGTACGCCCCGCGCGCGATCAAGCTGGCCGTGACCGGCCGCGGCGGCGCCGCGAAGCAGCAGGTGGCCGCGTTAGTGAAGGCCCAGCTCGGGCTGAGCGACCTACCGCAGGTGGACGCCGCGGACGCGCTCGCGGGCGCGATCTGTCACCTGCACCGCGCGCGCTTCGACGTCCCGCGCCGACGCACGCCGGCGAACGAGCGGCTGCAGGCGATGCTCGCGAGTGTTCGAGGTGGGCGATGAGGCCCGAGCGCGAGCGAGGGCTTGAAACGTGATCGCTGCGCTGCGCGGCACGCTGCTCGAGCGCGGGGACGGCTTCGTGGTCGTCGAGGCGGGCGGCGTGGGCTATCAAGTGCACGTGACCACCGGTACGATCGTGTCGCTGCCCGCGGTCGGCGAGGAAGTGCGACTCCACACGCGCCACATCGTGCGCGAGGACGCGCAGCTCCTGTTCGGCTTCGCCGATCGCGACGAGCTCAAGCTCTTCGACCTCCTGATCGCCGTGAACGGCGTCGGCCCGCGGATCGGGATCGCGGTGCTCTCCGGGCTCTCACCCGTGCGCTTCGCCGCGGCCGTGCGCGACGAGAACCTGGGCGCGATCACCGCCGTGCCCGGCGTGGGCCGGAAGACCGCGGAGCGGCTGGTCGTGGAGCTGCGCGACAAGCTCGGTTTTCTCCCGGCGATGCCCGCGGCAGCTGCGAGCAGCAGTGAGCCGCGCGCGAGCAAGACTCGTGTGCTCGCGAAGAACGAGCGCCATGAAGACGCTGTCGCGGCCCTGGTGACGCTCGGCTACACGGTGTCGCAGGCGACCGATGCCGTGAGCCGCGTCGCCGAGGAGGCCGCTGACGCGCCCGCCGTGAACCTCGTGAAGCGCGCCCTGGCCGTGCTTGTGCGCCCGACGCTGGTGACGCGATGACGCCGCGCGGTCGGGGTGGGGAGGGCGGCGAGGGTAGGGGCGAGTCCCCGCGCGCCCAGAAAGGCTCCCAGCAGGGCGCGGCGAAGCCGTCGTCGGAGCACCCGTCGCGGCTCGCCGATCCCGCGCCGTTCCCCGAGGACGTGCGCGAGGAGCGGCGGCTCAGACCGCCGTCGCTTGCCGAGTTCGTGGGCCAGCCGCAAGTGCGCGAGCAGCTGGGCATTTTCCTCGCAGCCGCACGGCAGCGGGGGGAGGCCATGGATCACGTGCTGTTCCACGGGCCGCCCGGCCTCGGAAAGACCACGCTCGCGAGCATCGTGGCGCACGAGCTGGGCGTGGAGATCAAGAACTCGAGTGGCCCGGTGCTCGAGAAGGCCGGCGACCTGGCCGGCCTGCTCACGGACCTGGGGCCGCGCGGGATCCTGTTCATCGACGAGATCCACCGGCTCTCGCCGGTCGTCGAGGAGTACCTCTACTCGGCGCTCGAGGACTTCAAGCTCGACATCCTCCTCGATCGCGGCCCGAACGCGCGGACGATGAAGCTCGATCTCGACCCGTTCACGCTGATCGGCGCCACGACACGCTCGGGACTGCTCACGGCGCCGCTCCGTGCCCGTTTCGGCGTCACGCTGCGGCTGGACTTCTACTCGGCGGAAGACCTGACCAGGATCGTCAAGCGCTCGGCCGGCATCCTCTCGACCGAGGTCGAGCCGGACGCGGCGTTCGAGATCGCGCGCCGCTCGCGCGGCACGCCGCGCGTGGCGAACCGGCTGCTGCGCCGCGTGCGCGACTTCGCCCTCGTCAAGGCCGATGGAGCAGTGACCATGGAGGTCACGAGGGAAGCGTTGCGGCTGTTGGAAGTGGACGAGCGCGGCCTCGACGAGATGGACCGTCGCATGCTCGAGGCGTTGATCCAGCGCTACGACGGCGGCCCCGTCGGGCTCCAATCGCTCGCGGTCGTGTTGGGCGAGGACACGGGCACGCTCGAGGACGTCTACGAGCCGTTCCTCGTCCAGGAGGGCTTCATCCGCCGCACGCCGCGCGGCCGCGAAGCGACGCGGCTCGCCTACGAGCACCTGGGGCTGGCGCTGCCGGCGAGGCTCAGGGGCGAGGTCGTGAACGACGCCCCGCGCCCGGAGCCCGAGCAGCCCGAGCTGCCGCTCTCCTAGTGCCCGAGCGGAGCGCTCCGGCTTCCGCTGCCGCGCGGCTCTTGCGGCTGCTCGACTACGAGCTGCCCGACGAGCTGATCGCGCAGCACCCGGCCGCCAAGCGCGAGGAGTCGCGACTGCTCGTCGTCGATCGCACGGCCGGCTCACTCATGGACGCGCGCTTCGCGGAGATCGGTCGCTGGCTGCGCGAGGGCGACCTGCTCGTGGTGAACGAGACGCGCGTACGACCGGCGCGGCTCATGATGCGCCGGCCGACGGGCGGGCGAGTCGAACTCCTCTTCATCCGCCCCGGGGCGGATGGGGGGTGGCGTGTGCTTGCAAAGCCCGCGAAGCACGCTTCACCAGGGGCACGGCTGGCGACGGCGGACGGGGCATTGGCCGTCGAGGTCGAGTCCGAGGGCGAGCAGGGCGAGCGTGTCGTCCGCGTGGTCGCCGGCTCGCTCGATGCGACGCTGCGTGCGCAAGGTCAAGTGCCGCTGCCGCCGTACATTCACCACGCGCCAACGCCCGAGGACGTCGAGCGCTACCAGACCGTCTACGCGCGCGTCGACGGCGCCGTGGCGGCGCCAACGGCCGGGCTCCATTTCTCGGACGCGCTGCTCGCGTCGCTCGAAGGCGCCGGCGTGCGCCGTGCTGCGGTCACGCTCCACGTCGGCCCGGGTACGTTCCGCCCGATCACCGCCGACGACCCGCGCGAGCACGCGATGGAGGAGGAGTGGTTCGACGTGAGCGAGCCCGCAGCCGCCGCGATACGCGCGGCGCGCGCCGCGGGACGTCGCATGGTCGCGGTCGGCACGACGACCGTGCGCGCGCTTGAATCCATGGCCGACGTGAACGGTGGCCGCATCGCCGCCGCATCCGGCTGGAGTACCAAGTACATCGTCCCGCCGTACGACTTCCAGGCGGTGGACGTGTTGATCACGAACTTCCACCTGCCGCGGACGACGCTGCTGCTGCTCGTGGCGGCGTTCGCAGGCGAAGAACGACTGCGCGAAGCGTACGCGCACGCGGTCCGCGAGCGGTATCGGTTCTATTCGTACGGGGATGCGATGCTCATCCTGTGACCAGGCCCGCGCGCCTCGCGGGTCGCCCGGGGAGAACTCACGTTTCCTTCACATCCCACGCGCCCTCTCGTTCGTCCCTGCCCTCGTGATCCGCGTCGGCCGCGTCCGGATCCGCTCACAGGCGACGGTTGTGGAGGGAGGATGCGGACGATCAGTGCACGTGGCATCGCGGTGGTTCTTGCAATCGGAGTTCTTGGCGCGGTCGCGGTCCGCGCACAGCAGAGCGCGGCGACAGCACCGCCGTCGGACCTGACCGGCGACTGGCGACTCGACCCCGCACACAGTGACGCGCCGCCGCTGGGCGGCGGCGAACGCGGTGGCGGTGGTGGCTATGGCGGTGGCCACGGCGGTCACGGCGGCTATGGTGGCCACGGGGGTGGTTGGGGCGGCGGCCATCACAGTG
>DATNFC010000244.1:0-2171 GCA_035606545.1 Candidatus Methylomirabilota bacterium
CGCGGGCGTGAGGTCGTCGGGGGCGAGGAGTCCGCGCGCGTCACACCACGTGAGGAAATGCCGCAAATGCAAGCGCCGCCCGGCGAGCGTGCTCGCCGCGTAGCCCTCGGCCTCGGCCGCCGCCACGTACGCGGTGATCAGCGTGGCGAGCGCGCTCACGATGCCCCGGCGGCTACGGTACGACGCGGACGCGGATGGCTCCCGTTGTTGTGCATGACCGATCGGACCGCGACCAGATCCGGTAACGCGGTGTCCCCACACGAGATGTCGTCCGCGTCGCGAGACCGCCCTGCCCCCGACTCCCCCCCGACCGGGGGCCGACCGACCGCCGACCGCTCCCCCGCGGCGTCCGACCGCGTGCCCGCCTCACAGAGGGTCTCGACGCGCCGGAGGCCGCTCACCACCACGGCGTCCGGCGTCTGATCCGCGCCGTCGCCGCTCGCGTAGAGCAGCTCATAGGTGACGCCCTGCCCGCGGGGAGCCCGGTGCATGAGCACGTATTCGAGCTCGACCAGCCGATGCAGATGGAGCTTGACCTGCGTCGCGCCGAGCCCCGTCACCGCGCGCGCGTCGCGCGCCAGGAAGCGGAAATCCGTGCGGGGGCAGCGCTGCGCCTGGCACGCTGCCGTGACCCAGGCCTCGAGCCCCATGAGACAGCGGCGCGTCTGCGGCGGCAGCTCGTCGAGCGAGCGCCCGAGCACCGCGGCCGCGAGCCGATTCGCCACCGCGATGTCGGCGGGGGTGACCTCGACGTAGGTGAGTGTACGGCCGCCCTCCTCGAGCACGTGCTGGTCCCGCTGGTACTGATGCAGGAGGGCGACGGTATCGATCAGCGTGAGATATTTCTCATGATCGCGCCGCGTGCGCGTCCGGGTGTCGAGAAAGGTGAGTTGCGGCGCATAGGGATTGACCACCGTGAGCGGCGCGAGCAGGCGTTGCGCATTCCGGTGGAGGGCGAGCACGTCACTCCGCGCGGCGGCACCCAGGCGGCCTGCGAGCGTCCGCCGCGCGCGCTGCCGGTGATGGATCGCGCGGGTCTGCGCCCGGTCCTCGTCGACGGTGAGGACGAGCGCGCGGTTCACCAATTCTTCGTCGAGGTCGACGGCCGTCGTGGTGAGCATGATCATCACCGGCCCTTGGACGTGATACGCCTGGGTCACGAGCTTGCCGCTCGCCGGGTCCTTGCCCGTCGATGCGATCGTGAGCTCGCCTTCACTCTGCAGGAGCTTGAGCGCGTAGCTCGCCCGTTCGGCCCCTTCTTCCTCGACGACGGCGAGCACCTTGTGCTCCAAGTCCGTTTCGCCCAGGTAGAAAAGCGCCTGGCCCGTCATCGCGGAGTATTGCACCCGCTCCTCGGGCGGGACGAAGGCCAGGACCGCATCCATGAGCGAGGTCTTGCCGGCCGCGCTCGCGCTCTGGATGATGACGGCCAGCGGCTCGGGGAGCTTCCGTGATACGGCCGCGAGATAGCCGACGAGTTTGTTCGTGTGCTCCCCGACGACCCCGGCCCGCTCGAAGTCCGCGAGGATCCGATCCAGGAGCATCGGATCCCGCAGCAGCGCGAGCGCGTGCGCGCGCTCGGTCTCGCTCATGGCGGGCGCGGCGTTCGGCGCCGCGGTGGGGGTGAGCGTTGCCGCAATCTGCTCCGTCACGAGCGCTTCGAGCGCGAGGATGAGCGCGCCGACTTCCCGCTTCATGGTGTCTTCGCTCAGCCCCAGTTCCTTCGCGGCCTGTGCGACGAAGACGCCCCGCGCGCGCGCCACGTACAGATCCAGCGTGTCGACGTGGACGTCGGCCTCCCGCTGCACCAGGAGATTCACGCGCAGCGCATCCGGGCTCAGGTTCTTCGCCAGCCCGCGCACGCGATAGCGCCGATCGGCGACCGTGGCGACCACCTCGTCGCCGCTCCGCGCGAGTGTCAGCGCGGCCGCGGGCTCACGTGACGGCACGGGCGATGCCGGCGGTGCGGACGGCGGTGCCGCAGGAGCCGTCGCTGGAGGAGCAGCGGCGAGAGGAGCAGCGGCTACAGGAGAAGCTGGCTCCGGCACGGCGACCAGCGGCGCACCGCGGCCCAGCCAGGTGGCGGCCCGGAGCACCCTGCCCAAACGCTCCTGCGCGGCGCCGTCCGTCGTGTCGGTAAGCGCGTAGGCGTTCGCGTCGAGCCCGCGCGG
>DATNFC010000245.1:0-3699 GCA_035606545.1 Candidatus Methylomirabilota bacterium
CCGGCATCCGTACCGCGACCTGGTGAAGCCGGGCGTGAGGTTCGTGCAGTCAGCCATACGCTCGTTCGACCCCGAGGCGAAGCGGGTGGTCACGGACGCCGGCACATTCGCTGCCGACTTCCTCGTGGTGGCGCTGGGCGCCGACCTCGATGTGGCCGCCACACCCGGGCTCGCCGAGGGCGGCCACGAGTTCTATTCCAATGCGGGCGCGTTCGCGGTGCGCGACGTGCTGGCGGGCTTCGAACGCGGGCCCGCGATCGTGGGTGTGTGTGGGCGCTCGTTCAAGTGCCCGCCGGCGCCGAGCGAGACGGCGTTCCTGCTCCACGACCTGCTCACGGCGCACGGTCGCCGGGCGGACGCGGAGATCACCGTGGTGATGCCGTTCGGAGCCCCGGTGCCACCCTCCCCCGACACGTCGCGGGCGATCCTCGCCGCGTTCGCCGAGCGCGGCATCACGTTCGTGAAGGATTCGCTGGTGAAGTCTCTCGATCCCGGTCACCGGAAAGTCCTTCTGAGCGATGGGCGCGAGCTGCCGTGCGCGCTGTTCCTCGGCATCCCCGTTCACCGCGTGCCGCAGGTCGTGGTGGACTCCGGCCTCGCGGCGCATGCACACGACTGGGTGGCCGTGAACCCGAAGTCGCTCGAGACCACGTTCCCCGGCGTGTACGCGGTGGGCGACGTGAACGGCGTCGGCACGCCCAAGGCCGGCGTGTTCGCCGAGGGCGCGGCGCGGGTGGCGGCGATGTCGATCCTGGCGCGCGTGCGCGGCGAGGCGCCGCCCGAGCGCTACAAGGGCCAGGGCTCCTGCTACGTGGAGTTCGGGCACGATGAGGTCGGGCGCGTCGACGTGGACTTCCTCGGCGGTCCGAGGCCCACGGGCACGTTCCAGCCGCCCTCCGCGGCGCTGGTGGCGGAGAAGCGCGTGTTCGGCTCGAGCCGGGTCGAGCGCTGGTTCGGGAAGCCGTCGCTGGCCGCGCGCTAACGCAGCGCCGCGCGCAGGAACAACAGCGCGGCGAGCGGATGATCGCCGTAGGCACTCTTCGCATCATCGGGGACCCATGACAGCGTCCCCGCCGCGCCCAAGCCCACCGTGCCGCGGTCACGGCGCACGAAGTCGTAGCGATAGCCGGCGGTGAGCTCCCCGACGCTGAACACCCGCCCGGCGAGCGGGTCGGGCTCGACGAACAACTCGTCCTTCTGCACCTGCTCCGCACGCGCGAACAGCGTGTGTCGTGCGTCGAGCGCAAGGGCTCCTTCAACCGTGTACGCGTTCAGCGTGTGGCCGGGAAGGTTCTGGTCCTGGCCCCAGGCGAGCATCCCCTGCCAGTGACCGGACTCGCCCCACGCGCCCGCGGCGATCGCGGAAGCCGTCCAGCGCTTCTGGTCGACGCCGGGTTCCAGTTGCTCCGGACTCTCGAGCCGGCCGCCGCTGGCCTGGAGCGCCCAGTGCGGCCCGGGGTTCACCGAGAGCCTGACCGAGTACGAGTCGAACCGCGGCGGCTCGATGTCCCAGCGGGACTCGTCGGGCTCGCGGCCCCGGAACGACGACGCTTCGAGCTTGGCCGCACCCACGACCACGCCCCCCGTGATCACGCCGTACGTGATGTGCGACGAGTCGAGCCAGTGGTGCGTGATCGGCGCCACCGGGATGTTCTCACCCGCGAAGCGGTGCATGAACGCGGGCGGACCGAGCGCCGGCTCGCCGGGGAAACCGCCGTAGACGAACACGGACTTGTTCCCGCGCGCGTAGCTCAGCGAACCGGAGAGCTCCATGAACAGGTCGTGCGGGTGCTGCCGGTCGATGAGCGGCGTCACGCCGTCGGCGGTCTCGCCGGTCTGGAGCAGCAGCGGATAGCCTTCCGGCCCGATCGTGGACGGCTCGAGCGACAGCATCGCCCGGAGCCCCAGCGTCGTGGGTCCGAGAGGCCGACTCGCCATGCCCATGGCCATGTTGGCACTCATGTACTTCTCGTCGCCGCGCGGCCCGCCCTGGTGGTCGTAGACCAGGTCCGCGAAACCGTGGACCATGAGCTGCCACTCGCCGCGCATGAAATGCACGCCCTCGTGCCGTCCCGCATCCGGCTGCCACGCCGTCCCTGACGCCTCGCGCGTCATGGGATAGGGACCGTACATCGCGCGCATCGCGTGCATGCCCATGTCCATGCCATGGTGCATCGCGGCGTGGTCCATGCCGGCGTGCCCGGAGTGCATCGCCGTACTGTCCACGGCGGCCGCGGCGCGGGCGCCCGCGGGCGCCACCGCGAGCAGCATCAACTCGAACAGCCACAGGCCGCGTGTGCGCATCCCTGCCCTCTCGTGAATGTCCGGCGCGCATCCTACGCGATTCGGACGCCGGGGACGCCGATAACCGCTCCCGACCCCCACGCACAGGGAGGGCCCATGAGGCACCGGTTGTTGGCGGCGCTCGCGCTGGTCATCGCGACCGGCTGTGGCGGGACATCATCCAAGGTGAAGCTGGGACCGGCGGAGACGTTCAACTGGGTCGCGCAGCCGGTCGCGTTCTCGCCACCACCGTCCAGGTGGTATCGCCAGGGTGACAACGGCGGCGGGCTCCTCGGCGTGCGCTTCATCCTCACCGGCGGCGGTGGCCAGTGCATCAGCGTCTACGCCCATCGCCTGCTCGCCGAGCGCGATCGGCGCGAGGCCATCGCGAAGCTCATCAGCCGCCGCGACTCGCTGTCGCGCCGGGAGTTCCTGGACGAGCTCTCGCTCGTGCGCCCGCGCACGGAGGACCCGATCTCCGCGCGCGAGAGCGCGACCGCGCAGGCCATCAACGAAGCCGTCGACCGCGCGATGCGCGACTACTTCGACGAACAGCCTGGCTTCGTCGCCGCGGATCTCGATGCCGCGTTGCGCGCGGCGTCGTCGTACCAGCCCACGCTCACCGAGCTCCTCCCCCACATCCGGCTCCGGCCCGAGCGCATGCAGGAGCCGGGGCGGTGGAAGATCGCGTACGAGCACGACACCACGCTCGCCGGTCACCTGGCGTTCGCGAGCGACGACACGCTGTTCACGCCCGAGCGTCCGCTGCTCTACCGCGAGATCTTCTGGGTGGTGAACGGCTGCGCGTTCAAGGCCGTCTATCAGGGCACGGCGGAGAACCTGCCGACGTTCGCCCAGGTCGTGGACTCGATCGACTTCCCCGAGGGCGCGGATGTGGCGGCGAACTGACCTGCCGCTGGCGCTCGTCCTGGTGCTGGCGGGCGGCTGCGCCGGCCGGGGCGCCACGCACGTGCGTGCCGCCGACGTGGGCCATCACCACGTCCGATTCGCGCTGCCGAAAGGCTGGGAGCACCTGGACCACGGGCGCGAGCAACTGCTGCGTCTGGGCGAAGCGCAGCTGATGCTCGTCGACCTGGGTCCGGCCACGGCGGACGCCATGGCGGACGAGCTGGAGCGCGCGCGGGCGCTGTGGCTCGTCGGCCGGAGGCTCGACGCGTTCGCGCGCGTGAGCTCGCTGCGATCGCCGGGGCTCAAGTACGCGTCGCACGAGCAGCGAGCGGAGTTCTGGCGGCCGTGGACCGACGTGACGTACGTACCCTCGGCCGCCGACAGCGCGGCGATCGGCCACGCGTTCGCTGCGCTGATCAGCGGCACGCGGGCGTTCGCGCCGCCGACGCCGAACCAGCTCTACCAGTACGTCTCCGACCTTGCCCTGTCCGGGCACGGGCGCGAGAT
>DATNFC010000246.1:0-26691 GCA_035606545.1 Candidatus Methylomirabilota bacterium
CCCTAGGTACCGATCGCGTGTTCCTTCAACACCTGTCCGGCCACGACCATCTTCTGCACCTCGGTCGTGCCCTCGTAGATCTCGCAGATGCGCGCGTCGCGCCAGTAGCGCTCGACGTGAAACTCGCTCATGTAACCGTAGCCGCCGTGAACCTGGATCGCGAGGTTCGCGCACTTCGTGGCCGCCTCGGACGCGTGCCACTTGGCGAGCGACGCCTCCTTCACGTGCGGCCGGTCCCGGTCGCGCAGCCACGCGGCCTGGTAGACGAGCAGCCGCGCCGTCTCCAGCTCCAGCGCGCTGTCGGCGAGCATGGCGCGCACCGCGTCGAACTCGCCGATCTTGCGGTCGAACTGCGAGCGCTCGTTCGCGTACTTGACCGCCGCTTCCACCGCGGCCTGCGCGATCCCCAGCGCCTGCGCCGCGATGCCGATACGGCCGCCGCCGAGCGTCGCCAGCGCGACCGTGTAGCCCTTGTTGTACTCGCCGAGCAGGTGGTCCTTCGGGATGCGCGCGTTCTCGTAGTAGACCTCGCGCGTGTCCGAGGCGTGGATGCCCAGCTTCGACTCCCGCTTCCCCTTGCGCACGCCGGGCGTGGTCGCGGGCACGATGAACGCCGAGATGCCCTTGGGCCCGAGGCTCTTGTCGGTGGCGGCGTAGGTGATGAACACGTCCGCGGGGCCGGCGTTGGTGATGAAGATCTTCGTGCCGTTCAGCACCCAGTGGTCGCCGTCGGCGACCGCAGTGGTCTGTTGGTTCGCGGCGTTGCTCCCGGCCTGCGGCTCGGTGAGGCAGTAGGCGCCGAGCAGCTCGCCCTTGGCGAGCGGGACCAGCCACTTCTGCTTCTGCTCGTCGGTCGCGTACTGGAGCAGCGGGTAGCAGACGAGCGAGTTGTTCACCGACGCGATCACCCCATGGCTCGCGCACACACGCGACAGCTCCTCGATCGCGACGACGTAGGCGAGCACGCTCATCCCGGCGCCGCCCCACTGCTCGGGCACGAACATCCCGAGCAGACCCAGCTCGGCCATCTTCTTCGTGGTCTCGGTCGGAAAGTCGTGCGACTCGTCGATCTTCGCCGCGATCGGGCGGATCTCGCCCTCGGCGAAGTCGCGCACCATCTCGCGGACGCTCTGCACGTCCTCGGGAAGGTCGAACGAGAGGCCCTCGGCAGTTGCCACGGTGGACGACATTAGAGTTTCTCGGGCCTCCGGCCCTCGATCATCGGGAAGGGGTTCGCCATTCCTCAAGCCTGCCCGTACTCGTAGAAGCCGCGACCGGTCTTCCGACCGAGCCAGCCGGCGGCGACCATCTTCCGCAGCAGCGGGCACGGGCGGTACTTCGAGTCGCCCAACCCGTCGTGGAGCACGTTCATGATGTTCAAGCAGGTGTCGAGGCCGATCAGATCGGCGAGCTGGAGCGGGCCCATGGGGTGGTTCATGCCCAGCTTCATCACCGTGTCGATGGCCTCCTTCGTCGCCACGCCTTCCATGAGCGCGAAGCAGGCCTCGTTGATCATCGGCATGAGAATGCGGTTGGAGACGAAGCCGGGATAGTCGTTCACCTCGACCGGCGTCTTCCCCAGCCGTCGCGTCAGCTCCTCGGTGACCCGGTACGTGGCGTCGGTGGTGGCGATGCCGCGGATGATCTCCACCAGCGCCATCACCGGCACCGGGTTCATGAAGTGCATGCCGATCACCTGCGCCGGGCGCTTCGTCACCGCGGCGATCTCGGTGATCGAGATACTCGAGGTGTTGGTGGCGAGGATCGCGTTCGCCGGCGCCACGGCGTCGAGCGTCGTGAAAATCTGCTTCTTCAGCTCGAAGTTCTCGGAAACCGCCTCGACGACGAGCGAGCAGTCGCGAGCGGCCTCCAACGTCGTCCCGCCACCGATGCGGCCGAGGATGCCCTTCGCCCGGGTCTCGTCCCAGCCGAGCTTCTTCGCCACGCGGTCCAGGTTCTTGGCCGTGGTCGCGAGCGCGCGCTCCACGAACTCCGGCTTCGCGTCCACCAGTGCCACGTCGAAGCCACTGGTCGCGAACACCTGGGCGATGCCGTTCCCCATCGTGCCGCCGCCCACGACGGCGACCTTCTTGATGTGGGCGCTGACGGTCGCGGCCGTCTCCGACGTGGGAGCCGCCATCAGACGCGCTCCACCGCGAGCGCCACGGCGTTGCCGCCGCCCAGGCACAGCGTGGCGAGACCGGTCTTCTTGCCGCGTGCCTCGAGCGCGTGCAGCAGCGTCACCAGCACGCGCGCGCCGCTCGCCCCGATCGGGTGGCCCAACGCCACCGCGCCGCCGTTCACGTTGACGCGGTCCCAGTTCCAGCCCAGCGCGTCGCCGTCGGCGAGCGCCTGCGCAGCGAACGCCTCGTTCGCCTCGATCAGGTCGAAATGGTCGATCTTCACGCCCATCTTCTTCATCAGCTTCTCGACGGCATCGATCGGAGCGAAGAACAGGTCTTTCGGCTCGCCGCCGCCCGTCGCGTACGCGACGACACGAGCGAGCGGCTTGGCGCCGGACTCCTTCACCCGTGCAGCGCTCATCAGCACCGTGGCCGCGCCGCCATCGTTCAGGCCGGGCGCGTTGCCGGCGGTGATCATGCCACCCTTGTCCTTCGTCACCGGGCCCAGCTTGGCGAGGCCTTCCAGCGTCGTGTCGGCGCGCACCGACTCGTCCTTCGACACCACGACCGGGTCGCCCTTTCGCTGCGGGATCGACACGGCCACGATCTCCTTCGAGAACGTGCACGCCGCCTGCGCGGCGGCCGCCTTCTGCTGGCTCTTCGCGGAGAACTCGTCGAGGCGCTGGCGCGTGAGCTTCGCCTTCTCGGCGGTGTACTGCGCCAACTCGATCATGTGGCAGTCGTTGAACGAGCACCACAGGCCGTCCAGCACCACGCCGTCGCGGAGCGTCGAGTCGCCGAGTCGCTGCCCCAACCGGCCGCTGAAGAGGTAGTGCGGCGCGGTGCTCATGCTCTCCTGCCCGCCGGCCACGATGCAGTCGGCGTCACCCGCCTTGATGGCCTGCGCGCCCAGCATCACCGCCTTCAAGCCCGAGCCGCAGACCTTGTTGATCGTGGTGGCACCCACGTGCGGGTCGATGCCGGCCTTGATCAGCGCCTGTCGCGCCGGGGCCTGGCCCTGGCCGCCCTGCACGACGTGGCCCATCAGCACCTCGTCGACCTGCGTGCCCGCGACGCCGGCGCGCTTCATGGCCTCCTTGATCGCGGCGGCGCCGAGATCGGAGCCCTTGAGCGTGGAGAGGCCGCCCAGGAACTTGCCGATGGGCGTGCGGGCCGCGCCCACGATGAACACTTCGGGTGTGGTGGACATGGTCGGGGATGCCTCGCGGATCGGCGCGGCGGGCGCGCGTGAACACCGGGACAGTGGTGCCGAAACGGGCGGATACTACACGAACGCTCGCGCCATCGCACCCGCATCGACCTCGCGCACGACCCCTTGAAAAGCGTTCGTCCGTGCGTCAGCCGGCGCGGCGCAACGTCGGCTCGAGGTCGCGGCGCACGAACCGCGCGCCGGTGCGCTCGGCGAGCCAGGTACCGAGCGTGAGCGGCAGGTTAGGGTCATCGATCGCGCTCGCGATCGTGTGCCGGCGGCCCGCCCCGCTCACCACCAGTGCCCAGCGCATGTCGCCGTCCGAGTCGCTCGCGCTCGAGAGCTGCAGCTCGAGCGGCACGAACTCCGCGGTCCAGGTGCGACCGAACCACGTGCGCCGGCGCTCCATCTTCCCGGGCCGCAGGTGCCAGCTCTCACGTGCCGCGATCAACCACAGCGAACCCATCATGGAGGCGACGCCAAGGAGCGTGAGGAACAACTCGCCGACGACGAGCGCGACGCCCGTCTTCTGCGAGAACAGGGCGCCCACCGCCGCGAACAGCGACAGCGCCAGCGCGCCGAGCCACACGCCCGACGACCGCCGCGGCCCGCGCGGGCGCTCGAGCGCGATGGCACCCGTCTCGTCGCGGAACGCGGTGAACGCGGGGATCGGGGAGCGGTCTTGCGCGAGCGGCTCGGGCGGCGCGATCGTCGCACGCCACGCCTCGAGCATCGCGCACAGCTCGCGGCGCTCGTCGTCGCTTCCCAACCGGGTCACGCGCACGGCCGCTTCGCGACTGTCGGCCACGACGCAGCCGCGGAACCGCCGGAACCCGGTGACCGCCCGCGCGTCGAGCCGGTCGCGCGAGACGAACCACAGCGCCGCGTGCTCGGCCTCGAGCGCGTCGCCACCCCAGCGCACGGTGTCGCGGCCGAAAAGCAGCCAGAGCAGCTGGTGAAACGCCCCGACGCCGCCGACCGTCCACAGCGTGAGCCACAGCGTGATGAACAGGACGAAGACCACGACCATCGGGCCGCCGGGCATCTGGCCGCCGAGCGGCGGGAACGCGTTGGCGAGGAAGCTCCAGCCAAGCAGTGTGCGGGCCAGCGAGGCGAGGAGCCGGAGCGCGAACCACTCGCCCACCGCCCAGCCGCAGAGCCACGCGGCCAGGAAGGCCGCCGGCAGGAAGCGCAGGAAGCCGGAGGCGCGCAGCGTCGCCTGCATGCCGGAACCGCTGGGTTCGGTGGTGAGCATCGGCCTCCCTCGCGCCCGCGGTCTGCGCGCGCGGGAGGGTTATCGGCCAGGCGCCCGGCCCGGATCTGCCTTCGTTGCCGCGACAGCAGCGAGGTAGTCGTCGCGAGCGCCGTCGAGCAGCCGGATGAGCCGCCGCCGCTCGGCGCGGAGCCGCGCGACGACGCGCCGGTGCGTGCGCGCGAGCCAACCCACGCGCAGGTGCTCGCGTTCGCTCCGGAACCACCTGAAGTAGCCATCGGCGAAGAGCCCGAGCAGCGCGCAGCCGACGACCGCCACCGCGACCACCCCCCACGTCCAGTGCGTCGTGCGACGGATGAGCCAGCCGTAGAACACCCAGGTGGCGGGGAACAACACGAGCCCCGTCATCATGCGCGCGAACGCGGTCCGCGTCGGGTCGGCGGACGTGAACAGCAGGCCCGCGACGCCGCTGAGGCGATACGGCACGTAGTGAAGCAGCGCGCCCGCGATCGCCGGCACGGCGCCCAGCAGTGCTCCCACGGTGAGTTCGGCGCCGCGCGCCATGCCCGCGCCGCGGACCGCCTGGTCATTCACACGTGCCACCGCCAGTTTCCGGCGGTACGTGTTCATCGACCTCCAGATCCGGAACAACCGCTCGCGATCGTTCACGCGGTAGAACTCGATGCAGTCCGAGATGCTGCGGCACAGCGCCAGTTCCGGCGCCTGCGGCGACTGGAGCTGGAGATCGCTCAGGTAGAGCCGCTCCACGTCGTGCACCAGCTTCACCAGCTCACGCGACGGGATGTTGAGGATGAGCTTCTCCAGCGCGCACTGGATCCCGTCGGTGAGCTCGCGCACCGCCTGCACGGGATCGGTCTCGTGCAGCGTGCGTAGGGGCTCGAGCTCCAGTGGCCGCCCGACCGAGACCGTCACCGCGCTTCGGAACAGGTCGCGCTGGTCGAAGTGGAGGCCGATCGGCAGCAGGCAGAGCGGCTCACCGCGCGGGGTACCCGGGCGGAGCCCGGGTCTCCCGAACTCGTACGCGAACGCCATCCGCGCGGCGCCGGTCTTCAGCTTCTCCACTCCGCGATCGCTCACGCTCGTGCCCTCGGGGAAGATGAGCACCGCCTCGCCGCTGCGCAGGACGTCGTTGCACGCGCGGAACATGTCCTCGTTCTGGTGCATCTGATCGCGGCCTTCCTGCTGCCGGTAGACGGGCACCGTGCCTGCGAGTCGAAGCACGGCGCCCAGGAACCAGGGCTTGAACAGTCCGCTGTACGCCACGAAGTGGAGCCGGCGCGGCAGCGCCGGGCCCAGCACGAGCACGTCGGTGAGCGATGCCGGGTGATTCGCCACCACCAGCAGCGGGCCATGCTGCGGCAGGCGCTCCACGTGCCGCACCTCGATACGCGAGAAGTACACGCGTGCGGCGGCGCCCAGCACGAAGCGGAGCGTCTGGTAGACAGCCCTCTCGATGAGGTTCTGCGCGCGGCCCATCACGGTCACGATACGCCTCTCGTGGGCGGGCGCCCAGACGGAATCGGGGCTCCGCAGGGGCGAGCCGTTCCACCCTCACCGTCGCGCCGGGTCCGCGCCCGTGACTGCGCCTCAGCGCGGGCGGACGATGATGATGCTGGCGGTGTGGCCGTGCAGGAAGTTGCGCTCGCCGACCGGGCCCACTTCGCCGGCGCAGAACATGCCCGCGCACGGGGCGGCGGCCTTGAGCGCCTGCTGCAGCGAGGTGATGTCGCGGTCGGGCTCGCCGAACAACGCGCGCCCGCGCCCGTTGCACGCGAACAGCAGCGCCGCACTCGGCGCGGTGTCGAACGCCTGGGGCGACAGCAGCATCTCGAGATCTTCCACAGCCGCACGTGCGTCGCGGACATGCAGACGCACCTTCTCGCGCAGGCCAACGACGTCGGCCACCGCGAGCGCACCGCGGTCGCGATCGGCGCCGAGCAGGTTGCGGATCAGGTAGTCGCCGCGGCCGCTCGCCTCGCCGCGCGCGGGCCGGCCGAGGTAGAGCCCCTGCTTCAGCCGGTCGCGCTCCTTCTCGGGCACCGCGCGCAACACCTGCTCGATGCGCTCCACCGCGGGCTGGCCGTCGAGCGTGAAGATGAGGTTGTCCTCGGCGTGCGTGACGTCGAGCGGCGGCCCGAACGGCTCGCAGCCCTGCGACACCACGACGTCGGCGCGGAGCGCCCCGTGCAGCGCGATCGCCAGGCCGCCCTCGTGCGCGGTCCAGTCGTTCAGCACCAGCGTGTTGCCGCCGGGCCGCGCCGCCGCGCTCGCGAGCCCGCCCACCACGCGCACGCCTGGCGTCCAGCGGTTGAACAGCGCGAGCACGCGGTCGACGTCGAGCGAGAACGGATCGCCGAGCACGATCACCAGTTCGGCGCCGCGCGCGCCGGGCGCGCGCTGGTCGAACGCCGTCGCGCTGTCCACGGGCTCGGCCCACGCGTCCTGGAGCATGAGGAACGGTTTCACCTCGACGCCCGGGAGCCGCGCCGCCACGACGCTGAGGCCCACGCCCTGCTCCACCTCGTGCTCGCGTGTCACCACGCCGCGCGCGCTGGTCGCGGCGAACGTCACCGCAGGCAGCTCGCGCCGCAGCTGGCCCGTGACCGCGGCCGTGCGCTCGCGCCCGGGCCCGGAGACGAACGCGATCAGCAGGTCCGGCGACTCACCGCCGAGCTGCTCGCGCAACTCGCCCGCCACCGCCGTGGCGGCGGCGGCCGGCTCGTCGAGCCGCGAGCTGGCGCTCGCCCAGCGCATGCGCGGGATCTCGGACATGGGATCAACCGCCGCGCAGGATCTCGCGCGCGATCACCATGCGCTGGATCTCGCTCGTGCCCTCGCCGATCTCCATCAGCTTCACGTCGCGGTGCATGCGCTCCACCGGCAGGTCGCGGCAGTAGCCGATGCCGCCGTGAACCTGTATGGACTTGTCGGTCACCCAGTTGCCGACCTCGCTCGCGAACAGCTTCGCCATCGAGGCCTCCTTCGTGAAGTCGCGGCCGGCGTCGCGCAGCATCGCGGCGTGGTAGACGAGGTGACGCGCCGCCTCGATCTGCGTGCCCATGTCGGCGAGCATGAACTGGATGCCCTGGAAGCTGGAGATCGGCTGGCCGAACTGGTGGCGCACCTTCGAGTACTCGACGGCGTGCTCGTACGAGCCCTGCGCGATGCCCAGCGCCAGCGCGCCGATCGAGATGCGACCGCCGGTGAGCGTGCGCATGAAGGTCTTGAAGCCGCCGGTCGGCTCGCCGAGGATCTGGTCGGCAGGGACCATGCAGTCCTCGAACACGACCTCGACCGTGTCCGAGCCGCGCAGGCCCATCTTCTTCTCCTTCTTGCCGACGCGGAAGCCGGGCGTCGCCGTGTCCATGATGAACGCGGAGATGCCGTTCGCGCCGCTCGCGGGATCGGTCACCGCCGTGAACGTGATGTACTTCGCATAGCTCGCGTTCGTGATGTAGATCTTGGAGCCGTTCACGCGATAGCAGTCGCCCTGCTTCACCGCACGCGTCTGCGTGCCGGCGGCGTCCGAGCCGGCGTTGGGCTCGGTGAGGCCGAACGCGCCGAGCGCCTCGCCCTTCGCCATGGGCACCAGGAAGCGCTGCTTCTGCGCCTCGTTGCCCGCGCCGTAGACGGGTCCGCAGCCCAGCGACACGTGCGCCGCGAGCGTGATCGCGGTGGACGCACACACGCGTGCCACCTCCTCGACCGCGATCGCGTACGACAGCGTGTCCATGCCCGCACCGCCATACTTCTCGGGGTACGGCAGGCCGAGAAGACCCATGTCGGCCATCTGCTTCACGGCGTCGTGCGGGAACGTCTCGGTCTCGTCCAGCTCGCGCGCGCGCGGCGCGACCACGTCCTCGGCGAAACGCCGGACCATGTCGCGGACCTGAACGTGCTCTTCCTTCAACATCAGCATGCGGGGGACTCCAGAGGGCGCCCCGGCGGGCGCCGTGACGGCGCCCGCCGGGGCGCCGCAGGATGCGTGGGTCAGGGAAGCGGCAAAGACCTTACCGAAATCACGGCCGCCCGGCGAGCCCGGGTGACCAGCGCCGATCATCGCCGGGCGAGCGAATCCTCCTGCGAGACACGGCCGCTCGCCTGCCCCGACACGTCGAGCGCGCGGCCCACGGTGCTCGCTCCGGGCAGCGTCGAGCGGGCGATCGCGGTGTCGCGCTCGGCCTCGGTCAGCCGGCTCGCGGGCTTCTCGGCCGCATGCCGCGCACAACCTGGAAGCGCGAGCAGCGCGAGCAGCAGCAGCATCCCGATGCGTGACGGCTTGGGAGACATCATGGCGTGTCCTCCGTGCGCACGGCCGGGGCCAGGTCCGCGCGCTCGTCGTCGGAAAGGGTGTCGTTCGCGCGATGCAGCACCTCGAGTGCTGCGAGCGCGACGACGCGACCGGCCTCCTCCCAGGGATAGGCGTAGGCGCCGCCCGGCAGCTTGTAGCTCGGCACCACGACGCGTTTCGCGTCGGGGAAATAGACGGAGAACTTGAGCGGCTCGCCCGCTTCGCGCGCCGAGGCGCCGACCGGCGCCGTCGCGGCGGCGACGATCGTGAGCCCACGCGAGGCGCGATAGTCCGTGGCTCGCGGCTTCGGCGTGGGATCGGACGACTTGAGCTTCGCCTGCGTGATCACGACCGGCGGCGGCAGCCCGATCGTGACGTCCAGCGTCCACGCATCCTCCGGCGCGGCCACGTCCACGAGGCGGAAGCGATTGCGGCGCTCGCCCGACGATCCCCAGCTCTCGCCGGTGCGCTTCTCCCACGACTGCTCGTCGGCGTCGAACGCCTGCTCGAACGCGTTCATGAACACCTTCCGGCTCGCCGAGTCGGGGGGAGCACCCGTGAACGACTGAATCGTGACGATGATCGTCGGCGGCTCCGCGGCGTACGCACCACGGCCGCCCGCGAGCGTGAGCAGCGTCAGCACCGTCACGAGTCCGAACCCCTGCCGCCTCATCGTGCCTCCCGCGTCCCGACCGCCGGTACCTCGAGCGGCGCGCTCTCGATCAGCCGCCGCCCCAGTGCCCGCGCGCGCGCGATCAGGTCCGCGGGCGCCGTGCCCAGGTCGTTATCGGCATGTTGCCAGGCGAGCGTTTCCTCCCATTTCGCCCCCACCCACTTGAGGAATCCCCGCACGCTGCGCTCGGCCAGGTCGTAGCGGTGGTCGGTGCTGCACGCGGTCACGAACGCGCCCCGCCGCGTGCGCGCCCACTTGGGGATGCAGTCCTGCGAGCCGTCGGGCAGGGTGACGAGCGGGGTGATGCAGTTGCAGCGGTCGATGAGCAGTTTCAGCGGCCCGCTCACGGTGTCGAAGTAGATCGGTGAGCCCACGACCACGGCATGGGCGCGCTCGAGCAGCGCGTACACGCGGTCCATGTCGTCGTGGAAGATGCAGTACCCCGGCGTCGCGTCGGGCCCGCAGGCGATGCAGGGCTTGATCGCGAGTGTGTAGGCGCGCACGTGCACCGCCTCGCCGCCGCCCACACGCGCGCCGTCGCAGACGGCCGCGAGCAGCCGGTGCACACTCGAGCCCTCGAGCGCGCTGCCGTCGAGCGCGACGAGCAGTCGCGGTGCGCGGCTCACATCAACCGCGCTTGCGACCCACGCTCCGGGTGCCGCGCTTCGCGCCGGCGGACCTGGCTCGCTTCGCCGCACGCGCGCCGTTCGTGGACGAGGACTTCTTCATGCGCTTGGCAGTCCCGCTCTTTCCGGCCGGGGCCCCCGCGCGCACGCGCGCGGGGCGGGACTTCGTCGCCGGCTTCGTACCTGCACGCGCTCGCGCCGGCTTCTTCGCCGCGCGCGCCGGGGCGGTGGCGACCGCGCGCTCGCGCGCCGGCCGCGGCATCGGGCGCTCTCCCGCTCCCGTGATCGGCTCGGGACGGCTGGGCGGCGGGGGCAGCGGCGGCAGCGCCGCGGCGCCGTGAACGCCCGCATACCACTCGCGGATGTAGGCCACGATGTCCTGCGTGTTCGTGCCGGGACCGAACAGCCGGCCCACCCCGAGCCCTGAGAGCGCGGCCATGTCGTCGTTCGGGATGATGCCGCCGCCGGTCAGGAGCCGGTCGCCGATGCCGCGCGCGCGCATCAACTCGAGGATCTCGGGGAACAGTGTCATGTGCGCGCCGGAGAGCACGCTCAGCGCGACGACGTCGACGTCTTCCTGCACCGCGGCCTCGACCACCTGCTCCGGCGTCTGGTGGAGCCCGGTGTAGATGACCTCCATGCCGGCGTCGCGCAGCGCGGCGGCCACGACCTTCGCGCCGCGATCGTGCCCATCGAGCCCGGGCTTGCCCACCAGCACACGGATCTTGCGTTGCATGAACCCTCCGGCAGGGCTGGAGCGCCCCGCGTCAACGGCGGGACGTCAGCGAGCTGTCCGCACCCGGGGGCGCGGACGAGGGCCGCAACACTAGCGCGTCTCCCGCGTATCGGCCATGCGCCACGAACAGCGTGTCCATGCCCGGACGGGTTTCGCCGCCGAACGCGATCACGAGCGTGTCGCGCCCCGAGGCGGGACCGCCGCGTTTCCAGTCGAGCCACGTCCGCAGGTGTGAGTCCTCGGTGGGTGGCCGCACCCGGCGGTCGACCGCGTTCACCTTGACCGGGTCGCCGGTCGCGGTGGCGAAGCACGCAGGCTCGCCACGCCACGCCGAGCCCATGAGACGCGTGGCCAGCACCTCGAGCTGCCGCGTGCGCTCGCCCTCGGCGAGCAGCGGCTGAGCGACGCGCGAGACGACCGGCACCGGCCAGCCCTCGCGCACGGCGAGCGCCACGGCGAGCAGTACCACGGCCACGACGGCGGGCGCAGGTCCGCGCAGCGGCTGCAACCGGAGCTCGATCGCCTGATCGTCCAGCGCGGTCGCACACGTCGCGACGAAGATGGCGAAGATCGCGTACGTCGGCGAGCCGGTGGGGTTCGCGATCGGCAGCAGCGCGCACACCGACAGCAGCGCCACCATGGCCCAGCGCCCGCGGCGTGCGGCCTTCGTCGCCGCCCACGCGATCCACAGCGGCAGCACCGGAAGGCCCACCGCCGCGGCCGCCGCCGCGACGACCAGCGTGAGCAGCGCGGCCGCGAGGCTCCCGCGCCCGGGCCAAGCGCGCGACGCGGTCCACGCCGCGAGCAGCGCGGCGGCGAGCGATCCCACCGCGTTCACCTCGGCGGTCTTGTAGGAGGTGATGAGGCCCGCGAGCGGCGCGCCCACGAGCACGTGGACGGACGACGGCACGAGCAGCAGGTAGACAGCGAGGCTCCCGGTGAGGACGACCGCGAGCGCCGACACGCCGGCGCGCGTGCGCAGCGCCGGCGTCTCGAGCATCGCGCCCACGGCGAACGCCACCGCGAGCGGGAGCGCGTAGGGATGCGCGAGCGCCGCGAGCACGCCGCCGACAAAGCCGCCGAGCAGCGAGCGCAGGTCGAGCGGGTTGCCTGCGGCGCGGACGAGCGCCGCCAGGTAGATGAGCAGCGGGCCGTAAAAGATGCCGTGCAGGTGGAACACCCAGATGTAACCGGCGAAGAACACGCCGCCGACGACCAGTGCGAGCAGCGCCAGCGCCCGGCGCTCGCGGGCGTCGCGCACCACCCAGCCCCAGGCGAACAGTGCGAGCGCCGCGTTCGCGAACTGCGTGAGCCCCACGTCGTGGCCGCCGAGCCGGTAAAGCAGCCATGCCGGCCCCGTGCCGAGCGGGCGCAGGCTCAGCACGCTCGGGAATTTGTCGAACAGCGCCGCCCAGAACGAGCGCTGCTCGAGCCGCACCACCCAGTCGAACGACTCGTTGTGCGGGCCCCACGGCAGGCCGATGACGAACCAGGTCGCGAGGCCCGCGAGCGCGAACGCGATGAGCGCGGCCTCCTCGAGCGGCGACGCGGCGCCGGCCGCGGACGCCGCACGCTCGCGTGCGGGTCCGTCCGCCGCGCGTTCGCTCAGGGCTTGCGCTCCGGCTGCCCGCTGTCCTCCTCGTCGGGCAGCTCGAGTTGTGCCGCCGTCTCGAGGTAGATGCGCCGCGCCTCGGCGAAATGCTCGGCCGAGGGCGGCATCGGGCGGCCGTCCTCGTCCTCGCCCAGCTCGACGATATCGAGGCGCTCGAACAACTCCTTCGCCGCGTTCGCCGCCTCCGTGGTCTCGAACGCGAGCGTGATGTACTCGCCGTCGCGGCCGAGCGCCTCGAGCAGCCACGGGCCCTCGTCGAAGTCGCCGCGCACGACGCGCACGCCGCGCAGGTCGCCCGGCGACCAGCCGGCGCCGCTCGCGACGGTCTCGAGCGCGGCCCTGAGCCGCGCCCCCACCTTCCACTCCTCACCCGACTCGGGCGCCGCCAGGATGCGCACGACGTGATGGTCGGGAACGATCGCGCGACCGTCGCTCGTGATCGCGACGACGAGCCGGTCGTTCCGGTGTCCGGGCTTGTCTTCGAAGTCCTGCAGCGGCTCGGGCTCCGGCTCCGGCTCGGGCTCGGGTTCCGGCTCGGGCGGCGGCAGCGTGGGCACGCTGCCGATGGGCTTGTCCCCGCCGCCCATGGCGCGCATCAGCAGCGCCACCACGATGACGGCGGCGACCGCGACCAGACCGCCGACCAAACTCGAGTCCACCTAGAACTCCGCGGGCTCGGTGTAGTCGCCGAACACCTCGCGCATGGCGCCGCGGATCTCGCCCTCGGTGGCGTAGGCGCGCGCCGCGTCGAGGATGCGCGCCATGAGGTTCACCTCGCCGGGCTTCGCGCGCGCGCCTGCGGTGAGCGCCTGGAGCGCGTCGGTCGTCGCGCGATCGTGGCGCGTGCGCTTGACCTCGGCGATGCCGCGCTTCTGCTCCTCCTCCACCTCCTCGCCGATGTAGAGGATGGGGATCTCGAGCTTCTCGTCGGGCTCCACGTACTCGTTCACGCCGACGATGACGCGCTGCTTCTTCTCCATCTCCTGCTGGTACTGGTAGGCCGCGGCGCCGATCTCGCGCTGGAAGAAGCCGTGCTCGATGCCGCGCACGACGCCACCCAGCCCCTCGATCTGCCGGAAGTAGTCCTCAGCCTGCTCCTCGAGCCGGTTCGTCAGGTGCTCGACGTAGTAGGAGCCCGCGAGCGGGTCGATCGTCTCGGTGACGCCCAGCTCGTGCGCGATGACCTGCTGCGTGCGCAGCGCGATCTTCACTGCCTTGTCGCTCGGGAGCGCGATGGTCTCGTCCATCGAGTTCGTGTGCAGCGACTGCGTGCCGCCCAACACCGCGGCCAACCCCTGGAATGCGGTGCGCACGATGTTGTTCTCGGGCTGCTTGTCCCACAGCGAGCAACCCGCGGTCTGGGTGTGGAAGCGCATCAGCCAGCTCTCGCGGCGCTTCGCGCCGTAGCGCTCGCGCATGTGCCGCGCCCAGATGCGGCGCGCCGCGCGCAGCTTCGCGATCTCCTCGAAGAAGTCGAGGTGGCTGTTCCAGAAGAACGACAGCCGGGGCGCGAAGTCGTCCACGTCGAGGCCGCGTTTCATGCACTCCTCGACGTAGGTGAAGCCGTCGGCGAGCGTGAACGCCAGCTCCTGCGCCGCGGTGCTGCCGGCCTCACGGATATGGTAGCCGGAGACGCTGATCGTGTTCCACTGCGGCACGTGCTTCGTCGCGAACTCGATCAGGTCGACGATGATGCGCAAGCTGGGCTCGGGTGGGAAGCACCAGCACTTCTGCGCGATGTACTCCTTCAGGATGTCGTTCTGCAGCGTGCCGCGCAGGTTCGTGAACGACACGCCCTTCTTCTCGGCGTTCGCGAGGTAGAAGCCGAACATGATGCTCGCCGGACCGTTGATCGTCATCGACGTCGAAATGGCCGCGGGGTCGATGCCGCCGAGCAGGATCTCCATGTCGCGCAGGCTGTCGATCGCCACGCCGCACTTGCCCACCTCGCCGTGCGCCTTCGGGTGGTCGCTGTCGTAGCCCATGATCGTGGGGTTGTCGAACGCGATCGAGAGCCCCGTCTGCCCGTGCTCGAGCAGGTAGTGGTAGCGCTGGTTCGACTCGCGCGCGGTGCCGAAGCCCGCGAACTGGCGCATCGTGAACATGCGGCCGCGGTACATCGTGGGATGGATGCCGCGCGTGAACGGGTACTCGCCGGGCACGGCGAGGTCGCGCGCGAGGTCCATGTGCGCGAGGTCCGCGGGCCCGTAGAGCGGCTTGATCGGCTCGCCGGAGATCGTGAACGGGTGGAGGTCCTTCCGTTCGCGCGCTTTCGGGTAACCCGCGTCGAACTCGCGCGTCTGGGTGTCGAACGCTCCGTTCGAGCGCGGCCCGCCTGCGCCATTCCGCGACGCCTTGTCGCGAGCGTGCGCGGGCTTGGGACGGGGCGGGTGCTGCACGCGGCCGCGCGACGTGCTGCGGGACTTCGCGACTTTCTGCATCCGGGTCGCCATCGGGCCGCTCCTGCGGGCTTACGGGTCGGGGGCGGGCGAGCCACGCTTCGGAACCACGCGCGCGCGCTCGCGGTAGCCCGACGAGCGTACGCGGCCGGTCGAACGAGGGTCAAGGATGCGGACGCCTCTCGACCGCGTCGGACGTGGACGCCCGCGGGGCCGCCCGCGTACGCTCCCGCGAATGGCCACCCCCGAACTTCGCTACGGCTTCGGCGCCAATTGGAAGGATTACGCCGAGACCTCGCTCAACGACGCGCGCATCGCGAACGCGGTCCAGTCGCTGCGCGACCTGCTGGCGCTGGAGACGCTCCGCGGCGAGACGTTCCTGGACATCGGCTGCGGCAGCGGGCTGTTCTCGCTGGCCGCCTGCCGGCTGGACGCCGCGCGCGTGATCTCGTTCGATTTCGACAACGACTCGGTGCGCACCAGCCAGTGGCTCCGCGAGCGCGAGCGCATCCCCGAGGCGCGCTGGTCGATCCAGCAGGGCTCGGTGCTGGACGCCGCGTTCATGGCGAGCCTGCCCCAGGTGGCGGTGCTCTACTCGTGGGGCGTGCTCCATCACACCGGCCGGATGTGGGACGCCATCGATGCCGCGGCCAGCAAGGTCGCCCCCGGCGGCCGCTTCGCGATCTCCATCTACAACCGCGTCGAGCGCAAGCCCGACAGCTCCGCGATGTGGTGGAAGATCAAGCGCCTCTACAACCGCTCGCCCGGCTTCGTGCGCGGCCTCATGGAGACGGCGTACATGGCGAACCATGCCGCGACCCGGCTCATCACGTTGCGGAACCCATTCAGCGCCTACACCGACCAGGCCGGCGCCGGACGGCGCGGCATGGACTTCCGGCACGACGTGAAGGACTGGCTCGGCGGCTTCCCGTACGAGTACGCCAGCGCCGGCGAGCTGTTCGAGTACGTGCACCGGAAACACGGCTTCCATCTCGAGCGGCTGCGCACCGGCGACGGGAACATCTGCAACGAGTTCCTGTTCGTGCGACCCCAAGGGGCCTGACGGCGCCCGCGCGCGCGGAGCGTCAGCTCGCCGCGGAGAGTCGCGTGCGCTGCGGCGCGGTCGCCGCCGCCTGAGCGCCCGGATGCAGCGCCTCGATCCAGCTCACGGCGCGCGTGAACGTCTCGCGCTGGCGCGTCATCTCGAGGAAGCCGTGCACCGAGCCCGGCCACACCTCGACGTCGAAGCGCGCGCGCACGTCGGGCGGGAGTGCCGCGAACACCGTGCGCTCGGCGACGCGGAACGAGGCGTACTCCGCGTCCTCGTGCCCGTAGAGGAACAGCGCGCGGGCCTTCGAGTTCACGAGCGCGCGGAAATCGTCGACGAAGCCGGCCGAGAGCGGCAGCTCGCTCGTCGCGCCCACGCTGCGGCCGCCGACGCGGCCCAGTACCGCCGCCATGTGCTTCCAGCGTCCGGGCTGCCCGAGCGCCCGCCAATTATCGGGCTTGAAGAGCGCGCGCCAGACGTGCGCCCAGTCTTTCGAGTCGGCGTGCACCTGCACCACCGTGTCCAACTCCATCACCGGCGCCGCCATGAACACCAGCCCGACGATGGACCCGCCCTCCTGCGCGAACGCCGACAGCGCGGTGCGCGCGTCGAAGCAGGCGCCGCTGACGACGAACCGGCGCGCGCCGAAGTGCTCGCGCGCGTGGCGGATCACCGCCACGACGTCGTCGCGGTAGGGCCGGTTCGGGTCCAGCTGCGCGCTGTCGCCGCCGCTGTCGCCGCAGCCGTGGTAGTCGACGCGGATCGTGGTGAAGCCCTGCGCCGCGAGCCGGCGCGCGCCTTCGATCCACATCCGGTTGCGGTGCGAGCGCGGCCGTGTGAGCAGCACCACGCATAGCTCGGCCGGCGGCGCCTCGGGCGCGGGCGGCGTGAGCACGGCGAACAGCCGGCCGGCCGGCGCGTGGACGACGAACGGCCGTTCGGCGCGGGCGCGCGCGAGCTCGGCGGGGGTCTCACGCCAGGGCATCGAGCCACCTGCATGTCTCGCGCACGAGCGGGGCGCACTCCCACGCCGGGTTCTGTGTGAAGTGCCAGCCCGGCTCGTCGCGGATGATGGAGGACGTGACTTTCACATGGCGTGACTCCAGATCGGAGACGAGCGCCGCGGTGCGCGGGCCCAGCCGCGCGCGGTTCTCGATCTGGACGACGAGCGTGGGACCGGACCAGGTGGCCAGCGCCTGCGAGAGATCCTCGTCGCGCGAGCTGTCGACGATGCGGCGATGCAGGTAGTAGCCGTGCACATCGATGCTGCCGTCGCGCTCGAGCCGCTCGACGAGCTGGTCGACGGTGGCATCGGGACGCTCGCCCTGCGCCACCTGCGAGAACAGCATGCTGCGGAGCTGGCCGCGGAAGTAGTCGGGCGGACGGTGCGCGGGCTCCCACAGCGCGAGCGCGACGGCGGTGGGATCCGCGGGCACCGCGCGCGCGGCCACGAGCCCGCCGAAGCGCACGCCGAGCCAGGCCGTGCGCTCGCGGCGCGAGAGCCGGCGCGCCTCGGCCGCGGCGGCGAGTGCGTCCTCGACCAGGCCGGCAAAGTCCACGGCCGCGAAGTCGCCTGCGGAGTCGCCATGGCCGCGGGCGTGGTAGCGGAACACCGGGATCCCGGCGGCAGCCGCGGCGCGCGCGTTCAGCACCTCGGCGCGGTAGAGCGCGATCTGCTCGACGCCCAGCCCGTGGCACTGGACCAGCACCGGAGCCCCGGGTCGCTCGAGCGCCGGCGCGTGGAAGACAGCGTAGAGCGGCCGGCCTGCGGACTCGAAGAACAGCGGGGTTTCGAGCTCGACCGCGTCGGTCGAGACGGCGGATGCGGGGGATGAAGGCGGGGTCAGCGCGTGCTCCTCGAGGTCGCGGAGGAAGGGGGGTGAACGAGCACGACCGAAGGGCATCAAGGTTATCGGCAGCGCGGAAGCGCTGTCAACGGTGCGGCGTGTTCGCTGCTGCCTCGCGGAGTTTCGCGAGACCGCTATCGCAGCACCAGCACCTTCGCGCTCAGCTCGTGCGTGCCGGCCTTCGCCACGACGAAGTAGACGCCGCCCGGCAGATCGCGCGTGCCCGGGAACACCACGTCGGCCCCGCGCGAAGCATCGCTGCGAGCGCTCGCGAGGCGCCGGCCGGCGAGATCGTGCAGCGCGAACGCCACGTCCCACGAGCCCACGAAGCTCGCCACGGCGTGCACCCCCACGCCGCGCACGAATCGCACCCGCAGGTCGTTCACGCCGAACACCGGCGGCGGCGGCACGCCGGTCACCGCCCCGGCCTGGCCGAGGCGGATCGCGTACACGCCCTGGCGGTCGAGCACCTGCGACCAGGCGAAGATGGCGCCGCCGTCACCGGTCGAGGTGAGGCCGATGTCGCCGTAGCGCGTCGCCGAGTACGACGTCTTCGACTCGAAGAAGCCGGCACCCGGGTTCGACTGCGACACCGCGATGTAGGCATCGGCGTCGTACATGCTGGTGGCGCCCGAGGGCTTGAACGAGGCCACGAACATGCCGCCATCGCCGCGCGGCGCGTATTCGATGCCGTGCTGCTCGGCGCCGATGCCGCCGGGCAGCGGCTCGCCGGCTGGCGAGCGGTGCGAGAACGTCATCCCGGCGGTGAACTCGCTGGCGAAGTACGGCAGCCCCGCGAACACGCCGCCCAGGTGATCGGCGAACGCGCGCAACGAGCCCTGAGCGCCCGGGTCCGGGATGCCGTTCGCGTACACATCGCCGAGGTTCACGCCCTCGGCGCCCCAGCCTTCCGCTGGCTCCCCGACGCCGTCCATGTGGCGCAGGGCGTTGTGGAAGATGAGCTGTTCCCCGTCGGTGACACCCTGGCTCGCGACGATGAACGCGCCGTTCGCCGCATCGTGCGCGACCGCGGTCTGTGACGCCGCCGGGGCTGCCTGCCAGCCGGGTGCCAGGTTGATGAACGTGGGGTCGTAGGGCGCCAGCATGACCCCGTCGCTGGTCCAGCCCTCGGCCGGCAGCCCCGCGCCGCCCAGCCGCTGGGCGCGCAACTCACCCGGCAGGTAGCCGCCGGAGGGGCCCGGCACGACCGTCTGCCAACCGAGCCAGAGCCCGTCGCCGGGAGCGTTGTCGATCCCGAACGCCGACACCGATACACCCGGTTCGCCCACGAGTCCGAACGAGCGCCCGCCGCCCGGCCAGCCGCCGGCGCCGGCGCCCGAGGGCCCGAGCCGCGCGATGCGGATGCTCACCGTGGGGTCGAAGAAGAACGGTCGCGAAAGCCAGCCCATGTAGACGCCGCCCGCCCCGTCGGCGAGTGCGACCGGCCGGTGCTCCGTCGTCGGCAGCGCGCCCACGTTCCGCCCCTGCGCGAGCCATCCGCCGGCCACGGTGCCCGCCGCGGTGATGTGGTTCAGGTACAGCGCCGTGTTCTGCATCCACCAGATGTAGGCGCCGCCGGCGCCGTCGCTCACCGCGCCGGTCGCGAGCCGCGCCGCGTCGACATCGCTCACCGCGACGGGCCCGTTCCACGACGGATCCACGTCACCGTTCGCGAGCAGGTGCTGGGCCTTGAGCAGCCCGCCGCCCGCGGTGTTCTCCTGCCACACGATGATGGCGCCGAAATGTGAATCGTCTATCGCGCTCACCGCGGGGCAGAGCGCACCGGTCGCGTGCACCTCGACGGGGCTCGCGCTCCAGGCGCCGTGCGCCGGACGCGTGAGCAGCATGAGCGCCATCCAGGTGAGGACGAACGCGAGCACGAGATAGCGGACTCGATGGCTGACGACCGGCACGGCGAACCTCCCTGATCGAATCTGTGCTCCGTGGGGGTGCGGGGAGTATCGCACCCGACCGGTCATCAATCAGCGGGATTCTTCGCCGCCTGCGGCTGCCTGGGCCCGCCCGTTGCCGCGCTCCGGTGGGTGCCCCGCACCAGTCGTTCTGACAAGCGGTTGGGCGTCTCGCGACGCTCGGCAAGCGTGGCCAGCGCCTCGCGCCAGGCGCCCTCCGGCACCTGCGAGCGGAAGTCCTCCCACAGCCGTTCGCGCACGAGCACCTCGAGCGTCTGCTCGAGTCGCTGCCGGCGCCGGCCTGCGAGCGTGCCGGTCTCGGTGAGCCACTCGAGGTGGCGCTCGAACGCCTGCACCAGCTCGGGCACGCCGCGGCCGAGCGAGGCCGCGGTGAGCATCACCGGGATCGTCCACTCACTCGTTCGCGCGCGCAGGTGGAGCGCCGAGCGGATCGCTTGCGCGGCGCGGTCGGCGCCCTCGCGGTCGGACTTGTTGATGACGAACAGGTCGGCGATCTCCATCAGGCCCGCCTTCATCGCCTGCACGGCGTCGCCGGACTCGGGCACCAGGACCACCGCGGTCGAGTCCGCGGTCTGCGCCACCTCCAGCTCGCTCTGCCCCACGCCCACGGTCTCGATCAGGATGCGATCGAAGCCGGCGGCATCCAGCACGTCACACGCCTGCGCGGTGTGCACGGCGAGGCCGCCCATGCTGCCGCGCGTCGCCATGCTGCGGATGAACACGCCGTCGTCGCCCGAGAGCTCGTGCATGCGCACGCGATCGCCGAGCAGAGCGCCACCCGAGAACGGGCTCGTGGGATCCACCGCCACCACGGCGACCGTCTCGCCGCGCGCGCGGTACTCCTTCGCGAGCTGGGTCACGAGCGTGCTCTTGCCCGCGCCGGGCGGGCCGGTGACGCCGAGCCGGAACGCGCGTCCGGTGCGGCCGAAGCACGCATCCAGCAGCGCCGAGGCGTGCGGGTGCTCGTTCTCCACCCAGGACAGCGCACGCGCCAGCGGCACGCGCTCGCCGGCGAGCGTGCGGCGGATCAGTTCGTCGGCAGCGAGGTCGGGCATGCGGGCCTCCGCGCGATCCGGATGCTCGAAGCCCGCGCGGCGCGCCTCGCCACGCGGGCCCCGTCTTCGTGCGCGCGAGGCGCGCGACGCTACGGGCGCATCCGGCGAGGGTCAAGCGCTCGCACGGCTCGCGACGTAGCCGGACGCGGCGCGTGGATGTTGTCGCGCCCGTGGCGCGTATAGCATCACCTGTGCTGCCTCAGCAGCGTCGCGCTCAGGGCTCGATCGGGAACGGCACGGTCACGCCGATCCGGTACTGCATGTACGCCGGCTCGATGCGCACGGTGCTGTTGCCGAGCTGCCGCGGCGTACCGAACTGCCGCAGGTAGCGCACGCCGCCCGTGACGCCGAAGCGGCTGAAGTTCATATTCACCCCCGCGCCCGCCGACCAGCCGACGCCTCCCTCGTGCTGCGACACGAGCAACTCGCTCGGAGCGCCGCCCTCGGTGATCTGGACGTCGTCGAAGTATCCGTAGGCGATCATCGACATGGCGAAGTTCACGTACGGCTCGAGCGAGCCGTCGCCGTGCGGCCCCAGCTCGCCGCCGATGAAGAGTCGGCCGTAGAGCTGGTCCATGTGGTGCTCCGCGCGATAGCCACTCGCGGTGTCCACCTCCGTGCGCACACCGGAGTGCAGGCTCGCGGCCTCGGCCCCGCCGAGGATCGCGAACAAGCCATGCACGCGCGGGAGCGGCCAGGTCACGTCGAAGCCGCCGCCGTAGCCCGAGTTCCACGCGCCCTCCTTGCGCGGCGCGCCGGCGTCCATGCGCGTGGCGTAGACCGAGACCCGCGGGGTTCCGTCTCGGGCGCGCGCGGGGCCGGCGGCGAATAGAGCCACCAGCACGGCCAGCGGCAGGGCGAGAGCACGGATGCGGGTACGCACGGAGGACACCCCAGGGGCGCGGCCCGGCGCCGGCATGCTCGCGGGCGGGTTGGGCCGTGTTTTCCGAGGGTTTCACAGCGCCGGGCCCGCGGACAAGCGGAATCCCGGCCAAACGCTCACTTGCCCCGGAACGGAATGCTCAAGCCCAGCCGGTACTGGAAGTAGGACGGCTGGATCGTCACCGCACCGGCGCCGAGCTGCTGCGGCACGCCGTACTGCTTGATGAACCGGATGCCGCCGTCCAGGCCCCACTTGCCGAAGAACAGGTTCACGCCACCGCCGGCCGACCAGCCGAACGCGGCCTCGTTGTGGTCGCTCAGGTGCTGGTTGATAGAGTTCTCGAGGTTGCTGTCGTCGGGTATGACCACGTCCGTGCTGATGCCGTAAAAGACGAGCGCGACCGCGAGGTTGCCGTACGGCTGGATCGTGCCGTTGCCGTGCGGCCCAAGCTCACCGCCGAGGAACAGCCGGGCGTAGACCTGGTCGGTGTGCTGCTCGACGCGCAGGCCGGTCGTCTGGTCTTGGAACGTCTTGACGCTCGAGTACAGGCTCGCCGCTTCGAAGCCACCGATCACCGACAGCATCCCCTCGGTGCCATGGAGCGGGCACGACACCTCCAGGCCGCCGCCCCAGCCGGGGTCGGAGAAGTCGCGGGCGGCCTGGTCGGTGGGACTCACCACCATCCCGTAGAGCGTGCCGCGCGCGGTGGCGGCGAGGGCGGGAAGCGCGAAGACGCACAGCGCTAGCGCGGCAAGAGCAGGGGACAGCGGCCGCATACGCGAACTCCTTGGGGGATCGAGGGAGGCGCAGCGTGTCACAGCCCGGCGGGCGCGACAAACGCCTACTTGCCGCGCGGCCGCACGAGCTGGAAGCGCTTGAGCTCCCCTTTTTCGATGAACGCGCCGTCGATCATGTAGTTCGTGAACGGCATCGGCAGCCCGTCCGCATCGCTCATGTTCGGGCCGTTCATCAGGTGCACGTGCAGGTGCGGCTCGCTCGTGTTTCCCGAGTTGCCGGCGAGTCCCAGCAGCTGGCCACGCTTCACGCGCGAACCCACCTTCACGCGCAGCGAGTGCGGCTGCATGTGCGCGAGCAGTGAGAACTCGCGGTTGCCATGGTCGATCACAACGTGGTTGCCACCCGGGTGCGCAGGATCGCGCGACCCGATCGGCTGGTCGGGCAACGTGTCCACCGCGATCACCACGACGCCGGGGGCCGGCGCCAGGATCGGCTGGCCGTAGCAGTAGTAGCTCGAGAGCGCGGTGCTCGAGTCCGGGTGCGTGCGGCCGTCGCGCACCATCACCAGGTCGTGCGCGAAACGCTGCGCGCGGCTCGCGGCGTGATAGTTCTCGCCCAGCGTGCGGCCGCCCCAGAACACCAGCCACTCGCCCTTGAACGGCAGCTCGAAGCGCGTCCGCGGCTGGTAGTCGAGGAACGCGCTCGCGAACTCCCGCGGCTCGGCGGCGTCGGGCCGGATGCTCATCACGCCGATCCGTCCGGTGCGATCGAAGCCCACGGTCAGCACACCGGGCACCGGCAGGCGCTGGAAGCGGCAGCGGGTCTTCACCACGATCAGCGAGTCGCGCTCGCTCACCTCCTCGCTCAGCACCGAGTCGATGGCGCCGATCTGCGCGTGGATGGTGCTGTTCGTCGTGGCGTAGGACACCGAATCCGTGACCGCGTCTCGCATCCGGGCGTTGAAGTCGGACCAGAGCCCGTTCGTCTCGCCGCGGCTCACGAGGTCGCGGATGGCGCTGGCGCGGGCGATCGCGGCCTCGCGCGTCATGGGGACGGGGAGTGTCGCCACCACCGGGGCGGGCGCAGGCGCGGGCGCGGCCGCATGCGTGCTGGCGACGACGAGGAACACTGCGAAGGGGATCGCGAGCGGCCCGAACAACCTCACGCGGCGCCCTCGTCGTGTCGCTCGCGACGTACGGAGTCGAGCACGCGCCGCGCGATCGTCTCGGCGGCGTCCGGCCGCGCCAGCGCGGCGGCGTTCTCGCGCGCGCGGCGCAGCGCATCGGCGTCGGCGAGCCAGCGCGACACCGTGGCGGCCACCGTGTCGAGCGAATCGGCATGCACCGCGGCGCCGCCGGCCTCGAGCCAGCGCACGTTGCCCACCTCCTGCCCGGGCGTGGGCCTGAACACGACGAGCGGCGTGTGCTTGACGAGCGCCTCGGCGCACGTCAGCCCGCCGGCCTTGCTCACCGCCAGGTCGCACGCTTCGAGCAGCAGGTCGACGTGCGGCGTGAACCCCATGCCGCGCAGCCGTCCGCCGTGCACCGGCACCAGCGCCTCGATCTGCCGCAGCAACCGCGCGTTCGTGCCGCAGAGCACCACCACCTGCGGCGACTCGGGCAGCGTCGCGAGGCGGTCGGCCAGCTCTGCCATCGGGCCCACGCCGCCGCCGCCGCCCATGACCAGCACGAGCGGGCGCTCCAGCGGGAAGCCGAAGCGCGCGCGCACGGTCTCGCGGCCGTGCGGCTGCGCGAAGCGCATATCCACCGGAATGCCGGTGACCTCGATGCGCTCGCGCGGCACGCCATGGCCCGCCAACTCGCCGGCCACCTGCTCGCTGGCCACGAAGTAGCGGTCCACGTGCGGATAGGCCCACAGCGGGTGCGCGGTGAAGTCGGTGATCACCACGTGCAGCGGCACGTCGAGCCGCCCGCGTCCGCGAATGGGATACAGCGCCTCGACCGGCAGGAAGTGCGTGCACACGATCGCGTCGGGGCGCTCGCGCTCGACGACGCGCACGAGGCCGCGGAGCGCCAGCCGGTCGAGCGCCTCGCGCGCGGGGCCCGCACTCTTGTTGACGCGCGCCTGCGCCCACAGCGCGTAGAGCGCGCCCCACAGCCGCGGCGCGCGCTGGGCCATGGCGTTGTAGCCCTGTGTGTACGTGCTGCGGTAGAAGCGCGACGCGAACACCAGCGTGTCGACCGCGCGCACCGTGGCATCGGGCGCCATGCCGGCGACCGCGTGCGCGAGCGCCACGGCGGCGCTCTTGTGGCCGCTGCCGGCGTTCGCGTGCAGGATCGCGATGCGCGCGCCGGCGCCCGCGGCCAGCGTCTCGACGGCGACGACGCCGCCGCCGGCTTCGGGGAACAGCACCTCGTGGTCGCCGGCGAGCGCGCGCAGCCGGCGCCGCCACCACGCGCGCTGGGCACGCAGGCGCGCACGCATGTTCTGCCGCAGTCGCGCGATGCGGATCTTGCCGAGCTTCGGGAGCTTCACCACGCGGCTAGCCGGTGACCGCGTTGCGGTGGTGTGTGAGCGTGGCGCCGCCCGAGGTGAGGTCGATCGCCACCACGTCCACGCGCGGGTGGCACACGCCCTGCTGCTCGAGCGCGCGCGCGGCGCGGATCAGCCGTTCGCGCTTGGCACGTACGATCGTCGCGGACGCGCCGCCGTAGTCGCCGCGCGAGCGCAGGCGCACCTCGACCAGCACGCGGGCCGCTCCGTCGTCGACCACCAGGTCCACCTCCACACCCGCCAGGCGCACGTTGCGCGCCACGAACCGGTATCCCACCAGCTCCAGATACGCGGCCGCCAGCGCCTCGCCGGCGCGCCCGCGGTCCTGTGCGTCGCCCATGGCCACTCCCTCCAACGGGGCGGGACACGGGGATCAGGGACTCTAGCACGGGTCGGGGTGCCGACCCGACGCGCGCTCACACCAGCGGCAGCTCCAGCTCGGTGACCGGCGCGAAACTCCAGCGATGGAGCGGACAGGGCCCGTGCATGCGGATCGCGTTCAGGTGCTCCGCGGTGCCGTAGCCCTTGTGCCGCGCGAACCCGTACACGGGCCACACCTTGTCGAGGCGCTCCATGAGCCGATCGCGGATCACCTTGGCCACGATGCTCGCGGCCGCGATCGACAGGCACTTGCCGTCGCCGCCCACGACCGCGCACTGCTCGTGCGCGATATCGCCGATCGTCTCGTGGCCGTCCACCAGCACCAGCTCGGGCGCCACAGCGAGCCTGCGCACCGCGCTGGCCATCGCCCGGTGCGTGGCCCTGCGGATGTTCATGCGGTCGATGACGCGCGGCCCCGCGGCGGACCAAGCGAACGCCCGGGCCCCTTCCATGACCCGGGCGTAGAGATCTTCACGTTGCTCGGCCGTGAGCTGCTTGCTGTCGTCGATCCCGTCCCAGTCTTTGGAGAGGTCCAGGATGACAGCGGCGGCAACCACCGGCCCCGCCAGGGGGCCGCGACCGGCTTCGTCCACCCCGGCCACCGCGGCACGCTCGCCCGTCCACCGGGCTTCCTCGCGTGCCAACCGGCGCCAGCGGGCTCGCTTCACTCGCCGGTCGTGGTGACGGCTCCCGTCCGCTCCTTCAAACGGGCGGCCTTGCCCTTCTTCTTGCGCAGGTAGAAGAGCTTCGCGCGACGCACCTTCTTCTGCTCGGACGGGATGACGGTGATGCTCGCCAGCGTCGGCGAATGCAGCGGGAACGTGCGCTCGACGCCGATGCCCTCGGAGATCTTGCGCACCGTGAACGTCTTTCGCATCCCCGCGCCGCGGACGTTGGTGACGAGGCCGCGGAACTTCTGCTGCCGCTCCTTGTCCCCCTCGATCACGCGCACCATGACCTCGACCGTGAAGCCGGGTCGCAGGTCCGGGCGCTCGGTCTTGATCTGGCTGTTCTCGACTTTCTCCAGCAGGCCCATTGCGGGCTCCTTTCCACTCGTGATGGCCGATCCCACGGGGACCGGCAGCTGCAAGCAGCGGAGCAGTATACGGGAGCGCCGATTGGTGTCTCAAGGCATTATTACGCCTGAGTTTGCCCAGTTTTTTGAGGGAATTCTGGTGCTTCCCACGCGGCCGGCGACACCGGTGGCGCTTCGCCTTCGGCCGGCGACGCGCGGCGCGGGGTCCGTGAGCGGTAGCGGGCGCTCCGATCCCGCTCCTCGAGCGATTCGCCCAGTGCGCATCGGGGCAGGAGCATGTCGAGCGCGGCGCCGTACTGGCTCGCGAGCACCGCATTCAGTGCGGGAGGTTCATGCCAGGTCCTGCGTGTAGAG
>DATNFC010000247.1:0-6117 GCA_035606545.1 Candidatus Methylomirabilota bacterium
GCTCACCAAGGTGCTCGACTTCGGCGAGCTGTGGAAGGAGCGCGACGACCTGCCGGTGCCGCTCGGCCTCGACGTCGTGCGCCGCGACCTCGGCGAGCCGCTCATGCGCGCGTGCAGTGCGGGGTTTCGTAAGAGCATCGAGGTGGCGTTCGCGCACGAGGACGAGGCGATCCGCTACGCGCTCCAGTTCGGCCGCGGCCTCGACACCTCGCAGGGGAAGATGTTCGTGCACATGTACGTGAACGAGCTGACGCTGGAGATGGGTGAGAAGGGCCGCGCCGGGCTGAAGCTGCTCTACGAGCGCGCACTCGCCTGCGGCGCGATCGCCGCGGCGCCGCGTTTCGACGTGGTCTAGAGGAGGAGACGATGGAGACACTCAAGGCGGTCACGCACACACGGTGGGACGACCTGCCGCGCGACGAGGTCAATCCGACGTTCGGCCGCAAGCTCGTGAGCGGCGAGCAGATCACGATGGCGCAGGTGTTCCTGAGTACCGGCGGCGGCGCGCCGAAGCACCACCACGAGAACGAGCAGTTCAGCTACGTGGTCAAGGGCACGCTGCGATTCTGGATCGGCGACGAGGAGAAGGTGATCGACGTCAAGGGCGGCGAGGTGCTGCAGATCCCGGCGAACGTGCCGCACCGCGCCGAGGCGCAGGACGAGGTGTTCGCGATCGACGTGTTCAGTCCGCCGCGCTGGGACTGGGTGAACAAGACCGACGCCTACCTGCGCAAGCAGAAGTAGATGGACCTCGGACTCAAGGGCAGGGTCGCGCTCGTCGCGGCGGCCTCGAAGGGCCTCGGCCGCGCCGTGGCCGAGGAGCTGGCCGCCGAGGGCGCGAAGCTTGCGATCTGCTCTCGCGACGCCGAGGCGATCGAGGCGGTGGGCAACGAGATCTCCAACGCCACCGGTGCCGAGGTGCTGGCGCGCGCCGCAGACGTCTCTCGAGCCGGCGACATCGAGACGTTCGTGGACACCGCGCTCCGGATCTATGGCCGCGTCGACATCCTGTTCACGAACGGCGGCGGCCCACCGCCCGGGAAGTTCGAGACGCACGACGCCGCGGCATGGCAGAGGGCTGCCGAGCTGGTGCTGTTCGCGCCGGTCGAGCTCGCGCGCCGCGTGCTCCCCGGAATGAAGGAGCGCCGCTGGGGCCGCATCCTCAACCTCACGGGGATCGCGGCGAAGCAGCCGGTGGACAACCTGATGCTCTCGAACAGCCTGCGAGCGGCGGTGACGGGTTGGGCGCGCACGCTCGCCAACGAGGTGGCGCCGTTCGGCGTGACCGTGAACAACGTGCTGCCCGGCTACACGCGCACCGAGCGCGTGGAGGCGCTGGCGCTCGCGAACGCGAAGCGTGACGGCATCACGCCCGAGCAGGCGGTGGCGCGCTGGGAGCGCGAGATCCCGCTCGGCCGGCTCGGCGAGCCGCGGGAGTTCGCCGCGCTCACCGCGTTCCTGGCGTCGGAGCGCGCGAGCTACATCACCGGCCAGTCGATCGCCGTGGACGGCGGCTGGATCCAGGCGCTGCTCTAACCAACGGGCTCGCGCCCGCGCGCGCGGTTCGGTACGGTTCGCGCCATGGCCGATGACGACGCGACCGCGTTCGTGCTGCGACTGGGCCGCGCGCTCCATGCGCTCGGCTACTCGTCGCACCGCATCGAGGAGATGCTCGCCGACGCCGCCGACCGGCTCGGCCTCGAGGGCCAGTTCTTCACCACACCGACGTCGATCTTCTCCGCGTTCGGCTCGGACGAGCGCCAGCGCACGTTCCTCGTCCGCGTCGAGCCCGGCGACCTCCACCTCGAGCGACTGGGCCGCGTCCAGGCGATCGCCGAGGAAGTGCTCGCGGGCCGGCTGGCGCCGCGCGCGGGGCTCGCGGCGCTGGATGCGCTCGACCGCGAGCCGCCGCGCTGGGGCGTGGCGCTCACCACCGTGGCGTTCGGCATCGCCGGCGGCTCGGCCGCCTGCCTGCTGGGCGGCGGCGGCGTGGAGGTGGCGGCGGCCGGCGCGCTCGCCATGCTCACCGGCGGGGTCGCGGCGGCGAACCTGCTGCCGCCCGACGCGCGGCGCTTCCATGAGCCGCTCGCCGCATTCGTGGTCTCGTTCGCGGTCTCGTCACTCGCCACGCGCGTGCCGCTCTCGACCTACCTCGCCACGCTCGGCGGACTGATCGTGCTACTCCCGGGGCTCACGCTCTCGGCGGCGATGAGCGAGCTGAACGCCCAGCACCTCGTCTCCGGCACCGCGCGGCTCACCGGCGCCATCATGCGTTTCCTCGTGCTCATGTTCGGCGTGGCATTGGGTGCGCGCGTGGCGCAGGCGGCATTCGGCGCCGTGGCGCCGGCGATGCCCACGCCGCTGCCGGCGTGGTGCGAGTGGGCGGCAGTTCTCGTCGCCCCGTTCGCGTTCACCGTGCTCATGCGCGCGCGGCCCGTCGATGCGCCGGCGATCCTCGGCGTGTGCGTGGCCGCGGTGCTCGGGAGCCGCGTGGGCTCGAGGGCGCTCGGGCCCGAGCTGGGCGTGTTCGCCGGCGCGCTCGTCGCCGGGCTCGCGAGCAACCTGCTCGCGCGCGTGCGCCACACGCCGGCCCTGGTGACGCTGTCGCCGGCGCTGTTGATGCTCGTGCCCGGCAGCATCGGCTTTCGAAGCCTCGCGCTGCTCCTCGACCGCGAGGTGGTGAACGGCATCGAGGCGGCGTTCCGGATGGTGATCATGTTCGCGGCGTTGGTCGCCGGGCTGCAGGTCGCCGGCATCGCGGTTCCGGCGCCGCGGTTGAGAATGGGGCCCGGCAGCCCACGCTAGGAATTCCGCGTTCGCCGCCGTCTGATGCGGGATAGGGTCGACGCATCCTAAGGAGTCATGCCTGCAGGAGGGGTGCCGGCCGTGTTCGCGCCGATGCGGCTCACGCCTCCGGCCTGCTGGCCGGGGCGCGCACGAGCCGGGAGGCAGGTTCGCACTGTTCAGCCGCCGCGGGGTAGATTCCTCGCATCCCCGTGTCTTCTCCAGCAGGAGGTGATCCCATGCGTGGGATCCGCCCCGCGCTGATCCTCAGCGCATCGCTCACCCTGCTCCCCGCTCTCTCCGCCGCCGCCGACGACCCCTACGCCGACTACCGGATCCCGGAGCACTACTGGCGATCGTGGACGGCCAACGTGACCGCCATCGGCGACTTCCAGCGCGGCACCGGCCCCTTCAGCGGTGAGTCGAAGAACAGCAGGGTGTCCGCGCGGGGAAGCACCAGCTTCACGGGCGGCTTCGACTCCGACCCGCGTTCGACGGTCTACGAGCTCTCGTTCAGCGCCCTCGCTGATCGGGCGCGAGCCGAGCAGCAGTTCGTGCTCGTGCCCACCGACGTAACGATAGACGGCACGAGTCAGTTCACCAGGACCAATCAGGTGTTGTCCGGCTTCATCGGGGACAGTCGCTATCCGTGGGGCATTCCGTTGGGCATCTCGTTCAGCGCGGCCGTGGACGCGGCGTTCGATCAGACCTGGAACTCCGGGAGCCAGATCGCACGCTCCCCCACCACCGAGGCCCAAACCACCAGCAGTTTCACGACCGGTGGCTACAACGTGAATTCCCAGCTCACCGCGGGCCTCGATTGGGGCCGAGTGCGGGATGCCACGCCGGTCTACCAGGTCCAGGTGCTGGAACAGCGCCTGTTGCAGGAGGGCACGATCCAGCGTGAGCTGTCACGGACCGCTCGCGAGCGCCTGGCGTCGCTCTACACCACCGAGGCCCGGCTCGCGTTCGCACACGACCGGCCCACGAAGTACTTCTGGCGCGAGCTGGAGCGGCTGCTGACCGACGATGGCGTGTTGAGCGAGCGCGGGCTGGATGCCTACGCGGTCCAGCGACTGCTCGAACCGCTCACGATCAGGGGATCGGTGCTCTTGCGCTTTCGCGGTCTATCGGTCGGCCCACAGGTTGTGTTGTTCCAGCAGCAGCAACACGTCAGCACGGGCGGCACGTCGTCCGATGCCTTCTATGTGAATGGCACGCTGGTCAACGCATCGGAGATGGTGATCCCACGCACCGAGACCAACGATCGCGACGACTTCATCCTCTCCGGCGTCACGGTGCAGTATCACGAGCCGTTCGGCCCCCGATGGCAGGTGGACGGGGTCTCGCGGGCGTTGGTGACGGAGGGCGGCGAAGACTTCCTGCTCTCGACCGGGCTCCAGGCCGTCTGGCTCGTCGCCGACCGCTGGTACGCGGATGCGAAGTTCCTCCACAACCTGCGGGCGCCCGGCTCCGGCTGGGATCGCAAGCCCGAGACGTGGACCGTCGTCTCCGGTGCGTCGCTGAGCTACTTCCTCGAGGACGACTGGGCGCTCACGCTTTCCGCCCAACAACAACAACTCCACGACACCATCTTCTATCAGCGGCGGGAGGTGTTCGCGCTCGGCATCTCCTACCGCCTCTCCGGATCCCTGAACGCCCCCGGGCTGTTCGAGTCGATGCGGCTGTCGCCGCCGACCCGCTGAACGCGTCGGGGGCGTGTCACGCGTGCGCGACACGCCCCCGCTTGCGGCCCGCGTTTCAGTTGCAGGGATCGACGGCGTTGTCCACCAGGATGCCGCCGTTCACCACGTTGTTGCTGCCACAGTTCTTCACCTTCACGCTGGGGTGCGAGCCGGCGGTGAACGTGCAGTTGAAGCTGCTCGGCGTCAGGAAGCCGAACCGGAACGAGTCGCCGCACAGCTCCACGTCGTAGGCGCCGTTGTCGTGCGAGTTGTTGTCCACGACCCGGCTGTCGTGCGCGCCGTCGATGACGATGATGCCGTCGGCGAAGTTGCCGAACGTCTCGTTGCCCTGCGCCAGGCAGTGCGTCGTGCTCTGCGCCGAGCCGGCGTACGTCTCGTCCGGGAGCTCGAACGACCACGCCGGCACCTTGCAGAAGATGATGCCCTCGAGGCAGCCGCTCGCCTTGTTCGCGAGCACCTTGCCGCCGGCGTCGCACGGCCAGATGCCGAACAGCGCGCCGGCGACCTGGTTGTTCGCGATCACCGCATTGCTCCCGTTGACGATGGTGATCCCCAGCGCCTGGGGAATGGCGCCGGTGAGCCAGCCCGTGGAACACGCGATGCGGTTGCTCCACACCTTCGCCTGGTCCGCCTTTTCCCCGAGCACGCCGTTCTGCACGTCGTGGATGTTGTTGCCGAACACGCTCGCGTTCGGCGCGTTGTGGAGCAGGATGCCGGTGCCGCCGATGGCGCCCGCAGGGCGCATCTCGATGCCGCGGATCACCACGTTCGCCGCCCCGTGCACCCACAGCGCCGGATCCACCGCGTCGTCGGCCGTGAGCGAGGGATGGGTGTCGGACTCGAGCACCGCCCCCGTCTCGCCGGCGAGCGTCACGGTGTGCGCGATCTCGACCATGCCGGATTCGGTGTGGAGCCCGCTCTTCAGCACGACGGTGCCGTTCGTGCCGGCAGCCGTGAGCGCGGCCGCGAGCGCGTCCACCGAGCCGGCGGGCACCTCCACGAGCTTGCCGGCGCCCGCGAGCGGCATGCGCTCGATGCGGTGCAGCTCGGAGAGGTCGATCGGAGCGATCGCAGCCGGATCGCCCCCACTCGGCGTGAGCGGCGTCTGGCGGCCACAGCCGAACAGCAGCGTGGCGATGAGCGGTACGACGAGGATGCGGAGCTGGCGCATGGATGCCTCCTGCGCGCGTCGGATGACGCGAGGGACGGGGACGAGCGCAGGAGCGGGGGGCAGCGCCGAGCGTGAGGGACGGTCGTCACGGGCGCGGGGGCGAGCGGGGGCGGCGTGGCGCTCACGCAGCTTCGGGCCGGGCGCGACCGCAATCAAGTTCGAAGTGCAGCGCTGCCGCTCGGCGTACGCGTACGGCCCTTCGCTGTACGCGTCGGGCCAATCGCGCCGGGGCATTCCACCCTGCGGCGCACGCGAGCGCTCGGGCACAACGACTTGCGCTGCCCGCGTGCACCGGCACGCGCCCTGCAATCAATACCGGTCGTCCACTTCGTTCCACACTCCCCGATGCAGGAGGTGTCCCATGAGGCGCCTGATCCCGTTGGCTCTCGTCCTCGCGGTGGGGCTCTCGTTCGCCGAGCAGGCCTCCGCGCGCCGCGTCGTCGTCCGTCATGGCCC
>DATNFC010000248.1:0-7097 GCA_035606545.1 Candidatus Methylomirabilota bacterium
GGATGATCGACGTAGAACGTGAGGATCTTGCTGCGCAGCGCGATGTCATCGGGCGAGCCGCCGCCGCCGTCGACGCGGGTGACGATGCCCACCGCCCCGCCAGGCTGATGGTCGATCCGCCGATCCACGGCATCGTCGCCATCCACGGCGCGCGCGACGGCGTAGGCACGTCCCGCCTCGACGAGCGGGAAGTAGCCGTTGATCACCGGATTGTGGAACGGCGACAACGGATCGACCCGCGGATACGTGGTGCTCTCCGACGGCCGGCTGACGCGTCCCAGAGCGTCCTCGAGCTCAACCTGAAGCCGGAAGCCGATCGGTGAGCCATTGGCACTGTCGGGCGTGAGCACGGGCCCGCCCATGAAGGGCATCATTGAACGGTTGACGAGGACCGAATACGGCGAGTCGGGATCGGAGCCGCCGGAAGGGAGGATGGCCCACGAGTTGATGTGGATCGTGTCGCCTTCCTGGCGCAGCCAGATGCGGTCGCCGTAGATCTCGATGAACGTCCTGCGCTCGGGCCGGTCCTTGGGAAGGACCGTCAGCGATTCGGGGCTCAGCATCGTGTTCGGGATGCCGGGGAAGCCCGGATACCCGTTCCAGTCCGCGGGCGCGGGGAGGTAGCGACCACCGAACGGTCCCGTGTCCGTGAGCCATCCGGCCGCGGCATCGCTGGGATCGGGGCCGGCGAACCAGGTCTCGGGTGGAACGTTCGTGCCCTGCTGCGTCCCCGGTGGCGTACCGGGCGGTTCGCTGGGGTTGACGACCTTGTGGGAGCAGCTGCCGAGGCTCGTTGCGATGAGCGCGAGCGTGGCGAGGGCGAGCAGCTTGAGCTTCATCGTCGCTCCGACCCGGTCGGGGGTGGAACGCTGGGGGGAGAGTTTGGAGCCCCGACGCTGCCACTCGGCCACGGGCAGCGTCAATGGGGGAATCTCCGCTCTCCACGGCTCAGCGCCCGGAACGTCTCGGGCCGGGCGCGTGGCCGGCGCATATACGAACGGCCGGCCCCATGTGGGGCCGGCCGATCGCGAGATGGTGGAGGCGGCGGGAATCGAACCCGCGTCCGAAAGGTCATCCGCAGAGAGTCCTACAGGCGTATCCGACCTACGCTGAGACGTTCTCGCGCGCGTCGCTCCGATCGGCGGGATCTCTGCGCGCCAGCCCTGACTGCATCTCGTCCGCGGCCCGCGGGCGGGGCTTTGGACCAGCCTGCGATTGTATGGCGCCCGCTCCGTCCCCCACAGGCGGGGTCCGGGAAGGCGTCACTGCCTAATTAGGCAGCGAGAGCCATCTGCTCGTTGGCAGATGTAATGTTCCCGCTTTTTTGACGAGGCGTCGGGTCCCCGGCCTGCACTCTCTGTTTCAGTCCCCCCGTCGAGACCAGGACGCCCCCTGGTTCATGGGTGCGCGGTAGCCCCGCGCGTCAGCGTTCAGATGTTCGCGCCGAAACGGCGACTCAGAACGGGATGTCGCTGTCGTCGCCGCCGCCGCCGAACTCGCTGATGTCATCGGCACCCACCGGCGCCGGCTGCTCGTTGTCGCGGCCCTCGAAGCCCGAGCCTGCGCCGCCGCCCGCACCGCCGCGGCCGCCGACGAAGCGCATGTTCTGGCACACGACCTCGGTCGTGTAACGCTTCTGCCCTTCCTTGTCCTGCCACTGGCGCGTGCGCAGCGAACCCTCGATCAGCACCTCGCGACCCTTGGTGAGGTACTGCTTCGCGAGGTCGGCCTGCTTGCCGAACAGCACCACACGGTGCCATTCGGTCTCGTTCTTCCAACCGCCGCTGCCGTCGGGGCGGCGCTCGTCGGTGGCCATGTTGAGCGTGGCGACCGTGGTGCCGCTCTGGGCGTAGCGCACCTCGGGATCCCGGCCGAGGCGGCCGAGCAGGATGACCCGGTTGAGGCTCATGCGTGACTCCTTGAAATGGGGGCTCCCGTGAACCGGGGGCCGAGGGCTTGTGAACCCGCACAGCATAGGCCTTCACATGAGCGGCTGAAAGGCGCGGAAGTCGCGTGCGGACCGCTGCGTTCGCGGCAATTCCGTGGACGCGGGCGTGCCGGGCTCGCTAGGCTCTCCTGACCCACCCACTCACTGCCGAGGCCGCCATGTCCTTCCGCTCCCGCTGCACGCTCCTTGCCCTTTTTTTGCTCGTCGCCAGCGGTGGTGCCGCGAGGGCACAGAACATCGAGACCTACGCCACCGGTGTGCCCGGCCCCTGGGGGCTCGCGTTCGACCCGTCCGGCACGCTGTACGTGACCAACCACGGGACGACGCTCTACAAGGTGCCCGCGGGCGGGGGCAGCGCGAGCGCATTCGTGACCAGCTCGCTGTTCGTCCACCCCGTCGGCGTCGTCTGTGATCCGTCCGGCAACGTGTGGGTGGCGGACCGCGGTGACCTGGCCGTGGCCAACACCGGGAAGATCCTGAAAGTGACGCCCGCTGGCGTCGTGAGCCTGTTCAAGGGCAGCCTGCCGTCGCTGTTCGGGCTCACGATGGACGTGAGCGGCAATCTCTACGCGGGCGTGTACAACGGGCAGAAGGTGATCAAGCTCACGCCCGCCGCCGTGGTCAGCGACTACGGGACCGGCCTCGGCGTGGTCGGCAACCAGACGTACCAGCTCGACTTCGACGACGCCGGCAACCTGTACGCGGGGAACGAGGACCGGATCCTGCGCATCGCGCCCGGCGGCTCGCCGGTGACGCAGGTGATCGGCGGCCTGAGCCAGGCGATGGGCTTCGTACGCTGGACCGGGGACAACTTCATCGTCGCCACGTTCGGGTTCGGCCGGCTCAAGTACGCATCGCCCACGCGCGGCAATCCCGCCGTGGACATCACCAGCATCGCGCTCGCGGACCACTGCGCCGATGGACCGATGGTGGCGGGCACCCGCGTGGACCAGCCCGTGTTCATGACGCTGCGCGACGGCTGGGTGTATCTCGCCGACCAGAACTGCAGCAAGGTGCGACGGTTCTTCCTTCCCGGCATGCCGGTCGGGGCGGGACAGCGCACGTGGGGAGCGGTGAAAGCGATCTACCGCTAGCCCGCGCGCTCGGCGCGCGTCGCGCCCGCGTTTGACGCGTCCGGGAACGCTCGCCTATCGTCTCCGGCCGATTTGCCACCGAGTTTCATCGGGGCGTGGCGCAGCCCGGTAGCGCACCTGCTTTGGGAGCAGGGAGTCGGAGGTTCAAATCCTCTCGCCCCGACCAGCTTCTGGCCGGCTGCGGGCGACTGCACGGGTGAGGCGCTGCAGCCTTCCCGCGCGGCTCCGCAGCGGGTCGGACCCGGCTTTCACGAGCCGGTCGCCGCGCTGCGCCTGTAGCTCAGTTGGATAGAGCAACGGATTTCTAATCCGTAGGTCGGGGGTTCGATTCCCTCCAGGCGCGCCATGTGCCACGGTGCAGGATGTTCGGGTGAACGTGTGGTGGTGGATGTAGCTCAGCTGGCAGAGCATCGGGTTGTGGTCCCGAGGGTCGTGGGTTCGAACCCCATCATCCACCCCAACTTCACTATTCCCGGCCGGAGGCTGGGCTCCCTGCCATGAAACGTCGCGCCAAGATCGTGTGCACGCTCGGCCCGGCCACGTCCTCGCCGGAGAAGATCCGGGAGCTGGTGGACGCCGGCATGGACGTGGCCCGCCTCAACCTCTCGCACGGCACCCGCGAGGAGCACGCCGCCGTCTACCGCAACGTGCGCGCGGCGAGCGATGCCGCTCAGCGCGCCGTGGCCGTGCTCGTGGACCTGCAGGGTCCGAAGATCCGCCTCGGCGAGTTCGAGGACGGCGGCGTCACGCTGGCGTCCGGCGACCGGTTCACGATCACGACCGAGCCCGTCGAGGGCACGCGCGAGCTGGCGAGCACCACGTACGCCGCGCTGGCGAAGGACGTCGTGGCCGGCGCGCGCGTGCTGATCGACGACGGCCGTGTGGCGCTGCGCGTGGACGACACCGACGGTGTGCGCGTGCGGACCACGGTGGTCGAGGGCGGCCGCATCTCGGACCACAAGGGCATCAACCTTCCCGGCGTCCGCGTGAGCGCACCGTGTCTCAGCCAGAAGGACCGCGAGGACCTCAAGTTCGGGCTGTCGTTGCGCGCGGACCTGATCGCGCTGTCGTTCGTACGCGCGGCCGAGGACATCGAGGACGTGCACGCCATCATGGACGAGGTGGGCGCGCGACTGCCCGTGATCGCCAAGATCGAGAAGCCCGAGGCCGTGGACCGGTTGGGCCCGATCACGCGCGCGTTCGAAGGCTTGATGGTCGCGCGCGGCGACCTTGGCGTGGAGATCCCGCTCGAGCAGGTGCCGCTGCTCCAGAAGCGCGCGATCCGCCTCGCGCGCGAGCACGGCAAGCCGGTGATCGTGGCGACGCAGATGCTGGACTCGATGATCCACCACCCGCACCCGACGCGGGCGGAGGCGAGCGACGTGGCGAACGCCGTCCTCGACGGCGCCGACGCGCTGATGCTCTCGGGCGAGACCAGCGTCGGCGAGCACCCGATCGCCGCGGTCGAGACCATGGCGAAGATCATCGGCGCCGCCGAATCGCAGGGCTTGTGGAGCCTGCCGAGCGTGCGGCGGCGGCCGGAGACGCGGCCCGAGGCGATCGCGCTCAATGCCGTGCGCATCGCCGAGGATCTTCACGCCGTGGCGCTCGTCGCGTTCACGGAGACTGGCGCCACCGTGCGCCACGTGGCCGCGCACCGGAACACGATCCCGATCCTCGCGTTCACGCCGCAGCCCGAGGTGCGGAGCCGGCTCGCGCTGGTGTGGGGCACGGAGACGTTCATCGTGCCGCGCGCGCTGCACACCGACGAGATGGTCGCGCAGGTCGACCGCGCGCTGCTGCAGATGGGTCGCGGCAAGAAGGGCGATTACGTCGTCATCGTCGCCGGCACGCCGCCGGGCACCGCGGGCTCGACGAACACGCTGCGCGTGCACCAGCTCGGCGGCGAGTAGGGAGCGGCGCGCGGCTCGGCGCATGCCCGCGAGCGGGAGCCCGGACGGGGACTCCCGCCTGAGTCAGGCGATCAGGCTTCGCAGCACCCGCACCGCGCGCGCTCGGTGGGAGATCGCGTTCTTCTCCTCGTCGCTCAACTCGGCGTACGTGCGCGTCTCGCCCTTGGGCAGGAACACGGGGTCGTAGCCGAAGCCGTTCGTGCCGCGGGGGGCTTCGATGATCGTGCCTGCGAGCACGCCATCGGCGCTCATCTCGGTGCCGTCGGGCCAGGCGGCGTAACAGACGGTGCGGAAGCGCGCGGTGCGCCGCTCCTCGGGCACGCCGGCCAGCTCGCGCAGGAGCTTGGCGACGTTGTCGGCGTAGCTCGCCTGCGGGCCCGCGTAGCGCGCGGCGCGGACGCCGGGGGCGCCGCCCAATGCATCCACCTCGAGGCCGGTGTCGTCGGCGATCGCCGGCAGCCGGGTGAGTGCCGCGGCCGCGCGGGCCTTGATGCGCGCGTTCGCGAGCAGCGTGTCGCCGGTCTCTTCCGGGGCGGTCGCGCCCGGCCAGTCGGCGAGCGCGACCAGTTCGACGTCGGGGAGCGCGAGCAACGCATGGATCTCCGCCGCCTTGTCGCGGTTGAACGTGGCGATGACGAACTTCACTCCGGCAGCAGTCCCGAACCCGAGAGCAGCTTCCGCTGGTGCGCGGTCACGCGCCGGATGCCGGCGCGCGCGAGCCGCAGCAGCGTGCGCATCTCACGCTCGTCGAACGTGGCGCGCTCGCCGGTGCCCTGCACCTCGATGAAGCGGCCCTTGCCGGTCATAACCACGTTCATGTCCACGTCTGCGCCCGAGTCCTCCACGTAATCGAGGTCGATGCAGGGGTTGCCCTTGACCATGCCCACCGAGATCGCGGCGACCGAGTCCTGGAGCGGCGGTCGCGTGAGGTGGTTCTGATTCGAGAGCCACACGAAGGCATCGTGCAGCGCCACCAGCGCGCCGTTGATGGCGGCGGTGCGCGTGCCGCCGTCGGCCTCGATCACGTCGCAGTCGAGCGTGATCATGCGCTCGCCGAACGCGGTCAGGTCGGTGACCGCGCGCAGCGAGCGACCGATCAGCCGCTGGATCTCCTGGGCCCGGCCGCCGGTCTGGCTCGAGCGGGGCGTGCGCTCGCCGGTCGCGCGCGGCAGCATGCCGTACTCGGCCGTGACCCAGCCGCGCTGCTGCCCGCGCAGCCATCCGGGCACGCGGTCCTCGACGCTCGCCGTGCACAGCACGCGCGTCTTCCCCATCGTCACCAGCGCCGAGCCCTCGGCGTGCGAGGCGACGCCGCGCTGCACCTTGAAGCCGCGCATGTCGCGCGGCGTGCGACCGTCGTGGCGCTGGAACGTCGTCGGTGCGGCAGGTCGGGCTTCGTGTTCGCGGATCGCAGCGGGCTTTCGGGTCATGTCGTCACTCCGGCGGCGAGGTCGCGGGGTGGCGCACCGAGCCCTGCTCGGTGTCGTGCATGCGCTCGTACCACGGCAGGTCGGTCTGGTCCACTACGCTCACCGGCGGCAGCGGGCGGCCGAGGAACGTCTCGGCCACGCGCGCGAAGCTGCGGCGGCGCGGCTCGTCGCTGAGGAAGAAGTGGTGCAGCGGCTCGCGCGCGCCGGGCGGCGCGAGCAGGCCCTTCGACGCCAGCAACTCGGCCGTGGCGTGCGCGGCCTCGGCGCCGGAGTCGATGAGCCGCACGTTCCCGCCCATGGCGCTCTTCAGCAGCGGCGCGAGCATCGGGTAGTGCGTGCAGCCGAGGATGAGGCTGTCCAGGTCCGCGGTCTTGAGCTCGGCCAGGTACTCGTTCGCCACCATCCGTGTCACGTCGTGATCCAGCCAGCCCTCCTCGACCAGCGGCACGAACAGCGGGCAGGCGCGCTGCTGCACCATCGCGCGCGGCGACAGCCGCATGATGGCATCGAAATACGAATTGCTGCCCACGGTGGCGAGCGTGCCCACGACCCCGATGCGGCCCCGCGTCGACGCACTCACCGCCGCACGCGCGGCGGGCTCGATGACGCCGATCACCGGCACGCCGAAGCGCTCGCGCAGCGCCTCGAGCGCATGGCTCGACGCCGTGAGCGCTTCGGCGTGCCGGTGATCGGCGTCATCGAGCCCGCACGC
>DATNFC010000249.1:0-4319 GCA_035606545.1 Candidatus Methylomirabilota bacterium
TGTTCAAGTTCAGCGACGACCAGAAGCTGCCGCTCGTGGATTTCGCCGACCTGCGCGCCGTGCTCCAGTACCTCACGTCCGACCAGGGCGGGCCGTCGCTCGCGCCCTACGGCGGCATGTCGACGGCCACGGTGGGCGTGCTGCTGCGCGAGATGGTGGAGCTGGAGCAGCAGGGCGCGGGCGCGTTCCTGGGCGAGCCCGAGTTCGACCTCGACGACCTGCTGCAGGTGGAGCGGGATGGGTCGGGGCTGATCTCGGTGCTGGAGCTGCAGGACGTGCAGGACAAGCCGGCGATGTTCTCCACGTTCATGATGTGGATGCTGGCGCGGCTCTACCACGAGCTGCCCGAGGTGGGCGACGTCGAGAAGCCGAAGCTCGTGTTCTTCTTCGATGAGGCACATCTGCTGTTTGCGAACGCCAGCAAGGCGTTCCTGGACCAGGTGCAGCAGGTGGTGCGCCTCGTGCGCTCAAAGGGCGTGGGCGTGTACTTCGTCACCCAGAGCCCGCGGGACATCCCGGCGGACGTGCTCGGGCAGTTGGGGCACCGGGTCCAGCACGCGCTGCGCGCGTTCACGCCCGACGACGAGCAGGCGTTGAAGGCCGCCGCGCGCACGTTCCCGCGTACGCCGCACTATGAAGTCGAGCGCACGCTCACGTCGCTCGGGATCGGCGAGGCGCTGGTCACCGTGCTGACACCGCAGGGCACGCCGACGATGCCGTTCGCAACGCGCATGATTCCGCCGGGCTCGCGCATGGGGCCGCTCACGGACGCCGAGCTGAACGAGCGCATCGCGCGCTCGGACCAGGTCAAGCACTACGCCACTGCCGTGGACCCGGACAGCGCGCGCGAGCGGCTGCTCGCGCGCATGGCGCCGAACCCGCCCGCGCCGGCACCCATGACCGGCACCACGGACACGCCCAGTCCGGAGCTGGTGGTCGGCGGCGCGCTCGCCGCGATCGGTGCGGCGATGAACTCGCCGCTCGGCCGCATGATCGCCGGTCGCGTCACGACGCAGGTCGCACGCGGGATCATGGGTGCGCTGCTCGGGGCGCCGACCCGACGCAGGCGACTCTTCTAGCACGGTGAAGCAGGCGAGCGGCGCTCCGGCGCGCGACCTGTCGTTCGTCTACGCCGTGGCGGCGCTGGCCGTGGCTGCCGTGGTCACGCACGCGCGCTCGTTCAGCGCGCCGTTCTTCGCCGACGACTGGCTGTTCCTGGACCAGGTGCGTTACCGCTCGCTCGGACACGTGCTCGGTTCCCCCGACCCGATCGGCAACTACTTCCGGCCGCTCGGCCGCCAGGTGTGGTTCTGGCTCCTGGCGAGGGTGGGCGGGGAGGGGGCGTTCGCGTTCCACCTCGCGAACCTGTGCTGCCTCGTCGGTTCGGTGGTCCTGCTCGCAGTGCTCGCGCGCCGGCTGGCCGGGCCGCTCGCGGGCATCGTGGCCGCGGGCTTCCTCGCGCTCCACTACGCGGCGGACGTGCCCGTGCTGTGGGTGTCGGGCTCGCAGGAGCTGCTCTCGCTCACGTTCGCGCTCGCGGCACTCGCGGTCTATGAGCGCGGCCGTCGCGCCTTCGCCGCCGCACTGTACTTCGGCGCGCTGCTGTCGAAGGAAGTCGTCGTGCTCTTGCCCATCGTGGCGCTGGCGCTCGACGGCGCCGGCGGCCCGTGGCGCGTGCGCGTGCGCCGCGCCTGGCCGCTCGCGGTGGCGCTCGTGGCCTGGATCGCGATCGTGGCGTGGGCGGTGGCGCGGCGTGGCGGCGCGGGAGCGGGGCTCTCGATCACCGCGGCGGGCCCGGTCGCGGCGGTCGTGCTGCTGGTGCGCGTGGCATTGGGCCTCGAGTGGCAGACCGGTGCGTTGCCGTTCACGCGGTTCACCGACCCGGGTCCCGCGGCGCTGGCCGCGATCGCGGCGGCCGGGCTCGCGGTGCTGTCGATGACGCCGGCTCGGCCGTCGCCCCGCGCGAAGGGGGACGTGGCCTCCGCGCGTGGGGCGCGCACGCAGAAGCGCGAGCGCCGTGCCCGCGACGCCGCCGCGCCGGCGCCCCCGCCGAGTGCGGACGCATCGGCCGCGCCCGCAGCGGCCGAGTCCGCGCGCGCGACGCTTCGGCCGGCGGCGGGCGTGCGCGCCGGCCTCCTCTGGGCACTTGCCGGCGCGCTGCCGGTGGCCGTGGTCGCGAACCTGTGGAGTGCCTACTACTTCCTGTTCGCGATCGCCGGCGCCGGGCTCGCGATCGGCTCGTTGCTCGCGCTGCGCCAGGCGCCGGCGTGGCTCGCGTCCGCGATCGTGGTCGTCGCGGGCTTCGCTTCGACGCAGGCGCGCGGCCTCGAGGAGTTCGCCACCGCCCCCTCGGCGTGGAGCGGGCAGTCGCACGTCAATCGCTTCTACCTCGAGCGCGGCATGCACGTGATCACGCGCGGACTCGAGGACCTCCGCGAGCAGATACCCCATCCCAAGCCGGGGACGACGTTCTTCTTCGCCGGGCTGCCGCCGTTCGCCGCGTTCCAGGTCGGGGACGGGCCGCTCGTGCGCGGCGCCTACCGCGACTCGAGCCTGCACGGCCACTACCTCTCGGAGCTCACGCGCGAGCGGCTCGAGCGCGGGCCCTGGGCGGTGTTCTTCTTCGACATGGAGACCGGCCGGCTCGTGGATCGCTCGCGCGATCCGGGCGTGTTCGTGAGCTCGGCGCTGGGACAGATGATGAACGACCGGCTGGACGTCGCCGCGGCCGCGCTCGACGCCGCGGGGATGGTGGGCGAGGACCTCCAGACGCGCGCGTACCTGTCGGCGCTCGTGGCCTGGGGGCGGGGCGACACCACGCGCGCGAAGGAGTGGTTCACCCAGCTGCCGCGCGGGTTGGGCCGCGGGGGCGGCGAGGCGGTGGACGTGTGCCGCCGGCTGATCGTCGCCCGCGACACGCTCGCAGCCGTCGTGGCGGTGCGGAGGGCGCTGCTCGACAACGTGCTCAACTCCGACCTCCACGCGGTGCTCTCGCAGATCCTGATGACGCGGAATGAAACCCTGGCGGAGGGGGAGCTGGAGGCGTTCGCCGCGCGCGTGCTGAACCCCGAGTCGGCCGCCGCGTGGCGGCTGTGGGCGTTGGTGCTGGCGAGAGAGAACCGGCAGCGCGAGTCGATCGCGGCGCTCGATCGCTACCTGAAGCTGCGGCCGGAAGCGGCGAGGGACGATCCCGAGGCGCTGCGGCTGCGCGCCGTCCAGGTGCGCATGCTCCCGGGCGGCGACATCGCCCAGCGCTCGCTCAAGAAGGAACTCCAGCGCTGACGCGTCACGTTTGACGCGTCTTCGGAGCGTGGTGTACACCCTTCCGTCCCAAGCCTTTGGGTGGGGCTGTAGCTCAGCTGGGAGAGCGCTTGCATGGCATGCAAGAGGTCGACGGTTCGATCCCGTTCAGCTCCACCATTCTGCCGTCCGGCGCTCCCGGACCCGCGCTCCGCTGCGAGGAGGCTCCCGTGATGGTGTTCGTGCTCATCGTGCTGGCCGCGGCTTCACGCCTGTTGCCCCACCCGCCGAACTTCGCGCCGGTCGCGGCGATCGGCCTCTACGCCGGCGCCTACACGAGCCGCCGCGCGGGGCTGCTCGTGCCGTTCGCGGCGCTGCTGCTCTCGGATTTGAAGTTGGGCTTCTACCACCCGGTGTCGATGGTCGTGAACTACCTCGCGTTCGCCACCTGCATCGGCCTCGGCGCCGGCTGGCTCGCGAAGGGCCGCTCGCTGACGCGCGTCGCGGGTGCGGTGCTCGCGAGCTCGGTGGCGTTCTTCGCCATCTCCAACTTCGGCATGTGGCTGAGCGGCTACTTCCCGCGCACGTGGGCAGGGCTCGTGGAGTGCTACACGGCGGCGCTGCCGTTCTTCCGCAACACGCTCGCCTCAGACGCGGTCTACAGCGCCGCGCTGTTCGGCGGCCACGCGCTCCTGAGCCGCTGGTTCGTGCGACCCGGCGTGGAGACCGCGCGGGCCTGAAGCGGCCCCAGCTCCGAGAATGACACCGCGGCCGAGTCGGCCGCGGCGCGCTCGCCGACGCTGAGCAGCAGCGCCCGCGTCGCCGGCGCGAGCCATTCCACCTCGCCCGGCTGCGCAGCGACCACGTGCCCGCGCTCATCGAGGAGCCAGGTGTAGGGAACGCTCGGGCAGGGGAGCACGGCCTGGAGATCGCGGCGCAGGTCGAGCATGACCGGCACGTGGAGCCGGAGTCGCGCCACGTAGCGCGCCACCGACGGGAACGGGTCGAAGCACACGATCGCCATGCGCACGCTTCCAGCCGGGAGCGAGCGCGCGAGCGAGTCGAGCGCCAGCACCTGC
>DATNFC010000250.1:0-3356 GCA_035606545.1 Candidatus Methylomirabilota bacterium
GCGATCCCCGGGCACAGCCCGCCGGGATTCGCACGCCCGCCGCGGCCCGTCCGGCCGCGGCCCCTGGCCTCAGCTCACACGCCCAGCGCCACGGGTTCCCAGCGCACGTCGGTCGTGACCGAGTTGGCGATGTAGCACCCGTCGTGCGCCGCGTGGTGGAGCGCGTCCAGCTCGGCCCGCGAGGGCTCGCGCTCGCCGCCGAAGCGGATCGCCGGGTGCAGCGTCACCACGGTCACGGCCTGCCGGCCCGCGGCATCCTTCGCCAGCGTGCCGACCGCCTCGTCGCGGTACTCGTCCACCACGAACCCCTGCTTCGCCGCGAGGAACAGGAACGTCAGCATGTGACAGCTGGAGAGCGAGGCCACGAACGCCTCCTCCGGGTCCACGGCAGCGGGATCGGAAGCGGGCACCGGCACCACGTGCGGCGACGACGAAGCCGGTACGTCGAGCCCGCCGTCGAACCTCCACCGGTGCGCGCGAGAGAAGCGCCTGTCGGTGAACTTCGCATCCCCGCGCCGCCACTCGATCGTCGCCCGGTATTCCGCCATCGCCCTCTCCTTTCGCAGGATTCGTCGGAGGGAGCCTGCACCGGCGCTCGCAAGCGCGCAACGCTACGAAAGGACCGTGCTAGCGGAGCCCCCACAGCCGCACGCTGCCGTCGGTCGAACCGGTGGCGGCGAGCTTGCCGGTGGCGGAGATGGCGGCCGCGGTGACCGCGCCGGGATGGCCCTCGAGCAGGCCCACCTCGCGGCTTCCCGAGACCTCGAACACGCTCGCCTTCCCCGACCTGAGGCCGATGAGCAGGTTCGAGACGTCGGGCGTGGCGGCGAGTGACACCAGCCGTTCGGGTGTGGGCCGCATGCGCTGCGCCTCGCTGCCGTCGTGCGAGCTCCAGCGCACCACGGTGCCGTCGCGGGCGCCGCCGATGACGCCGCCCGAGTGCCGCGACGAGTAGAGCGCCGCGATCCGGCCACACGTCGTGCGCGTGCTCCAGCGGGCCTGGCCCGAGGCGCGATCGAACAGCTCGACCCGGCTCTTGTGCGTGGCGACCACGATGCCGCCGCCGTCCGGCGTGAACGCGATCGCCTCGATGCGGCCCGTCGCGCGCTCGAACTCGGTGCCGGCCGTCCCGCGCTCGGTGTTCCACAGGTGGAGTCGGCGGCCGGCGCCGCCCGCGGCCACCCACTGGCCGTCGCTCGAAGCCGCGACGGCGCGGAACGCCGTGTGGTCGGGCGCTTCGACATGGATGACGCGGCGCTTGGGTCCGTGGTCCCACAGCACCACCGCGCGGTCGTAGAGCACGGCGGCGACCATGGTGCGGTCGGGCACGATCGCCGTGGCGAGGACGGCGGATTCGGTGAGGAGCGGCGCTCACGCCTCGCGGCCGCGCTTCACGTTCCACACCCGCACCGTGCCGTCACGTGACCCGCTCACCAGCAGCCGCGCATCGAGCGAGAACGCGAGCGACGTGACCTCGAGCCGATGGCCGCCGAGCTTGTAGCCCAGGTCCTCCACCTTCTCCTCGTGGCTCTCGGCGAACTTCTCGGTGCGCGTCCCCATCGTGATACCGAGGATCGTGCGCGGCACCTCACGCTTGCCGATCACCGGCACCTGCCAGATGTGCCGCTCGCGCAGCTCGCCGGGCCGCGTCCACTCCACACCCCAGCCGGTCCAGGTCGCGACACCCGACGTCACGCGCCGCGAGGCGGGGCGCGACGCGGCGCGCGGCGTCACCGTCTTCTGCGGCGCCGGCGCCGATGCGGAGGCACTCGTGGCCTGATGCGTGGGCTGGCTCGTCGAGGGGGCGCTCGCGGGCTTCGCCGCGGATGCGCTGGGCTGCGAGCCGGATGGGGCGCCCAACCATGCCGGCTGCGAACCCGTGGGCTTCGTCGAGGGCTGTGGCTTGGGCACGACTTGGAGCCTTGCGGCCGGCGGCGCCTGCTTGGCCGCGGCCTTCTGCGGCTTCGCTGGCGCCGGCTGCGGCTTGGCAGCCGGAGGCGGAGCGGCCGGCGCCGCCGCGCGGCGTGGGAGCTGGATGATCGAGGGCCGCGGCGCGGGTGCGGCGTTGGACTTCGGCGCCGGCGGAGCACTCGGCTTGGGCGCCAGCGCCGGTGCGGCGATCGCGCGCGGGGCCGCCGCCGGAGCGGCGGCAATGGCGCCGCCGCCCGCCACCTTCTGCATGGGTGCCGCCGCCTGCGCGTTCGCCTTCGCCTCGACCGGCTTCTTCGCCGCGAACGGCAGCTGGAAGACCTTCGCCGGCTTCTTCTCCGCCGGACGCGTGCCACCGCCCCCGCCCCCGCGCACGTCGCGCAGGCGCGGCGTCTCGTTCAGCCGCTGCTTGCACGCGTCGCGCAGCACCTTCGCACGCTCGGCCGCGACACCCTTCAGCTTGAACAGCTCCTGGAACACAGGCGCGCCGTCGGGATCCAGGAAGTCGGCGCGCTTGAAGATCAGGTTGTCGTCGTCGTAGAAGCGCTTCCACAGCGCCGGCGACTCCGCGACCGCGACCAGCGACGTGTGGATGACGAGCGCCGCAAAGCGGTCGATGGTGTCGTCGAAGTCTTTCCCATCGCGATGCGGGTGCTGGTAGGCGGGGTGGCCCTTCTCGTGGCTGCCCTTGCCGCGCAACCCCGGCACGTACATGCCGTCGTAGTCGATCAGCTTCACCTGGTCGTGGGTGTCCACGATGACGTTGCCATGCTGCAAGTCGCAGTGGCCGATATGCTGGGCCTCGAGCGCGTCCATGAGCGTGGCCCAGCGATCATCGAGCTGGCGGAGCGCCTTCGGGTCCTGCGCATGGCGATCCACCCACGTGTTCAGCTGCAGCCCGTCCACCCATTCCATCTTCAGCACCGGGTGCCAGTCGCCGCGCACGCGGATGCCCTCCTGCACGTACTCGAAGCCCACCATCTCCTTGAGCTTCCGGCCGCGCAGGTACTTGCTGATCTCCTTGTAGCGCTCGCGGCCGTCGCGAATGTTGTGCAGGAAGCAGCGCACCGCCCACCGCGTCTTGCCGCTCGTCACCTGGTAGACGCTGCAGAAGCCGCCGGTCACGGGCGTTGGCAGGCCCAAAGCGTTCAAGGCCGGGGTGCCGGCCTTGAGCTGGGCGTCGGAGAAGCAGTTGGCGGGATTCTGCACCGCCTCCTGGTAGTCCGACATGGTGGGCCAACTCACGCCGCGACCTCCACGTTCACGAGCGTGACGTCGTCGTTGCGCAGCGCGCCGCCGGCGCGCAGGCAGTCGATGAATGCCGTGAACTGTTCGGGCGTGGTGACCTTCGCGAGCGCCGCCCACGGGCGGCGTCCCATCTCCGCCTCGACCAGGAACCACTGCGCCAGCGCGTCGGTCATGAGCAG
>DATNFC010000251.1:0-3208 GCA_035606545.1 Candidatus Methylomirabilota bacterium
AGTGCGGATCGCCGAGCCAGTCCACGCGCGGGATGCCGAACTTCACCAGCATCGCGTTCACGAGGCCGTACTGGGGCTGGTAGAGATAGCGCCAGACGATCGCCACGGCCACGAGCGTCGTGACCACGGGCGCGAAGTAGACGGCGCGGAAGAACGGTTTCCAGCGCGTGGTCCCCGCGTCCACGAGCAGTGCCGCGGCGAGCGACACCGCCACCGACACGGGCGCGCCCACGAGCGCGTAGATCAACGTGATCCGGATCGCGTTCCAGAAGTCGGCTTCTACGAACGCGTGCGCGTAGTTGCCGAGCCCGATGAAGCGCACGGTCGAGGGGTCGGCGATCGCATAGACGTCGAAGTCGGTGAGGCTCAGCCACAGGCCGTAGAGCACCGGTCCCCAGAAGAAGACCAGGATCAACGCCACCGAGGGCAGCGCGAGCGCCAGCCCGGCACGCGCCTGACCGCCCGCGAGCGGTGCTTTCACGAGCGCCGATTCCCGGCCGCCCGCCGCGCGGCTCGGGAATGCGGTTGCGTCGCGGCGCTCACGAGCGCCTCCGCGGAGCCGGGGTGCGTTCCATGCGCCGCGCCGCGAGCCAGCGGCGCTTCTCGAGCATCTTGTCGACGAGCCGGTCGAGCGTGGCGAGGGCGGAGTCGGCCGACGTGGCGCCGCGGATGGCGCGATCCGCCTGCTCGAAGACGCGCGTCGCGATCTCCTCCCATTCCGGCACCATCGGGCAGGGCTCGGTGCGCGTGAGCTGGTCGCCGAACGCGCGCGTGCGCGGGTCGGCGGTGAGTGCGGTGTCCTGCCACGACTCGCGCCTCGCCGGGAGATCGCCGGTCAGCCGCCAGAACCGCACCTGGTTGAGCGGCTCGGAAAGGAACTTCACCAGTTCCCAGGCCTCATCCGGGTGCTTCGTGCCGTGGAACATCACCAGCGACGAGCCGCCTGCGAACGACACGCCGGGGCCGTCGGGCCCGGGCATCGCGGCCGTGGACCACTGGTTCTGGAGCGAGTCCGGCAGCCGGCGCGTGAACTCGCCCAGCTCCCACGGGCCGGTCACCATCATCGCGAACGTGCCGCGCGCCATCTCCTGGTACTTGTTCGCGATCTCGTTGAAGCCGATCGCGGGCGCCAGGCCCTCGCGGAAGATGCTCAGGTAGTAGTCGAAGGCGCGCCGGTACTCGGGTTCGCTGAACGCCCCGCGCGTGCCGCCGTCGGCCAGGAGCGTCGAGCCCGACTGGAGCCCGAGGATCACCGGCGTATTCCACTCGTTCGTGGGCAGGAAGATGCCGTAGTGACCGGGGCCGCCTTGTTTCTTCACTGCCCGAAGGCACTCTTTCCAGCTCTTCCAATCCGTCGGCATGGACGTGTAGCCCGCACGCGCGAGCATGTCTTTCCTGTAGAAGAGAAGTCTTGTGTCCACGTACCAGGGCACGCCGTACGTGACGCCATCCAGGACGTTCGTGTCCCAAATGCCGCCGAAGAAGTCGTCGCGTGCGAGGCCGCCGCGCGCGAGCCACGGGTCGAGCGGCTGCAGCGCCTCGAGCGTCCCGAACTCCGAGATCCAGCTGTTGCCGAGCTGGCCCACGTCGGGGAGCGAGCCGCCGACGTGCGCCGTGAGCAGCTTCTCGTGCGCCGCGGTCCACGGGATCTGCTGGACTTCGACGTGGATGTCGGGGTGGGCGCGCTCGAAATCGCGTACGAGCTCGCCCACGACCTCGCCCTCACGGCCCATGGCCCACATGCGGAGCGTCACGGGTCCACCCCGCGTCGACGCGCAGCCGGCCAGCGTGGCCGCGAGCAGGGCCGCGACGGCCGCGGCCAGCATCGGGACCGCGCCGGGCCACTTCATCGGCCGCCCATGCTCCGGTTGCGCCAGTACTCGAGCCAGCCGCCGCTGAAGCCGGCATTCCTCAAGCCCCGGCGGAGGTGGATGTTGGTGCGCATGTGCTTCCACACGAGGCCCGTACGCCAGTTCTCGAGCATGGCGAGGATCGGGCCCTGGTCGATCCCCAGGTAGTCGTCGTCGAACCAGCCCATGCCGGGCACGATCGCACCCGCGGGCGTGCTCATCGCCTGGTCGAGCGTCGGGTTGAACGCATCGATGAACCCGTACTTGCGGAACACGTGCTCGCCGTAGCGCTCCTTCATCGCCATCAACGCCGGCAGGCAGATCTCGGGCGCGAACGGCATCGAACCACCCGCGGCCGTGGGCGCGATCGTGCCGTCGTCGGTGACGCGATCATGCGAGGCGCCGCGCGCTTCGTACGTGCGGAACTCACGCTCGCGGCCGCCGAGCGTGGCTTTTCCATCCATGGGCCCATCGCAGGCCGTGAGTCCCCAGATGTCCGCGCCGTAGTCCTTGAACTTGGAAGGGTTCGCGATCGCGTACGCACGTTGCGCATACGTCGCACGCCGGGAGTTCTCGAAGTAGTCGATGCGCTTGGCGCGCATGAAGTCGTCCGCGACATGCCGGAAGTCCACCCACACGTGCGTGTACTGGTGGCCGAACAGCGGCGCGAAGCCGAGATACTCCTGACCCTGGAACGTTCCCCACTTGTAGCCGTCGGTGTAGCCCTTGTAGGTGTCCGCGCCCACGCCGTGGCGCGGAGACTCCAGCGCCAGCAGGAACAGGATCATGGTCTCGTTGTAGCCGCGCCAGTCGTAGGGCAGGAACCCTTCCTCCGGCGACCAGCCGAGCGAGAGCAGCGGCGGCCGCACCTTGAACCACGCCCAGTCGGCGCGCAGCACGAGCGAGTCGGTGAGCGCGCGGATCCTGCGCTCGGTCTGCCCGCCGCCGTCGAAGTACGACTGGCAGAACAGCATCCCCGCGAACAACAGCGCGCTGTCGATGTTCGACAGTTCCACGTCCTTGAACCTCGTGCCCGTCCCGAAGTTCACAAAGTGATAGAAGAAGCCCTTGTAACCCGTGGCGCCGAAACGGGATGTGTCCTGTCGCGAGCTCCAGAGAAAGGCCAGCGTCTTGAGCGTGCGCGCGGCGGCCTGCGCGCGCGTGACGTAGCGGCGCTCGGCGCCGATCGGGTACGCGGTGAGCGCGAAGCCAGTAGCCCCGATGCTGATGAACGTCCGCGCCGGCCAGCGATCGGGCATCAGACCGGTGGTGCTGTCGGCGAGGTCCCAGAAGAACTGGAACGTGCGCCGCTCGAGCGTGTCCACGAACGCGCGCTGCGCGGGCGTGAGCTTCGCCTC
>DATNFC010000252.1:0-5348 GCA_035606545.1 Candidatus Methylomirabilota bacterium
CGTGGCTCAAGGCCGACGGCGCCGCGGGGGGCATGATGGCGCTGCCCGCTGGCGCGCAGGCCCCTGCGCACTGGCTGCCGTATTTCGCGGTGAGCAGCGTGGACGCGTCGGCGCAGAAGGCCGGCGCGCTCGGTGCGCAGACGTTCGTGCCGCCCACGGACATCCCCGGCACCGGACGCTTCGCGGTGTTCGCCGATCCGCAGGGCGCCACGTTCGCGATCATCACCTTCAGCAAGTAGTGAGACGGTAGCGGTTCTGGACATCCCCCAGTCCAGGCCAACGCGCCCGGTCGAGATGTCGGCGGCCGGGCGCGGACGTCTTGGTGCCGGCGGGCGCCGCCTGCACGGCCCGCGGCGTGCGCTGCGCGCCGGCACGCGCTCGCGTAGACTCCGCGGCCTTCCCTGCCAGCCGTCCGTCCCCACGCCCGGAGGCTTCCGCGTGCGCCGCACACGTTCCCTGCGTCCCCAGCGTTCGCTGTCCGTTCTCGTCGGCGCGCTGGCCGGCGCCCTGCTGCTCGCCCTCGCCGCCACGCGCGGCCAGTCGGCGCCGCAGAAGTTCGACTTCTACGCGCGCGGGCCCTACCACGCCGGCGTGCCGAAGCCGTCCGACATCCTGGGCTACGAGCCGGGCACGTTCCACACCACGTGGGGCAACATGGAGCGTGTGCTGGACGCGATCCAGCGCGCGCGGCCCGAGCGGGTGGTGCGCGAGCCGTTCGGCCGCACCGTCGAGTCGCGCGAGCGCTCGCTGTTCATCGTCTCCACGCCCGAGAACCTGGCGAAGCTGGACGCGATCCGCGCCGGCAACGCGAAGCTTGCCGACCCGCGCGGCGTCTCGCAGGGAGAGATCGACAAGCTCACGCGCGAGCTGCCGGTCACGGTGTGGCTCAACTACAGCATCCACGGCGACGAGTCCGCGTCGTTCGAGGCCATGATGCAGGTGGCCTACCAGCTCGTGGCGGGTGACGACACGCTCACGACCCGCCTGCTCAAGAACGCCGTCGTGCTCATCAACCCGGCGCACAACCCCGATGGACACGAGCGGTTCGTGACCTGGATCAACGCGCACGGCCAGGGGAACCCCGAGCACTGGGCGCTGGAGCAGCAGCGCTCGCAGCCGTGGGGCATCGGCGGCCGGCGCACGCACTACCAGTTCGACCCCAACCGCGACGCGCTGGCCATGAGCCAGCCCGAGTCGCGGCAGATGTCGCGCGAGATCCGGCGCTGGCGGCCGCAGGTGTTCGTGGACCACCACGGCCAGGTGGCGTCATTCTTCTTCCCGCCCACCTCGGACCCCACGAACCACATGCTCGGCCGCTCGGACTACAAGATGTGGGTGGACCGCTTCGGCCGCGGCAATGCGGCGGCGTTCGACCGCTTCGGCTGGGAGTACTACGTCCGTGACGTGTTCGACTTCCACGCCACCGGCTACTGGGACACCTGGCCCACGCTCCAGGGCGCGATCGGCATGACGTACGAGACCGACGGCGGCGGCAACCTCGCGTTCCGCCGCGACGACGAGACCGTGGTGACGATGCGGGACGGCATGTCGCGCCACTTCACCGCCTCGCTCGCGACGATCGAGACCGCGGTCAGGTTCCGCCAGGAGCGGCTCCGGGACATGGCGAGCTTCGCGCAGACCTCGTGCACGCCGGGCGCGAACGCCCCGCGCGCGTATGCGCTCGACGTGGGCGACGATCCGGTGCGTGCCGCGGCACTCGCCGAGAACCTCCAGTACGCGGGCGTGGAAGTGCAGTGGGTGAAAGCGTCGTTCAGTGCCAAGGGTGCGCGCGCCGTGTGGTCGGAGCCGCCGTCGCGAACGGCGCCGAAGGAAGGTAAGGGGCTGGACCGTGAGGGCGCACTGCCGGCGCCCAAGGCGGCCGCGGCGGAGCAGAAGTTCGCGAACGGCGCTTTCGTCGTCGACATGGCGCAGCCGGGCAGCCGCATCGCGCGGGCGCTGATCGAGGAAGATCGCTCCGTGGACTCGGTGTTCGCGCGCGCCGAGCTCGAGAAGTACGCGCGCAACGTGAAGCGCGGCCGGCACGCGCCGCAGGAGGAATACGGCTTCTACGACATCACGTCATGGGCGCTGCCGCTCACCTACGGGGTGAAGGTGTATTCGCTGGGCGCGGTGCCCGGCGGCGGCGTGAAGCTGGCCGACCCCGACCCGAACGTGCGGGATGACGCGGCCGATACGCTCGCTGACTCGCTGGCCGTGGGTGTGCCGTTCACCGCGCGGGTCTCGCGCGTGGGCCCGCTGGTGATGCGCGACCCGAAGGGCGCGATTGCATTCGACGCGCGCGGCCGCATCTCGGGCGGCGAAGCGAACACGGCGTACGTGTGGTCGTGCGCCACCGACGGCGCGGCGCGGCTGGCGCTGCGCCTGCTCCAGGAGGGCTACAAGGTGGCCGCGGCGGCGCGGCCGTTGAATGCGGGCGGCCGCGACTTCCCGCGCGGCTCGTTCGTAGCCCGCGTCGAGCGCAACGACCCGAGCCTGCACGCGCGCATCGCCGAGCTGGCGAAGACGAGCGGCGTGTTCGTGGTGGCGGTGAACACCGCGTACACCGAGCGCGGCGACACGGGCGTGGGCTCCGAGAACATCGTCAGCCTGAAGAAGCCGAACATCGCGGTGATCGTGGACGGCCCGGTCTCGGCCGAGTCCTACGGCTGGATGTGGTTCCTGTTCGAGCGCCGGCTCGGCGTGCGATTCACCGCCGTGCGCGCGAATCGTGTGAGCAGCATGGAGCTGGACCGCTACAACATCGTGGTGATCCCCGACGGCGGTCCGGCACTCGCGGGCGCGCTGGGTGGCGGCGTGGGCGCGTTGAAGGACTGGGTGAGCCGCGGCGGCACGTTGGTGTGCCTGGACGACGCGGCCGAATTCCCGACGCTCGCGAGCGTGGGCCTGTCGTCGTGCAAGGTCGTGGGCGTGCCGGCGAAGCCGCGGAAGGACGACGACGAGATCCCGGATCCCGACAGCAGCGCGGCCGAGGCGAGCCGACGCCCGCAGTTCATCCCCGGCACCGTGTTCTGGGCCACACCCGATCCGCGCCAGTGGCTGACGTGGGGCTTCCCGGCCGGCCGCATCCCGGTGATGCTCCAGGGCAACACCATGCTCACGCCCACCAAGGAGGGCGCGAACGCGCTGCGCTTCGATCGCACGCCGCTCACGGCCACGGGCTGGACGTGGCCCGAGACCGAGCGCCGGTTGGCGCACACCGCGTTCGCGGTGGACGAGCCGAACGGCGGCGGCCACGTGGTGATGATCGAAGGGCCGATCTTGTTCCGCGAGTACTGGCGCAACACCGAACGGCTGCTCACGAACGCGTTGCTCTACGGCCCGGCGCTGGATTGATCACCATGCCGGAGGGGAACGCGCCGGGGGCGGGCCGCCCGCCGCTCGGCAAGCTCACGCCCGAGGCGTTCACGCGGCTCGTGGCGCCGCACCTGGGTGCGGCGCGCGCCGAGGTGGCCGTGGGCCCGCGCGTGGGTCACGACGCCGCCGTCGTCAAGATCGGCGCCGGGCGTGTGATGGTGGTGACCACCGACCCCCTGTCGCTGATCCCGGCGTTGGGGCTCGAGCGTTCGGCGCGGCTCGCGTGCCATCTGATCGCTTCGGATCTCTGGACCACGGGCATCCCGCCCGCCTACGTCAGCGTGGACTTCAACCTGCCGCCGTCGTTCGACGACGACGCGTTCGGCTCGTACTGGCGCGCGATGAGCGACGAGTGGGCGAAGTTGGGCGTGGCCGTGGTCACCGGCCACACGGGCCGCCACCCGGGCTGCGGCGAGAACATCATCGGCGCCGCCACGCTGATCGGCGTCGGCGACGAGGGCCGCTACATCACACCCGCGATGGCGCGGCCCGGCGACCAGGTCATCGTGAGCAAGGGGTGCGCGATCGAGGCCGCGGCGATCGCGGTGCTGGCGTGGCCCGAGCGGCTGGGGCAGCACGTCGACCCGGACGGGCTCACGGCCCTGCGCGCGCTCACGGACAAGGTGAGCGTGGTGGCCGACTGCCGCGCCGCGGTACGCGCCGGTGTGCGCGAGCGCGGCGTCACCGCGATGCACGACGCCACCGAGGGGGGCGTGCTCGGGGGGCTCTTGGAGGTCGCCAAGGCGTGCGGGCACGACGTGCGCATCGAGCGCGCGAAGCTGCCGCTCGCGCCGCCGGTCGCCGCCGCGTGCGCGATGCTCGGCGTGGACCCCTACTGGACGCTCTCCGAGGGCACGCTCATCGCATGCGCGGCACCCGAGCAGGCGCCGCTCGTGGTCCGCGAGCTGGCCGGCGACGGCATCCCCGCCGCGATCGTCGGCGAGCTGCTGCAGGGGAAGGGTAAGCTGTGGGTGGCCGAGCCCGACGGTGGCGTCAGCACGTTCGACGCGCCGCAGCCCGACCCGTGGTGGGAGGCGTACGATCGGGCGGTGCGCGAGGGGTGGCGATGAGCTCCTGCTGTTCCAGCTTCTGCTGCGGCGCGGAGCAGATGTTCTCCGCCAAGGTCGCCGAGGGCGACCTCAAAAAGTACCGGCGCAGCGGGCCGAACAAGACCACGAAGCTGCTGCGCGACGGCATCGTGGCCGCGGGCGGCGGTGAGAGCGTCATCGACATCGGCGGTGGTATCGGCGCCCTGAGCACGGAGCTGCTGGGTCGCGGCTTCGCACGCAGCACGCTCGTCGACGCCTCGTCCGCGTACCAGGCGGTGGCGCGCCGCGCCGCCGCCGAGCGCGGGCTCGGCGAGCGCATCGAGTTCCACGAGGGCGACTTCGTCGAGCACGCGCAACGGCTTGCCCCCGCCGACGCCGTGGTGATGGATCGCGTGGTCTGCTGCTATCCCGCGTACGAGGCGCTGCTCGTGTCCGCGCTCGCCCACAGTCGGCGACTGTTCGCCTACGCGTTCCCGCACGATCGCTGGGACGTGCGCCTCGTCATCGCCGCGGAGAACGGGATGCAGAAGCTCAGGCGCCGGGCGTTCCGCGCGTACGTGCACTCGGAGCCCGCGATGAGCGCGCTGATCGCCTCACAGGGCTTCCGGCGCGTCAGCCGCAAGCGGACGTTCGTGTGGACCGCGGACGTCTACGTGCGCGAGGCGGGCTAGCCGCAAACGCACGCGGCGGCCCCGGGCTTCCCCGGGACCGCCGCCATGACCTCGATGCGCGTTGGCAGGTCGCGCACCGGGTCGCGCTGTGCTGCGACTTCTAGAAGTGGAACGCGACGCCGAGCGACGTGGTCCAGTAGTCCGCCTTGAAGTTCTGCGGCGGCAGCTGGCTCTTCTCCTCGCCCAGGTAGACGTACTTGAGATTCAGATCCGCCGACGCCACGCCCGGCACCAGCGGCATGGTGATGCCGCC
>DATNFC010000253.1:0-21865 GCA_035606545.1 Candidatus Methylomirabilota bacterium
CGGCATGGAAACCTTCGAGGAGCAGCACAAGATCCTGCTCGAGAAGGGCCATCGCCGCGTGAGCCCGTTCTTCATCCCGATGATGATCTCGGACATGGCAGCCGGACAGGTGTCGATCACGTTCGGGCTCAAGGGCCCGAACTTCTGCACGGTCTCGGCCTGCGCCTCGGGCGCCCATGCCATCGGTGAATCGCTGCGATTACTGCGCGCCGGCGACGCCGATATCATTCTCGCGGGAGGCGCCGAAGCCACGATCACGCCCATGGCGGTCGCCGGCTTCGGCAACATGCGCGCTTTGTCCACCCGTAACGACGATCCCCAGCGTGCGAGCCGTCCGTTCGATGTCGGGCGAGACGGGTTCGTGATCGGCGAGGGAGCCGGCATGCTCGTGCTCGAGACGGAGGCCCACGCGAAGGCGCGTGGCGCCACCATGCTCTGCGAGCTCGCCGGCTATGGTGCCTCGGGCGATGCCTACCACATGACCGCCCCGTGCGTGGACGGCGAGGGCGCAGCGCGCGCCATGAAGCGTGCGCTCGCCGATGCCGCCATGGACTCGGGCGAGGTGGGTTACATCAACGCCCATGGCACTTCCACGCCGGCCGGGGACCCCATCGAGGTGACCGCGGTGAAGTCGGTTTTCTGCGACCACGCGCGGCGCTTGTGGATGGGTTCCACCAAGTCCATGACCGGACACCTGCTCGGCGCGGCCGGCGGCATCGAAGCCGTCATCTGCGCGCTCGCCTTGCAGCGGGGGATCGTGCCACCCACCATCAATCTGGAAACACCGGATCCCCAATGCGATCTAGACCTGGTACCCAACAAAGCCCGAGAGGCAAAACTGAAGGCCGTGATGTCGAACTCGTTCGGGTTCGGCGGTCACAACGTGTCACTGGTGATGAGGGCCGTTTCGTAAGGGCGCGCAACCGCCGCCGCGGCGGCCGCGGCCGGCGCCGCGTGCACCCGGCCACGCCCCCGACGACCGCCCCGAAGAAGTCGTTCTGGAGCTGGCTGAAGGAGCTGTTCGCGCGACCCGTCGAGTCGTCGCGCGAGCGCGTCCTCGGCGCCCAGGAGCAGCGAGTGCTGTCGGAGTTCTGCCGCCAGTACGGCCTGCCGTTCAAGGACCTGGCGCTGCTGAAGCTCGCGCTCACGCACCGCTCGTACCTGAGCGTCACCGGCCAGGGCCCGCGCGAGTCGAACGAGCGGCTCGAGTTCCTCGGTGACTCGGTGCTGGGACTCGTCACCAGCGAGTTCCTCTACCGGCGCCATCCGGACGAGCACGAGGGCCAGCTCACCAAGACCAAGTCGCTGCTGGTCTCGAAGGCCATCCTCTCCCGGCGTGCCCTGCGCATCGGGTTGGGCCGGTTCGTGCTCATGAGCCACTCCGAGGTCGAGTCGGGCGGCCGCCAGCGGCTCTCGATTCTCGCCGACGCGTTCGAGTCGGTGATCGGCGCCGTCTACCTGGACCAGGGCTTCGAGCCGGCGCGTGAGTTCATCCACAAGCACCTGCTCGCCGAGTCCGACGCCATCACCTCGGACAAGCGGCACACCAACTACAAGAGCCACCTCCAGGAGTACGTGCAGAACGCGTTCCGCACGCACCCCGTCTACCGCATCCGCAGCGAGTACGGGCCCGACCACTCGAAGCACTTCATGGTCGAGGTGATTGTCGGCAAGCGCACGCTCGGTGAAGGCCGCGGCCACAACAAGAAGGAGGCCGAGCAGGCGGCCGCGCGTGACGCGCTGGAGAAGGTGGAGCGCCTGCGGCGCAAGGTGCGCGACGACGAGGATCGCGCCGCGGAGCACCCGGCCGAAGGCTGGGACCAGCCGCAGGAGCGCGACGAGGCCCCGCACGCGGGCCGGGCGCGCCGCGAGCCGCGGTCGCGGCACGAGGGCGAGTCTCGGGGACCCCGGCTGCGAGCATCGGGTCCCGCGCCGGTGCCACCGGCGCCGCGCGACATCGACGAGTCGGACGAGGAGGTGTCTGAGCCGCCGGTGCGCGAATCGGAGAGCGATGGCGACGATCCCTCGGAGCGCGGGCGACGCCGCCGGCGGAGCCGCCGCGGCGGTCGCATGCGGCACGGCGAGCGCGGCCCGCGCGGCGCCGAGGGCGCGACCCGCGAGGACTCGTCGGCGGGGGACGAACATGGCATCGATGCACCGGAGCCGCTGGCGCCGGTGAGCGGCGAGCGGGCGCCCGCCGATCGCGCGCGCGCGGAAGCGGAGGCGGACTTCGAAACGCCGCACACGGAGCGAACGCGCGAGCCCATCGAGTCGGACGAGCGCGACACGCGCTTCGATGCGCCTGCCGAGCCGCGCCTCGTCGAGTGGGAGGAGCGCTCGCCGGAGCCCGAGCCCACGCCCGTGGCGAACAAGAGCCGCGCGGCCCAGAGCCGCGCGATGAGCTTCGGCCGTGGCCGGCGGCGCGATGCCGAGGGCCGCGCGCGTGGCGAGTCGTCGGCCGCGCCGCCCGCGGAACCGCCGGCGGAAGAGCGGCACGTGGACGTGTTCGGCGCCTCGCCGTCGCCGCCCGAGCCCGTCGTCGATGTCACCGCCGAGGCGGGCGGCGAGGTGGAGAACGAGCGCGACCGCGAGGCACGCATCGACGAGATGGAACGGGCGCTCGAGAGCTTCGGGCGCCGGCGCACGTCGGACTACGGCCGCCGCGGTCGGCGCCGTTGATCGCTACCGCGCGTCGCGGCGTCAGCGGCTCGCGTGCCGGCGGGCGGGGGGCACGCACGCGCGTGCCGTTCGCGCGCCTGGTTCTCGTGCTCGCCGCGCTCGCCATTGTCGCCGGACCGGCCGCGGCGGCCCCGGCGAAGGGCGCTCCCGCGAAGAAGAGCCCGCCGGCATCGAAGCCCACGCCCGCAGCGAAGAACGGGACCGCGACCGCTCCCGCCGCGGCGCCCGCGGACACGCTCGTCGGGCGCTACGCGAGCGAGGAGGCGATGCGGCTCTACCTCGACGCGCGGCTGCTCGAGCAGTCCGGCCAGCTGAACGATGCGCTCGGACAGTACTATCGCGCGCTGGCGCTGGACCCGCGCTCCGTCGACCTGCTCGTCCGCATCAGCCAGATCCATGCACAGAAGAGCGAGCCGGGCCGCTCGCTGGAGTTCGCCGAGCGCGCGCTCGCACGCGACCCCAACGACTGGCGGGCGCTGTGGCTCCAGGGTGCGGCGCTGTTCAGCTCCGGCCACCTGAGCGAGGCGCTGGCGCCGCTCGAGCGTGCGTGCGAGATCGACTCGTCGCAGGTCGAGGTGCTGCGCACCACCGCGCGCGTCGCCGAGTCGATGGGACGAGCGACCGTTGCCGAGCGTGCGTGGCGGCGGCTGGTGTGGGCCGACGACGACGACGGCGAGGCGTGGTTCCAGGTGGCCGCGGCCCAGGCACGGCGCGGTGATTTCAAGGGTGCCCAGGCGTCGCTCGAGCGCGCGGTGGAGATCAACCCGATGCGGCCGGGGATCATGTTCCTGCAGGGCTGGGTGAAGGAGAACCTCGGCGACGACGCCGGTGCGGTCGCGCTCTACCAGCAGCACCTCGAGGTTCACGCCGACGACATCGGCACGCGCCGCAGGCTGGTGTCGCTCTACGCACGTCAGGAGCGCTACGGCGACGCCTACGCCGAGGCGAAGCGCGTGAGCGCGGCGGTGCCCGACGATCCCGAGGCGATGCAGGTGGAGGCCGACCTGGCGCTCAAGCTCAAGAAGAACGCCGACGCCGACCGCGTCATCGCGAAGCTGCGCGCGATGAGCCCGGGCATGCCCGACAACACCGCGCGCGCCGTGGTGGTGTTGGCGAGGAACGGTCGCGGCCGGGATGCGGGGCGCATGGCCGACGAGTGGATGATGCAGCATCCCTCGAACGAGGCCGGTCCGGTGCTCGCGACGCGGGCGTGGACCGCTGCGGGCTTCCCCGACTCGGCTCTCGCTCGCGCGCGCCGCGGCGTGGCGCTGTCGCCCGATTCCACCGAGCCGCGGCGCATGCTGGCGCGCGCGCTGCAGGGCGTCGGGCGCTACTCTGACGCCGAGCGCGAGTGGCTCACGATCCGCGCGGCGCTTCCCGAAGAGCCGGGCGTCTCGCTCGAGCTGGGCGGCTGCCGCGAGCGTGCGGGCAACGTGGACGGCGCCGTCTCCGCCGGCCGCGACGCGCTGAAACTCGCTCCCGACTGGCCCCCGGCGCTCAACTTCGTCGGCTACGTGCTCGCCGATCACGACCGCGAGCTGCCCGAGGCGAGGAAGCTGATCGAGCGCGCGCTGGAAAAGGACCCGGACAACGGGGCGTACGTGGACTCCTACGGCTGGGTGCTCTACCGACAGGGCGACCTCGGCGCCGCCCGGTCGCACCTGGAGCGCGCGGTCCGGCTCACGGAAGGCGACCCGGTGGTGCGCGAGCACCTGGGAGACGTCTACCGCGACCTCAAGCTTCCTGACCTCGCCCGCGAGCAGTACAAGCTGAGCGCCGCGAGCGACGGCGAGAACTCGAAGCGGGTCGGGGACAAGCTCAAGGCGCTGCGATAGCGCGCCCAGGCCCGACGGCCGGCCGGCGCCGACCACACAACTCTTTGTCTTGGTTGCACTTGGGTTGTGCTGCGACAATTGTTGCTCACGTCGCAGGCGGGCTGCCGGTCATCAGGTACACGGCGGAATCCCGCCTCGATGGCGCGGATCGGCCCCGCGACGATCGCCGCACCACAACGGCTTGACCGTTCTGGAACCCGGACTACCCAGGGGGGGTATGACCCCCAAGTGAGGTCCCGCTTGGCCCCGGATCGAGATCCTCTTCCACCGACAATCGTGAGCCTGTCCGACGAGGACCTCATGGGTCGCGTGGCGGAGGATGACGAACGCGCTTTCACCGAGCTCGTGCGCCGGTTCCAGGGCCGTGTGGGCAACCTCATCAGTCGGGTGTTGAACGATCGGGAGAGCGTCGACGACCTCGCGCAGGAAGTGTTCGTGCGCGTGTTCGTGCACCGGCGGAACTACCGCCGGGGGTCGAAGTTCTCCACCTGGGTGTTCACGATCGCCGCGAACCTCGCGAAGAACGAGATCCGGCGCCGGGTCCGCCGCAGGAATTGGTTCTCGCTCGACGCGCTCACCGAGGTGTTGTCGGACAGCCTGCCGCAGCTCGCGGATCCCACGGAGAGCCGGGAGCAGGGGCTGGAGCGGGAGCAGCTGCAGGGTGCCGTGGGGCGCGCCATCGCCACGGTGCCGGAGAAGTACCGGCTGGCGCTGGTGCTCCGTGACATCGAAGGACTCGCATACGAGGAGATCGCCGAAGTGCTCGGCCTGCCGGGCGGAACGGTGCGATCACGCATCAACCGCGCCCGAGGCATGCTGCAGCGCAAGCTCCAACCGCTACTCCGAAAGCAGGAAGCTCCATGAATCGTTGTGACCAGGCCCGGCGGCTGTTCGGGTCGTACTGGGACGACGAGGTGACGCAGGCCGAGCGCGAATGGCTCGAGTCGCACCTCGCCGCATGCCCCGGGTGCCGCCAGCAGTACGAGCAGTTCGCACGCACCCTCGAGACCGTGGGCTCGCTGCCGCGCACCGACGTGGCCGCGGACCTGGCGGAGCGCGCGCTGGCCGCGGCGCGGCGCGCGACGACCGCGCCTGACCGCATCGCGGTGGTCCGGGCCCGGCCGGTGTGGATCCAGGTCACGGCCACGGCCGCGTTGCTGCTGGTCGGGCTGAGTGCGCTGCTGCCCTGGCTCGGGACGCCCGCCGTCCAGCGCGTGCTCGCGGGCCGCAACGCGAAGGTCGCCGAGCCGCGGCTCGTCGCCACCGCGTCGCGCGCTCCGGAGCCGGTGCGCCTCGACTCGCTCGGGATCGATCACACCGAGGACGTCGAGTTCATCCTCGACCCTGTCGTCCTTCACCGCGGTCGCGCGCAGGCGCCGTCGCGGCTGCCGAAGGGCGTGCAGGGTGAACAGGCGGTGATCTCGTTCTGAGCGCTCGCGCGTCCGTGTTCGCGCTGCTCGTGTCCGTGGCCCTCGTCGCGCCGCTGGCGGCCGCGCCGGCGCGCGCGCAGTCGACGCTGAGCGCGATCGAGGAGGACGTCGAGCGCATCGCCCGCCGGGCGCGACCGTGCGTGCTTACGGTGATCGCCCAGCGCTCGACTCCGGTGCGACCAGGCGCGCCGCGGCGCACGGCGAATCGTGTTGGCTCCGGCGTCGCCGTGACCACGAACGGCGTGCTCACCACCGCGAGCGTGGTGCTGGGCGCCGAGCACGTGTACGTGGTCACCGACAACCATCTGCAGGTGGAGGCGCGCGTCGTGGGCATGGACCCGGTGCGCAACCTCGCGCTGCTGCGCGCGGACGATCTCGAGCTGTCGTCGCTCCCGCTCGCGAACAAGCCGGGTGGGAGCGGGGACTGGGTGATCGCGATGGGCAGCTCGTACCGCGCCTCGCCGACCCAGTCCGTGGGCACGGTGGCGCTGCGCTTCGAGGAGCCGGGCACGAGCCTGCTCCAGCTCACGAACGAGGTCTACCCGGGCAACAGCGGCGGCGCGGCGCTGAACTCGCGCGGCGAGCTGCTCGGACTGGTGCAGGGCGAGCTCGGAGCCCCCGAGGCGCCGGGCCAGCGCGAGCGCGCCGAGCGCCGCCCGGGCGGCATGAGCTTCGCGATCCCGATCGACGTGATCGTGCCGTTCCTCGACGATCTCGCGAAGTACCAGCGGGTGCGCCACGGCCTGTTCGGCGTCTCCACGCGCGGCGCGTTCGTGAACGGCGCCGATCCGAGCGACCGCATCCCGATCGGCGCGCTGGTCGAGGCGGTGCAGCCGGGCGGTCCGGCGTCGCGATTGGGCCTGAAAAAGGGCGACCTGATCGTGGCGTTCAACGGCGAGCGCGTCGAGTACCCGGAGCAGCTCGCGCGCTGGGTCGCGGTCGCGGGCCCGGGGGCGACGATCTCGCTGGTCTGGGTGCGCGACGAGATCAAGCAGGAGGGCCGGACGAAGCTCGACGAGGCGCCGAGCGCGATCCCGTCATGGATGAGCGTGGACTCATCGTCGAGCTTGAGCGCCGGCTCGGGGCCGGGCGGCATGGCCGCCGACGCCCCGCGCGACCGGCGCCCCTCGCGCGCACCGCGCGAGAACTCGCAGCTGGCGGATACGACTTCGCGCTAGCTTTTCTTGTCGCGGCTTCGCAGTTCGACGTCGCCTCGTTGCCGCCACCGGTTCGCTCGCTGAGACGCGCCGCCGCCGTTGATCCTGTCTGTCCCTTCTGCGGTCACCTGCCACTCACGCGGCGCGCAGGGGCAGGTATCTTCGCCTTCGGCGAAGACCCCTGCGCCCCGCCCACGCACCACCAGGTGCGCGCATCCGAAGCCGTGTAGTTGCGAACGGTCCCGGCAGGAGTCTCGGCAGGAGTCTCGGCAGGGAGACTCATGAGGCGCGATACGGGCTTCGAATCGGCGTGCCCGCCAGCACGTGGGCAAGGTGCAGGGGGCATTCGCCGAAGGCGAATGAACGTCCCCCTGCACCTTGCGTGAGCCGCAGGTGTGCGCAGAAGGGACAGACAGCCTCAACGGCTGCGGCGTGTCGCAGCGAGCGAAGCGGTGGCGCCACCCAGCGAGAGCGAACGGTTGGAGCTCGCCCCAGGGAAGACGCAAAGCTGTCGTGTATGCTGCGGCGATGGGTCGCTCGGGTCGTGAAGTCTTGCTCGAATTCCCGCAGGCGAGCGCGCGATCGCGCATATGGATCGCGCGCGGCGGACTCGAGCGGCTCGGGGCGTTCGTGCGCGAGACCACGGGCGCCGAACAGGTGGTGCTCGTCACCGATGCGCGCGTCGGGGCGTTGCACGGCCGGACGGCCGAGCGGGCGCTCGAACGGGCGCGGATCGGCGTGCGTACCGTGCGCGTCCCCCGCGGTGAACCCGCCAAGCGAGCGGCTGTGCTCATGCGACTGTGGGAGGCGTTCGCCGCGTCCGGACTCGATCGCGACGGCGCCGTGGTGGCGCTCGGCGGCGGCGTGGTCGGCGATCTCGCCGGGTTCGCCGCCGCGACGTGGCTCCGTGGGGTGCCGTGGGTCGCGGTCCCCACGACCGTCCTCGCCCAGGTCGATGCCAGCGTCGGCGGCAAGACCGCGATCGACCTCGCCGCCGGCAAGAACCTCGTCGGCGCGTTCCACCAGCCCGCCGGCGTGCTCGTGGATCCCGCGACGCTGGAGACGCTGCCCGCGCGGCAGCGCCGCAGCGGCCTTGCCGAGGTCGTGAAGACCGGGTTCGCCGTCGATCGCGCGCTCTGGGACTGGCTCGAGGACCGGCTCGACGCGCTCGCGAGCGGGGAGCCCGCGGCACTCGCCGGCGCGGTCGAGCGCTCGATCCGAGCCAAGGCGCGCGTCGTGCTCGCCGACGAGCGCGAGCGGCCCGGCGGGGGGCGCACCGCGCTCAACTTCGGCCACACGCTCGGGCACGCGATCGAGGCCAGCCTTGGCTACCGCCGACTGCTCCACGGCGAGGCCGTGGCGATCGGCATGCGCGCGGCCGCGTGGCTGTCGGTGCGCGCGGCGGGGCTCGCCCCGGAGTCACACGTGCGGCTCGAGGCCGCGCTCGACCATCTCGGACTGCCCGTCCGCATGCCGCGCATGGGGCTGGACCGCCTGCTCAAAGCCATGCGGCAGGACAAGAAGCGCGCGCGCGGAGAGGTGCTCTGGGTGTTGACGCCCCGGATAGGCGATGCTAGCGTGCCGCGCGCTGTGGAGTCCCGACTCGTGCGTGCCGCGCTGGCCTTGGCCGGGGCGAGCACGTCGCGTGCCTGAAGGCGGCCCCGATGCTCCGCATCCTCATCCTGCACGGACCCAACCTCCAGGCGCTCGGAACACGCGAGCCGGAAGTCTACGGCCGCGTGACCCTGGACGAAGTGAACGCGAGCCTCGTCGCACTCGCCGGCGAACTCGGTTGCGAGATCGAGACGCTCCAGAGCGCGCACGAGGGCGTTCTCATCGACGCGTTGTACCAGGCTCGCGGCCGCTGTCACGGTGTGGTCTTCAACCCGGGCGGCCTCACGCACACGAGCGTCGCAGTTCGCGATGCGATCGCGGGCGCAGGCCTCCCGACGGTCGAGGTGCACGTGTCGAATCCGCACGCACGCGAAACGTTCCGTCACGACTCGCTGGTCTCGGGAGTGGTGATCGCGAGCGTCGCGGGGTTCGGACCGGACAGCTACCGGCTGGCGCTGCGCGGCCTCGTCGAGCGACTGGAGGCGCATGCCTCGCGGCACTAAGCGGCGCGCGAAGGCGCGGCCCGCCACGGGAGGGAACCCCGACGCCGGGGCCACCACCTCGCGCGCCGGACGTGCCAAGCCGAAAGCGGGCACGCCGGACGCCGTGGTCGCGGGTTTCCAGCTCAACGAGCTCGAGCGCCTGATCCAGCTCGTGCAGACGACGGGCATCGGCGAGCTCGAGCTGAACGCGGGCGGACGCTCGGTGCGCATCTCGGCGACGCCAGCGAACGGCGGCGCCATGCACGCGGTGGTCGCGAGCCCTGCTCCCTCCGCGAGCGCCGCAGCGCCCGTGGCGCCGGCAGTCGCCGAGGCCCCGAGCCCGGCCCCGGCATCGAGCCAGAAGGCCGTCGTATCTCCCATGGTGGGAACGTTCTACCGATCCCCCGCGCCGGACGCCGACCCGTTCGTCGAGGTCGGGGACGTGGTCGAGGTGGGCCAGACGGTGTGCATCATCGAGGCCATGAAGCTGATGAACGAGATCGAGGCGGAGACCAAGGGCCGCGTGGCGCAGATCCTCGTCGAGAACGCGCAAGCGGTGGAATTCGGGCAGAAGCTCTTCTTGATCGACCCGCTGTGACACGGACGTCCAGTCGGAGCGCTCGCTTGCCGATGACACCGGCGAAACGAGGGCCCCGCCGAGAGAGGGCGACATGAACATCCGAACCGTGCTGGAAAAGATGATCGCGGCGCGCGCGAGCGATCTGCACCTGAAAGCCGGCACGCCGCCGGTGGTGCGCGTGGACGGCGTGCTCTACACGCTCGACGAGCCAGCGCCGACGTCGCAGGAGCTGCGCGAGGTCTACCAGCAGATGCTGAACGAGGAGCAGCGCGCGCACTTCGCCTCGCACCACGAGATCGACTTCGCGTTCGGCGTCTCCGGCCTCGCGCGCTTCCGCGCCAACATCTTCATGCAGCGCGGCACGCCGGCGCTGGCACTGCGGCACGTGCCGGTCGAGGTGCCCTCGATCGAGGACCTGGGCCTGCCGCCCGTGATCCGCGACCTGGCATTCTCGCCGCGCGGCCTGATCCTCGTGACCGGCCGCACCGGCTCGGGTAAGTCCACGTCGCTCGCGGCGATGATCGACACCATCAACCGCACCACGACGCGCAACGTCATCACGGTCGAGGATCCGATCGAGTTCCTGCACCGCGACCGGCTGTCGTTCATCCACCAGCGCGAGGTCGGGTTGGACACCGCGTCGTTCCAGGACGGCCTGCGCTACGTGCTGCGCCAGGATCCCGACATCATCCTCGTCGGCGAGGTGCGCAACCTCGAGACCATGTCCACGGCGCTCATGGCTGCCGACACCGGGCACGTGGTCATGAGCACGCTGCACACCACCGACGTCGTGCAGAGCATCCAGCGCGTCATCTCGTTCTACCCGCCGCACCAGCACGACGAGGTGCGCATGGGGCTCGCGGCGAACCTGCGCGCGGTCATCTCGCAGCGCCTGATCCCGCGCCGCGACGGCGCCGGCCGCATCCCGGCCGTCGAGGTGATGATCACCACGCCGACCGTGCGCGAGTACATCCTCGACCCGGAGAAGGTGACGCTGCTCCACCAGCTGATCGCCGAGGGCGTGACGCAGTACGGCATGCAGACGTTCGACCAGAGCGTGCTGGCGCTGCTGCGCGAGGGCCTGATCACGGAGGAAGAGGCGCTCCGGAACTGCAACAACCCGAACGAGCTGGCGCTGAAGCTCAAGGGCATCGCCGCGACCTCGGACCGCACCTGGCAGCCGATCGAGGCCGGCGAGGGTCCGACGAACGCGGGCGCGGCCAGTTCGGGAGCGAGGCAGGGAGGGGCTGGGGCCGGGGCCGACTGGATGTCTCGGGAGTAGCCGGGGCACCCTTGTTCAAAAAGGTCCTGATCGCCAACCGCGGCGAGATCGCGCTGCGCGTCATCCGCGCCTGTCGCGAGCTGGACATCGCCACCGTGGCCGTGTTCAGCGAGGCCGACCGCGAGAGCCTGCACGTGCGGCTCGCGGACGAGTCGGTGTGCATTGGCCCGCCGGCGCCGGCGCAGTCGTACAACCACATCGCGCGCCTGATCTCGGCCGCCGAGGTGACCGGCGCCGACGCGATCCATCCGGGCTACGGCTTCCTGTCCGAGAACGCGCACTTCGTCGAGGTGTGCGAGTCGTGCAACTTCACGTTCATCGGCCCGAACCCGGAGATGATCCGGCGCATGGGCGACAAGGCCGAGGCGAAGCGCACGATGAAAGCCGCGGGCCTGCCCATGGTGCCCGGCAGCGACGGCATCCTGACCAACGTGGACGAGGCCATCGGCATCGCGCGCGAGATCGGCTTCCCTGTGATCGTGAAGGCAGCGGCCGGCGGCGGCGGACGCGGCATGCGCATCGCCTGGGACGAGAAGGTCCTGCGCCAGGGCTTCGGCATCGCACAGGCCGAGGCCGGCGCCGCGTTCAACAATTCAGCCGTCTACCTGGAGAAGTACATCACGCAGCCGCGGCACATCGAGATCCAGTTGTTCGGCGATGGGAAGGGCAGCGTCGTCCACCTCGGCGAGCGCGAGTGCTCGGTGCAGCGGAACCACCAGAAACTCATCGAAGAGGCCCCGAGCGCGGTGCTGACGCCCGAGCAGCGGCTCAAGATGGGCGAGCTGGCGGCGAACGGCGCGGCCGAGATCGGCTACCGCAACGCCGGCACGATGGAGTTCCTCTACGACCAGGACGGCTCGTTCTACTTCATGGAGATGAACACGCGCATCCAGGTCGAGCACCCCGTGACCGAGGAGGTCACCGGCATCGACCTGGTGAAAGAGCAGATCCTGGTCGCGGCCGGCGAGCCGATGACGTTCAAGCAGGAGGACGTGAAGCTCCACGGCCATGCGATCGAGTGCCGCATCAACGCCGAGGACTTCGAGCACGGCTTCCGTCCGAGCCCCGGCAAGGTGACGTACTGGTACCGCCCGGGCGGACCGGGCCTGCGCGTCGACAGCCACGTCTATGCCGGCTACACGATCCCGCCCTACTACGACTCGATGATCGGCAAGCTGATCGCGCACGGGAAGGATCGCGCCGAAGCGATCCGCCGCATGGAGATCGCGCTCGAGGAGATGATCGTCGAGGGCATCAAGACCACGATCCCGTTCCATCGCCTGGCGCTCGCCACGGACAAGTTCCGCAAGGGCGACCTGAGCACGCGCTTCGTCGAGGAGCTGCTCAAGGAGCGCTCGGCAGCCCCGACGTCGTGACCTCCGCCCGCGTGCGCGTGGCGCTCGTGCCACCCGCGCCGGGCGCCCTGCCGGCCGATGTGTGTGCGGTCGCGATCGACGTCCTGCGCGCCACCACCACGCTCGCCGTGGCGCGCCTGAATGGCGCCGCACGCGTGGTCCCGTTCGCGACGCCGGCCGAAGCGCTCGAGTTCCGCCGGCGCACGCCGGGCACACTGGCATGCGGCGAGCGCGAGGGCCGCATCGTCGCCGGCTTCGACCTCGGGAACTCGCCGCGTGAGTTCACGCGGGAACGTGTGAACGGAATGTCGCTCGCGTTCGCGAGCACGAACGGCTCGCGCGCGCTGCTCGCCGCGAGTCGGTGCCGGCGGAGACTGCTCGGCAGCTTCGCGGCGCTCAGCGCCACGGTCGAGGCGCTGAAGCGCGAGCGCGACGTCCAGCTCGTCTGCGCCGGCAAGCTCGGGCGCTTCGCGCTGGAGGATGCCGCGTGCGCGGGTACGATCGTGGCGCGGCTGGCGGCCGCGGGCGCGAAGCTCGCCGACGACGGGGCGCGTCTTGCAGTGAAGTTCGCGTGTTCGGACGCGGGGGAGGCGCGTGCGCTTGTCGAAGGTTGCGACCACGGCCGCTGGCTCGCGAGCCTCGGGGACGCGTTCGCTGCGGACGTCGACTTCTGCGCGACGATGGACGCGCTGGAGGCCAGCTGCGAGTGGTGAACGGGGCGCGCCGGTGTCAGCGCCGCTGCGCCTGCGCCATCATCCACAGCCCGATGGATCCGAACACCACGTCCGCGGACCACGCCGCCACGTAGGGCGGCAGCGCGCCGTTGTGGCCGAGCGCCTGGCCCGCGCGCATGATGCCGTAGTAGAGGAACGAGATCGCCACGGCGAGGCCGAAGCCCAGGGCCGCGCTCTGCATGCGCAGGCGCGTCACCATGGCGCCGCCGATCAGCACCACGATCAGGCAGATCAACGGGAACGCGAGCTTCAGGTGCAGGTCGACGAGGTAGTTCTCGACCCGGGCACCGCTCGCGCGCAGCCGCTCGACGTAGCTCCGGAGCTCGAAGTAGTTCATCTCCTCCGGCTTGTGGCCGGGCTTGGCGAAGTCGTCCGGCCGCTCGCCCAGGCCGTCCACCGCCATGCGCTCGAACGCCTCGGCGGCCTCGCGGCCGCCCTCGAACTTGCGCACGTAGCCGGCCGAGAACACCCAGCGTCTGCCGTCCCACGACGCCTCGGCGGCATCGATCCGGCGCGTCAGCACGCCGGCGCGGAACTCCTGGAGCGACACCTCGTGCATGCGCTGCTCGTGCACGAGGTAGAGCCCGACCAGCCACACGCGGCCACCGCGGCCCAGGTAGGTGACGTCGGCGCGCTCGCTCGGCGTGGTGCGCTGCAGGTGCTGGATGCGCTCCTCGAAGATCGTGTCGCGCGCGCGCGTCGCGGCCGGCACCACGTACTCGCCGAGCACGAGCGACAGCGCCACGCAGCCCCCCGCCACGGCGAACACGGGCATCAGGATCCGCACCAGCGACAGCCCGCCGGCGCGCATCGCCGTCAGCTCGCCGAACTTGTTGAGCTGACCCAGCGCCAGGAACGTGGCGAGCAGCAGCGCCACGGGCAGCATCTTCACCACCACGTCGGGCGTCAGGTTCACGAAGTACTGCGCGACCAGGAACCACGGCGCCCTGTGATCCAGGAACACGTCCATCTTCTCGATCAGGTCCACGACCACGAAGATGACGATGAACCCGATCAGGCCGAGACCGAGGAAGACGACGAATTCGCGGAGCAGGTAGCGGTCGAGGATCCTCATCGCGACCCTTCGGCCACCGTGGTCGCGTATTTCCGCCGATGCCACGGCAGCCGGATGTCGCAGGCGCGCGCGGTGAGGTCGAGTCCCAGCGTGCCCAGCACCAGGTTCGCGATCCACATCGCCAGCCACGCGGGCAGCAGCAGCCGGTTCGCGAGCTCCTCGCCGCCGATCAGGCACACGTAGTAGAAGAGGAAGAACCCGATCGAGACGAACGCCACCGCCGGCCCGGCGCGGCGCACGCGCATGCCGATCGGCGCTCCGATCAACACGAACACGACGCACGCCACGGGCAGCGCGAACTTCTTGTGGATCTCGACCGACAGCCCCGCGGCGCGGCGCAGCAGCGCCAGCCGCTCCATGCGCCACAGGTTCGCGTCCATCTCCAGCCTCGGGTACTTCCGCACCAGCTCGTCCAATGGGTCCGGGCGCCGCAGCAGCGTCCCCAGCGCGAGCCCGATGCGCAGCGTGAACGGTGCACGCTCGGGCGCCAGCGCCTCGATCTCCTTCGCGGGTACGCCCATGGCGGCGAAGCGCTCGCGGTGGCTCTGGTACGAACGGTCGTAGTCGGCGATCACGTCGCCGCGCTCGACGAGCAGTTGCGCCGCGCTCTTCTCGCGGTCGCCGCGCGCGTTGCGCACGGTGCGCTCGAGCATGCCGCCCGCGCCCTGGATGTTGATCGTGTGCTTCTTGAAGTGGAGCCGGTGGTAGCGCGACACACCCTGCTCGTCGGACGGGATCTCGTGGATCTCGCCGTCCTCCAGCTCGAGCACGGCGGTGTGGCCGTCGGGCGTGTACGTGAGGTAGCCCTTCTCGGCGAAGATCGTCGTCGGTGGCCCGCCCGCGTGCATCTGGTAGATGGTGATGCCCCGCATCTCGTTCGTCATGCCGTTCACGGACTTCACGAGCATGTTGTAGCCCGGAAAATCGGTGATGAAGACGCCCTCCTGGAGCTTCACCGTGGGCCGCATTCTGCCGATATCCACGAGCAGGCTGGCGAACGCGTGGTTCGCATCCGGGTAGACGTAGTTGTTGAAGAGCGTGAGGCCCAGGGCGAGGCCGCCCGCGGCGAAGAGCGGCGGCAACATGGCCCGGAACAGGTGGATGCCGCTCGCCCGTAGCGCCGTGATCTCGTTGTCCTGGGACAGGCGGCCGAACGTCATCAGCGTCGCGATCAGCACCGCGCAGGGCACGCTCAGCGCCACGACGAAGCCCATGGACAGGGCGAACAGCTGGAGAACGGCCGGGGCAGGGACCCCCCGGTTGATGACCAGATCGAGGTAGTCGAACAGGACGTCCATCTCGAAGACGAACGTCACCACACCAAAGCCGAGCAGGAATGGAACCAGATGCTGCCTGAGGATGTAGTAAGGGAGGATGCGCACGGGCCCGCAGCCTACCCTAGCCATGCCGGGCCCGGTACCTCGAGGCCCCACAACGCTTTGACCGTTCCCCGGTCGGCTGTTACGGTCGCCCGCCAGGCTCGGGCCCCCTTGGCCAGGCGGCCCTAGGTATCCATGATCGGCACGTCGACGCTGTCTGCCATCGCATTCCTCGCGACAGTCTCCGGCCTGCCCGGGCTCAACACCCTCGCGCCCGCAACCAAGGAGTACGCCCGCGCCAAGGCCGCGGCCGTGGCTGCGGACACGCTCCCGCCCCCGTGGCGTCCGTCGTGGCGTCTGGACCTCGAGAACTCGTTCGTGCAGGCGGGTTTACGCCCGATCGGCGAGCCCTATGGCCCGGTCAAGCTCAACCTCGCGTTCGACCCGCGCAAGCTCAGGATCGAGGTGGACCCCGAGGCGGGCACGTTCCGGAGCAGCGTCGAGGTGGGGGACATCGCGCTCGGGGCCGGCTACCGCCAGCCGCTGTCGCGTTTCTCCCGCGACTTCGCCTCCAAGTCGTTCCGCGACCGCTGGCTGGCGAGCTCGCGGGCGAACGTGAACACGCTCGGGTCAGCGACCCCCATCCCGCGCTCCGGGCTCTCGCTGCCCATCCCGGTGCGGCTGCCGAGCAAGATCGCTTCGATCCTCGGCCCCGGCGGCCCCGCGCTCAACGTCAGCGGCTCGGAGAGCATCCGGCTCTCGGGCACGAGCAACTGGACGAACCAGTCGCTGGGCGCGATCGGCCAGCGCCAGAGCCTGTTCCCCTCGCTCGACATGCAGCAGGACCTCGACATCCGTCTCGAGGGCCAGCTCTCGGACCGGGTCAAGGTGAACCTGCTCCAGAACTCGGCGAACCAGGTGCCGCTCGCGAACCGCATCGCCATCAACTATCGCGGTGACGAGGACGACTTCGTCCAGGCGCTGGACCTCGGCAACACGAACCTGTCGCTGCCGGGCACGCAGTACGTGTCGTACAGCGGCAAGAACGAGGGCCTGTTCGGCGTCAAGTTCGCCTCGCGCATCGGCGCGCTCGACTTCACCGGCCTCGCCAGCAAGCAGGAAGGCCGGAGCGAGCGCGCGGTCTACACCGGCGGTTCGTCGGTGAACCGGCCGCCGCCGTTCAGCAACCTCGAGTGGGTGAAGGGCCAGTACTTCTTCCTCTACGACGCCAACTACGGCACCTACTACGACGTCGACCAGGGCAGCATCCGGCTCTACCTGGACGACGGCAACTCCGGCAACGACAACGGCCAGACGACGCGCGGCCGCGCCCAGATCGATCCCGACCACGCGATGGGCCTGGCGGTGAGCGACACGGTCGTGACCGGCAGCTTCGACATCCTGAACTCCGGGCCCGACCAGCAGTTCGAGGTGCTGAACAACCTCTACAAGTTCAACGACACCACGTTCAAGGTCATCCGGCTCAAGAACCCGATCATCCTGAACTCGAACCAGGTGCTGGCTGTGACCTACAAGGCCACGCCGATCCTTCCCGGCGGCGCGCGCGGCACGCCGTTCGACGTCGGCGGCAGGATCATCACCACGCCGGGCCCCGACTCCGGTGCGAGGGTGATGAAGCTGCTGCGCGTGCCGCGCGGGCCGGGCCTGCTCACGCAGAACACGGACGGCCTGTACGACACCACGGCGACATTGGCGCCGGTGCGCGAGCTGGAGTTGAAGAACATCTACAACCTGGGCGGGTTCCAGATCGATCCCAAGTCGTTCAAGCTCATGATCCAGTCGGGGCAGAACGATCCGCCGCTCATGGACCTGAACGGCGTGCCGATCGTGGAGATGCTGGGACTCGACACCTGGAAGGAGACCACGAACCAGCCGGTCCCTGCGGACAACAACGGCGGCGACGGCGTCATCGACGGCACCGGCTTCAACACCCAGACCCGGAGCTGGGTGGACTACGAGAACGGCACGCTGTTCCTGCCGGACGTGCTGCCGTTCGCGCCCCGCATCGAGGGGCCGGGCGCGCGGCCGTTCGACGTCCTCGTCAACCAGCACCTGAGGCGGCGCGCCACGCTGAACGGCGTCACCGGCACGGTGAACGCGCCCGACCCCGGCGTCTACGACCTCTTCAACCCGCAGAGCAACCAGGCGAACTACTACTTCAACGCCGAGTTCGCCGCGGCGCGTTCCGGCGGTGGCGACATCACGCTGGGCCGCGGCAACGTGCTCGACAACTCCGAGGCCGTGGTCGTGAACGGCGAACGCTGGACGCGCGATCGCGACTACACGATCGACTACGACCTGGGCCGCATCACGCTCAAGCGCCAGCTCGGACCCACCGACCAGCTCTCGATCGACTACTCGTACGCGCCGCTGTTCGCGCAGGCGAGCAAGACGCTCATCGGCAGCGCGTTCAGCGTGCAGGGCCGTGACCGGAGCCTCGGTGGCGCGTTCCTCTACGAGAGCAAGGGCGCGCAGGACATCCGGCCGCGCCTCGGCGAGGAGCCGTCGCAGACGCTGATCACCGACCTCAACACCGAGCTGCGGTTCAAACCGGCGTTCCTCACCCGGCTCGCCGACCGGCTGCCGGGCGTGCGCACGACCACGCCGTCCGAGTTCAACATCCAGGCCGAGGCCGGCATGTCGTTCCCGAACCCGAACACGCGCAACGAGGTGTTCGTGGACGATATGGAGGGCGTGCGGGACGCCGTCTCGCTCACGCTCACGCCCGAGCGCTGGACGTGGTCGAGCGTGCCGCGCCGGGCCGACCACGTCGTGCTCGGGACCGCGGTCGCGACCACGAGCTTTCTCGACCTTGAGGGCCAGAACTACGCCGAGATCCACTGGTACCAGCCGGTGAAGTCGAACGACAAGTCGAACGACGATGACCTGGTGATCGAGGGCGACCTGCGGCCGAAGCTCCCCGCGGGCCAGAACGCGAACAGCCAGCGCAACGTGCTGGCGCTGTCGATCCCGAAGATCCCGCCCGGGTTCGTGGCCGGGGCCGACACGATGTGGAGTGGTCTCACCTACAGCCTCGACCCGTTCGGCCTGGATCTTTCGCGCTCGCAGTTCATCGAGCTGTGGGTGAGCGACTGGAACGATCACCACGATCCCAGGAATCCGTTCCCGCGCGTGCGTGGCAACCAGACCCCGAACTCGGGCGTCAAGCTCCACATCGACATCGGGCGTGTGAGCGAGGACCAGATGCGCGCGCCGAACCGGCCGCCCGACAATGTGATCGACACGGAGGACCGCCGGCCGCGCGACAACCAGCTCAACACGATCGACAACTCCGAGGACACCGGCATCGACGGCATCGACAACGCCGCCGAGCTCGACTCCGTCCGCACCGGGAAGTTCGTCCGCCCGGGGCTGGTCACGGAGCGCCCCGGCGCGGATCCCGAGGGCGACGACTTCGAGGGCGTGATCCAGAACTATCCGTCGGCGATGGATCCGCGCCGCTACGTGTACGCGAACGGAACCGAGAACAACCACTTGCGGTACCCGGTCCCGAACACGGAGGACATGAACGGGAACGAGACGGCGGACCTCAGCGAGTCCTACTTCGAGTACACGGTCGATCTCGCGGACACGTCCTCCGGCTACCTCGTCACCGACGTGCTCAAGGACTTCGGCGATGATGCGGACAACGTCACGCCGATCAGCCCGACGAAGAACGGCTGGCGCCGTTACCGCATCCCGCTCACCGACAGCCTGCGCGTGCGCTTCGGCGCGCCCGACCTGACGCTGTCCCAGCACGTGCGCGTGTGGCTGGAGGGCATGCGCTACCCCGAGGCCGACTCGAACACGGCCGCGGAGACGGGTGAGCGGCCGCTGCTCATGATCGGCGGCCTCGACATCGTCGGCAGCCGCTGGAGGGCCGCCGACCTGACGCCGCGGCAGCGCGACATCGAAAAGACCACGTTGACGCTGGACGCGGTCAACTCGGTCGACAATGCCGACATCTACTTTCCGCTGCCGTTCGATCCCGGCGACACGAAGGGCAACGGCAACGAGGCCATTCAGCGCCGCGAGCAGTCGATCGCGCTCGAGTTCGCCGACCTGGCCCCCGACGACACGCTCGAGGCGTTTCGCACGTTCTCGATTCCCGAGGACTACAGCCGCTACGGCAAGCTCAACTGGTTCAGCGCAGCCTTCGAGGTCAGCAAGACGGATTTGAACGGCGGGTCGAAGGTCACGTACGACCCCGCAACCGACCCGCTGTTCTACTTCGTGCGCTTCGCCTCGGACGACAAGGGCCAGAGCTACTACGAGATCAAGCGGAAGATGCCCCGCAGCTCGGAACCGAAGCAGATCGCGTGGGAGCAGGTGCTCTCCGAGATCGTTGAGCTCTCGCAGGCGAAGCTGGACCCCGCATTCCCGACACGCGACCCGATCCTGTTCCGCACCGTGCTCGCGAACGGCGACTCGCTGATCCTGAAGGGCAGACCCAGCTTCACGCGCCTGCTGCGCATCTCGACGGGCGTGATCAATCAGAGTACGTCCCAGCGATTCACCGGGCAGCTGTGGTTCGACGAGCTGCGCGCCACCGACGTGTCACGCGACGTGGGGATCGCGAACCGCGTGTTCGTGAACGGGCGCGTGGCGAACCTGTTCGATTACAACGTCGCCTGGAACTCTCGCGACGCGAACTTCCTCTCGGTCGGGGAATCGCGCGGCACCGGCAGCAAGATCACGTCGCTGAGCGTCGCCACGCACTTCGAACCCCAGCGCTTCTTCGAAGGCACCGGGATCCAGCTCCCGATCACGTACTCCCAGAACCAGAACGTGACCCAGCCGCGCTTCACCGCCGGTGACGACATCGTGCGCACGGGGGCGTTGTCGAGCAACAGCGAGACGCGCAACCTCTCGCGCTCGCTGACGGCGAGCTACTCGCGGGTGTGGAGCGACCGCTCGAACGCGCTGCTGCGCTACACGCTCGGTGGCATCGCCGCGAACATCAACCGCACCACCACCGAGGGCCACGCGCCGACCGGGCTCGGGACGTCGTTCTCGACCAGCGCCAGCACGTCCGCGGGCGTGACCTACCAGGTGGCGTTGCGCCCGCTCGCCTCGATCGCGATGCCGATGACGAAGGCGCGCTTCTACCCGCTGCCGGAGCGGTTCTTCTGGAACTACAGCGTGAGCCAGACGGAGTCGGACGCGTACACGCGCCTCGCCGTGAACGACAGCATCGTGCCGTCGAGCAGCCAGCGCGGGCGGGCGGCGAACGTGAACTTCGGCGCCGACGCGCGCCCCGTGGACATGCTCACGTACCACGTCGAAGGCCAGCGCAACCTGGCGCTCGGCGGCGTGCGCCTGGACAAGTTGGGCTTCATCAACTTCGGCCGCCTGACCGGCTGGCGGCAGTCGTTCGGCTCGCACACGGCCGTGGGCCCGTCGTGGTTCAAGCCGAGTTTCGGCTGGTCATCGAATTACAACCAGACGAACGACATCCAGTCGGTCGACCTGAGCAAACGACTGATCGGGAACGGCACCGACCTGACCATGAACCTGGACCTGCCGTTCGATCGCCTCGCCGGCACGGTCGGTGTGAACGCGCCGCCGCGCCCGGCCACGCCGCCCGATTCCACGGGCAAGAAAGCGAAGGGTCCGAGACGTCCGTTCCGGCCGATTCGCGGTCTGCTCTCGCGGCTCGGGATGATCTCCACCGACGCGCGCATCGGGCGGACGTCGAACTACTCGAGCGTGTCCGGCACCGCGAGCCCGCTCTACCTGGCTGGCCTCGCGGAGAACCCGGGCTTCGGCGAGGGCAACGTGTTCGCCGAGCCGGGGAACATCGCGGTCACCGGTGTCGACTGGCGCGGCAATGCCCGCACCACGATTCCGCTCACGTTCGGCGCCTCGCTGCTGGCGCGGGCCTCGCTCGGCGACCGCACGAGCAACCTGAACGGGGTCAAGACGCGCAGCCGCGACTGGCGCTTCCCCGACTTCGAAGTCCAGTATGGACAGGTGGCGAACCTGCTCGGACTCACGAAGATCCTCGACAGCCCGCAGTTGCGCTCGGCGTACGCACGCAGCAACTCGGTGGACTACCAGAACTCCCGCAGCCTGACCAGCGGCACCTCGCGCAGCGACGACTTCCGGCCGCTGTTCTCCGTGCGCGGGCGGCTGCGCAACGGCACCGACGCCGACTTCAGGCTCGAGCGGCGCTCGTCGGTGCGCGAGTCGTTCCAGCTCGGCCGGTCGACCGCGACCGACCAGACCACCGACATCAACTTCAGCCTCACGCGCTCCTACTCGCAGGGGCAGAAGGTGAACATCCTCGGCCGCTCCTCGAC
>DATNFC010000254.1:0-6029 GCA_035606545.1 Candidatus Methylomirabilota bacterium
GAACGGGCGCAGCGTCACCGCGCCCGGCATGGTCGGGCTCGGCTGCGACCAGTGGACGTAATCGTTGTTCTCGTCCGAGCGCGGGGTCTGGTCGTTGATGTTGCCGTCCACCATCCAGCGGAAGTACTGGATGCGCGAGCCGGGCGACGGGAGGGCCTCCCAGTTCACGTTGATCGCGGCCCGGGTCGGGATCTCGATCGGGATCTCGCGCAGCGGATCGGTGGAGTAGCCGCCGCTCTGGTACAGGAAGTCGATGAACTCGTTGAAGATGTGGATGCGCGGACCGTTCGAGCTGGCGAAGCCGGCGGTGAGCTGCAGGCAGTTCGAGTTGAGCGTGAACACCGGCGAATAGGCGCCCGCCTCGTCGAAGCCGATGACCGTGAACATGTAGCTCTTGCCCGGCGTCAGGTTCGTGAACTGCACGAACTGCGTGTCCGCGCTCGTCGAGTCCCAGCCCGCCCAGTTCTTCCCCGACTCCTGGTTGCGCAGCGAGTCGGGATCCACGAGGAACACCTGGTTCCCGGGGTCGTCCAGGTCGAGCATCCTGTACTTGTACTTGATCGGCTTCTGCGTGAACTGGCCGTCCGGGTCCTGCCCTTCCCATTCCACGCGCACCGAGGGCGTGACCTGGGCGCGCAGCAGCGCGCTCGGCAGCGGATTGGTGATGCTGACGTTGGGCGCGATCGTGTAGGAGAAGAACGAGCGGTCCTTGAACGGCGAGCGCTCGCCGGCGTTGTCCACCGCCCGGATGACGAAAATGTGGAAGTCGGACGCCGTGCGCGGATTGTTGCCGTCCTTCGGATCCGGCTGCGACGCACGGAAGAACAGGATCTCCTCGTTCTTCGTCGTGCTGATCCAGCACGTGTCGCCGTCGTTGCACTTCGTCGTGTCGAGCACGACCTTGCTCGGCGGATCGATCGCGTACTCGAAGTGATCGACGCGGCCGTCCGGGTCGTTGCCGGACCAGTTCACGCGGTAGGCGTAGAAGTAGGGGTTGCTGTGGTCCGCGGACACCGGCGCGTTCGTCAGTTCGACCGAGGGCGGCTGGTTCGGGACCAGCAGGCCCGTCGTCTTCTCCGAACAGCCGGTGAGGGCGGCCGCGCCCAGCGCGACCAGCGCCACGGCCAGCGCGGCGACCCTGAGCGACTTCGAGCGGATCGCGCTCATGGCTGCCTCCTTCCCGGATCGGTTCCGGATCCGGGCGGCTTCGTCGTCGTGCCGCTGTTGTCGCCCACGGAGCTCGCGGGCTCGGGCGGCGCGAGCCGGCACGGGATGTCCGTCTGCACGCACGTGCCCTGGGCGGGGCTCACCTCGCGCCCGACGAACGGGCAGGTCGCCGTTCCCGGGAGCGCGTCGCACTGCATGCAGTCGCAGACGCGGATGCGCATGGTGATGTTGCCCGCGGCGATCCAGGTTGGGATCCGGAACTGGACGGCGTTTGCGGCCGTGAACTCCTGCGGCTCGATGTAGCAGGTGTCGCGGGTCGTGCCCGTGAACTTCCCGAGCACGGCGATCTTCCAGCGCAGGATCGCCGGGTACTCCGCCGGCGCGCCACCGACCTTGTTGAAGCGCGTGGGATCCAGCCAGTCGTCGTCGGTTGCGATCGGGTTCAGCTGGATGTTGTCGCGGGTCGCGAACAGCTGGTTGACGGTCGGGCGGAACGCCGCGGTGCGATTGAACAGCGGCGCGTGGTTGACGTAGAACGTCAGAACCTTGGAGCGCAACTCGCGATCCGCCGCCGTGCCGCCGCCCGCATCGACGCGGTCCGCGATGCCCACGGCGTCGCCGGGGCGCTGGTCGACGCGGCGGTCCACGGTGCCGTCGCCATCCTCGGCGCGGATCACGGCGTAGGCCCTGCCCGCGGTGGTGAGGCCCCAGTAGCCGTTGATCACCGGCTGGTGGAACACCGACGCGGGGTCGTGCACGGGATAGGTCGTCGTTTCAGACGGCTGCGAGATCTGACCCGACAGGTCCTTCACCTGGACACGGATGCGGAAGCCGATCGGCGAGCCGTTCGGCGGGCCAGGCTCGTAGACGACGAAGCCCTTGAGGCTGTCAGGGAGCAGCGCCCGGTTCACCTTCACCGCGTACGGCGAGTCCTTGTCGAAGCCGCCGGCCGGGATGATGACCCACGAGTTCAGGTGGACCGTGTCGTTCTCCTGCCGCACCCACAACCGGTCGTTGTAGACCTCGAAGAACGACTTGCGCTCACCGCGCAACGCCGGGAGCACACGCAGCGAATCCTCGGCGAGCATCGAGTTCGGCACCGTGTAGTACGGGACCCTGTTGAGATCTTGCCAGCCGGTGACCTGGAAGTCCCGGTACTTCCCGCCGTAGGGTGTCCCATTCGGTGTCTGAGTCCAGCCGCCCGCGGGGTCGCTCGGGTCGGCGCCCGAGAACCAGGTGTCGGGCGCGAAGTTCATCTGGAACCAGCGCGTGCTCTCGCCCCGCCAGCCCGACTGGCCGATGGCCCGGAGCGTGAAGATCTTGGGCCCGGGGTTTACCCGGTCCGTGCCGACGCCGGTGTTGTAGCTGGACTCGTGCACCGACGAGTCCACGGTGTTGAAGTTCGGCTCGTCGAGCTTGTAGCGGTACCCGGTGACGATCGTGGTCGGGATCGTCGGCACGCCGTGCCACTTCATGTGCAACAGGGCGTTCGACATCACGGTGTCGCGCGGGAACGCGTGGTCGTTGCTGATCTCGAAGAAATCGGTGACGAAGTAGGTCTTCTGGATCGGCTGCACGCCGCCGCCCGGAAGCAGCATGTACTCCGTTCCGGTGGCCTTCAGCTCGTCGATCACCGCGGTGGGCGGGAACCGGTCGTAGGCGCTGAAGATGAATCGTGCCGGGGTGGGGTCGGGGCGGCCCTTGTTGTCCACGGCGTAGATGTAGAACGCGTGCTGCCGCTCACTCACCTCTTCGGACGCGGTGAAGATGAACATGCTGTCCGTGGCGGTCGTGTAGTGATAGTCGCGCGCCTTCGGTCCCGGCAACGCGGGCACGCTCCCGGAGCCTTCCGGCGGCACGGGGAGCGTCTCGACCACGGCCCAATAGAACCCGGCGACGGCGCCGTCGCGATCCGTACCCGCCCAGTACATGTGGAACCGAACCGGGATCTTGCCGATCTGCGGCCGGATGGGTTGGTTGAACGAATCGCGGGTGGTGATCGTGTCCTGCGGCGCGGCCACGATCCAGGTCTCAGGCGGTTGGTTGTCGAGAGTGGTGGGGGCGAGGGCCTTGCGGCATCCAGAACCCCAGAAAGCTAGAAAAAGGCAAAGAGCAGCCCCAACACGTAAGCGCATTCGCGCCCTCCAGCACGCCCAGTCGATCTAGAGGAAGGAGCGCAGGCTAGCAACGTCGCCCCGCTTGCGCAAGCCGTATTCCCCCTGTGATTTGCCGTTTTCTCTTGGGATTACCCGTCTTTTCCGACCCTGCGCTCCGTACCTTTGCCGGCCCCGGCCCCGTCATGGTCCGCGTGGGCCGGCCCTGGCGACCGCGGCGCCCTCCAGCTGGCAGGGGATGTCGACGTCGACGCAGGTGCCGTCGGTCGGGTGCGTCTCCCGTCCCCCGAACGGACAGCCCTTGGGGCCCGGGAGGACATCGCACTCCCGGCAGTCGCAGAGCCGGATGCGGACGTTGATCGCCCCCGCCGCGATCCAGTCCGGGATCGTGAAGTTGATCCCGGACGGGTGCGAGAACTCGAGCCCCTCTAAGAAACAGGTGTCGCGGTCGGTGCCGGCGAGCAGGCCGCGAATGGCGATCTTCCAGCGCAGGATCGCCACGTATGCGGTGGGCGTACCCCCGATCGCGCCGCGCCCCGGCTCGTACCAGTCGTCGTCCGTGGCGGGGAGATTGAAGGCCTGCGAATTCGGCGGGCCCACCTTCCGGGGCAGAACGGTGCCCGCGCGCGGGTAGAAGTCCGCCCGGTCGCGCTGAAGCACGGGTGCGTGGTTGACGTAGAACGTCAGCACCTTCGAACGCAGCGCGCGGTTCGTGCCCGGATCTCCATCCGCCACACCCACGGCGCCGCCGGGCTGGTGCTCGAGGCGCTCGTCCACCGTTCCGTCTCCGTCCTCGGCACGGACCACGGCGTACGCTTTGCCAGCGGTGGTGAGCGGCCAGTAGCCATTGATGTATCTCGCGTCGAACGACGACGCCGGGTCCACGACCGGATAGAGAGTGGTCTCGGTCGGCAGCGAGACCTGGCCGGACGGGTCCTTCACCTGAACGCGGATGCGGAAGCCGATCGGCGAGCCGTTCTGCTCGCCGGGCGCGAGCACCGGATACTGGCGGAGCGAGTCGCCGAGAAGCACCATGTTGGACTTGGTCGCGTAGGGCGAGTCGCGGTCGAAGCCCCCTCCCGGGAAGATCCCCCACGAGTTCAGGTGGACCGTGTCCCCCTCCTGGCGCAGCCAGAGCCGCTGGTTGTAGACCTCGAAGAACGACCTGCGCTCGGTGCGGAGCGAAGGCAGTCGATAGGCGGAGTCCGCGCTCAGCATCGTGCCCCGCACGCCGGAGAACGCCGCGTCCCAGGTGCGCGTACCGAAATCCATGAACCAGTAACGTTTGCCGTTGCCATCCGTGAGCGTCTGCCAGCCCGCGGTGCCATCGTTCGGGTCGGGGCCGGCGAACCAGGAGTCGGGCGCGAAGTTCATCTGGAACCAGCGCGTGCTCTCGCCGCGCCAGCCCGACTGGCCGATGGCCTGGAGCGTGAACACGTTGCGCCCGGGGTTCACGCGGTCCTGCCCCACGCCGGTGTTGTAGCTGGCCTCGTGCACCGACGAGTCCACGGTGTTGAAGTTCGGCTCGGGGAGCTTGTAGCGGTAGCCGGTGACGATCGTGGTCGGGATCGTGGGCACGCCGTGCCAGCGCATGTGGAAACGCGCTCCCGACATCACGGTGTCGCGCGGGAACGGGTGGTCGTTGCTGAGCGCGAAGGAGTCGGTGACGTAGTAGGTCTTCTGGAAACGCTGCAGGACGCCCGCGACGAACTGGTACTCGTAGCCCGTGGCCGCGCACTCGTCGATCACCGCGGTGGGCGGGAAGCGGTCGTAGGCGCTGAAGATGAACCGTGCCGGCGTCGGGTCCGCGAGCCCCTTGTTGTCGACCGAGTAGATGTAGAACGTGTGCTGCCGCTCGCTCGCGTCCACGGACGCCGTGAAGATGAACATGCTGTCCGTGGCGGTGGTGAAGTGGTAATCGCGGGCCTTGGGTCCGGGCAGCGCAGGCACGGGGCCGGTGCCGTCGGGCGACACGGCGAGCGTCTCGACGACGGCCCAGTAGTAGCCGACGACGGTGCCGTCATGGTCCGCGCCGGCCCAGTACACATGGAACCGCACGGGGATCCTGCCGACCTGCGGCTTGACGGGCTCGTCGCGCGGGTCGCGCGTGGTGATCGTGTCCTGCGGCGCGGCGACGATCCACGTCTCGGGAGGCAGGTTCCCGAGCGTCGTGGGCGCGAGCGCCTTCCGGCACCCGACTGACGTAACGACCAGGCACAAGCAAAAGATGGCTGCGCGTGAGGGCATTCACCCCTCCTCACCGCCCAGCCATCCTGGTCGCTCTCGACCTTACTCCTCCACTCGCTACCTCCGTCAATGCTGATCTTGCCTGACTCGCTACTTCCCTCGTGCGCCAGGTCATCGCGTGGCTCAGGGGGCTGCTCGGGGGGGTTGGTCAGAGGGTCGCTCGCTGCGCGCATCCTGCGCTCCGCTCGCTAGGCGTTCGGGCCTCTCCGCCATCCCTGGCTCCCGAGGCCCTCTCGACTCCCCTCTGCCCAACCCCCCCGACCACCCCCCTCGCCCGCACGCCACCGGTCGGAGGACTAGCGCACTCCGCTGGGTGTCATCGGCGACAGGGCCCTGGCGGCGTCTCGAACCCGGAGTCGGCGGGGACGGTGGCTCGGCCGCTGACCGGGGGGTGCGGGCGAGGGGCAGTTCGAAGAAAGCGAGAGGAGCAAAACATCGAGCCCCGGAGCTTTCGCCCCGGGGCTCGAAAGTTACTGCGGTACGACGTTCGACTAGTTGTTC
>DATNFC010000255.1:0-13394 GCA_035606545.1 Candidatus Methylomirabilota bacterium
ACCGTGGGTTCGTGCGCGCAGGTGGGGAAGCGCGTTCACCTCTCGGGCGGCGTCGGCATCGGCGGCGTGCTCGAGCCGCCGCAGGCGCAGCCGGTGATCATCGAGGACGATGCGTTCATCGGCTCGCGTGCCATCGTCGTCGAGGGCGTGCGCGTCGGCGCGGGCGCGGTGCTGGGCGCCGGCGTCGTGCTCACCGCGAGCACGGTGATCGTGGATGTGACGGGCGCCAGGCCCGTCGAGTCGAAGGGCTACGTGCCGCCGCGGAGCGTCGTCATCCCGGGCTATCGCCCGCGGGCGTTCCCGGCCGGGACGTACGGCGTGCCGTGCGCGCTGATCATCGGCGAGCGCAAGGCGAGCACGGACGTGAAGACCAGCTTGAACGACGCGCTGCGCGAGTTCGGCGTGGCGGTGTAGACAGAACCGGGGGAGGCAGCGGGTCATGCTCGCAGGAAATCGTGGTCGTTCGCTCCGGATGTTCGCGCTGGTCGCGCTCGCCTCAACCCTGTCCTCCTGTGGCGATGACTCGTCGAGTCCGACCACGCCGATCCCGCCGCAGCCCACGCCGATCGGCTGGTACAAGCAGAGCTCGAACACCTCGTACGGGCTCCTGTCGGTGAAGTTCGTGACCGCGAACCGTGGTGTCGCGGTGGGCGTCGGCGGTGTGATGCGCGTCACCGCCGACGGCGGGCAGAATTGGTTCCCGGCCACCGCACCCGCGACCGATCGGCTGAACTCCGTGGCGTTCGGCGACTCCCTCACCGGCGTCGCCGTGGGCGTGGACGGCACGGCACTGCGGACGATCGACGGCGGCCTGACGTGGACGCAGCCGGCGGCGCCGATCCGCGACGTGCTGAACGCGGTGACGTTCACGAGCCCGACGAACGCGATCGCCGTGGGCGCGAGCGCGCGCATCTACCAGTCGATCGACGGCGGGAACACGTGGGCGCTCCGTTACGCCGGCGGCGGCTCGTCGCAGAGCCTCGTCACGGTCTCGTTCGGCGACCCGAACCACGGCACGACGATGGGCTATGTGGGACAGATCGCGTACACCACCGACGGCGGCGTGAACTGGGTACCGCGGACGGGCATCTTCTCGCGCTTCCTCCGCAGCGTCTGGTTCAGCGACGCGAACACCGGCACCGCGGTGGGCGATGGCGGCGCGATCGTGCGCACGACCGACGGCGGCGCGACCTGGGTGGAGCAGCGGAGCGGCGTCATCGCGGCGCTCACCGGCGTGTGGTTCGCCGACGCGGACACGGGGATGGCGGTGGGTTACGCGGGCACGATCCTGCGCACGACCGACGGCGGGCAGTCGTGGGCCCCCCAGGTCAGCGGCACCACGCACGATCTCTTCGACGTGTTCTTCAACGACACGTACACCGGAACCGCCGTGGGCGAGGGCGGCATCGTGCTGCACACGGTGACTGGCGGCGAGCAGAGCGACCCGCGCGACGCGCTCACCGCCGCTCGCTCAGCGGCGCTCGTACACCGTCTTCCACGACGGGAATAGCGAGCCGACGATCCCGCCGGCGAAGACGCCGGCACAACCTCCGGAGATGCCGCCGATCGCGAGCAGGAGCGCCGCATCGCCGCTCGTGCAGCCTAACGCCGCTCGAACACGGTCTTCCACGACGGGACGGTCCTGTCGATGAACCTGCCGACGAAGCCGCCGACGCAGAGCCCGGTGATGCCGCCGAGGGCGCCTGCGAACAGCGCCTGTCCAGCGTCCGGTCCGGTTCCTTCGTCCGACGCGTCGCTGGCGGCACCGGTCACGTAGGCGAGGCCGATGAGGGCGCCGAACACGGCGCCGATCTTCGCCACATGACCCGGGTGACGCTTGCTCACGTCGATGCGCTGGATCTGCGACCACGCGATCGGCTCGCCGCACGGCAGGCTCCAACCGTCGCCCTGCGCGCAACGCATCTCGAGCCCACGCGGGCTCACGGTGCCGGCCGTGCCCTGGGTGACGCCGAATCTGGTGCGCACCCGGACCTTCTGCCCGGGCGACACGAGCGGCGCGATCACCGACGCGAGCACGGTGTCGTTGGCGGAGGGAAGCGGTGCCGAGGAGTCGTGCGGCCCGGCGAGCGCGGCGAGCAGGAGCAGCGTCTGGGTGTCGAGCATGGTCTTCGTGGCCCCGAGGACGGAGCGGACCGGCCGCGCGGGTCAGGACCCGTGCGTGGTGGCTCCACCTGGTCCGTCGGCCGAGGCCCCGTCGCGTGATCGTGAAAAGCGCCCGGCCGGCGTGCCGTCCCGGGGGCCCCCGGCGCTCCCGCCGGGAACCTTGACCCTCTTCTGACCCCCGCCTAGACTCGCTGCCGTCCCGCTGCCACCGGACCCGATGTTCGGCGCGGAGAATGTTCGGAGGCAACGACTTGGCGACGATCCGGCTCGAGGGACTCTCGGTCTTCGGGCACCACGGCGCCCGCCCCTATGAGAAGGAGGCGGGTCAACGTCTCGAGGTGGACCTGGAGCTGGTCCCGACCGACGACCGGGCGGAGACCAGCGACCGGCTCGCGGATGCCGTGGACTATGACATGCTCTACCACGCGGTTCGCGAGGTGGTCGAGGGTCAGAGTTTCCATCTTCTGGAGGCGCTCGCGGCCCGCGTCGCAGGTACAATTCTGGAGCGGTTCCCGATCCGGCGCGCGCGCGTGCGCATCGCCAAGCAGAATCTTGGATGGACCACGGGCGGGCGTGCCGTCATCGAAGTGGTGAGGGAACGAGAGTCTTGAAAGCGTACATCGGACTGGGCTCGAACCTCGGCGATCGCGAGGCCAACCTGCGCGGCGCGCTGGAGCACTTGGCGCGCACGCCGGAGACCACGGTCGTGCGCGCGTCGTCGCTCTACGACACCGAGCCCGTGGGCGTGGAGGAGCAGCCGCACTTCCTCAACGCGGTCGCCCAGCTCGAAACCCAGCTCTCGCCCCACCAGCTGTTGTGGAACCTGATGCTCATCGAGCGTCGCCTCGGCCGCGTGCGCACGCAGCGCTGGGGCCCGCGCACGCTCGACCTCGACCTGCTGCTGTACGACGACCTGGTGCTCGACGACGACGACCTCACGGTGCCGCACCCCGAGCTGCCGAAACGCTCGTTCGTGCTGGTGCCGCTCGTCGAGCTGGACCCGATGCTGGTGCACCCGGCCACCGGCGAGACCATGCTCGCGCTGCTGCAGAAGCTCGGCGCGCGTCCGCTGGTCAAACACGGCTCGCGGCTCTGGAACTGACCGCTCGCGATGCCGCGGACCGCGTCCACGGACGGACGGGCATCTCACGCCCGGAGACGGGCCCGTCTCCGGGCACGCTCGACGACACGCGCGTGAGCGTCAGCGAGAACCGCTACCTGGTGATCGAGGGCGTGATCGGCGCCGGCAAGACCAGCCTGTCACGCATGCTCTCGGACCGCTTGAGCTCGCAGCTCGTGCTCGAGGAGGTCGAGGAGAACCCGTTCCTCAAGGACTTCTACCGCGACCGCGCGCGCTATGCGTTCCAGACGCAGATGCACTTTCTCTTCAGCCGCTACCAACAGCAGCGCAATTTGCGACAGACCGACCTGTTCAGCGACAAGCTGGTGGCGGATTACCTGTTCCAGAAGGATCGCATCTTCGCCAGCCTGAATCTGGAGGGGAAGGAGCTGGCGCTCTACGAGCGGCTGGTCGGCTGGCTCGAGCTGGACGTGGTCCGGCCTGACATCGTCGTGTACCTGCAGGCCAGCACCGACACGCTCATGGAGCGCATCTCAAAGCGTAATCGCTCGTTCGAGCGCGACATGGATCGCGGCTACATCGAGCGCCTGAACGACGCGTACAACCACTACTTCTTCCACTTCCACGACTCGCCGTTGCTGGTGGTGAACACGAACCGCATCGACTTCGTGAACCAGCCCGACGATTTCGAGGACCTGATGAAGCGCATCCTCTCGCACCGCCAGGGGACGCTCTACTACACGCCGCTGGAAAAGGGGGGTCCGGTATGAGTGGCGAGGCCCGGGTGGGCGCGGGCTCCCCGCGCGCGAAGGTCACCGCCCCGGCGGTCGTGGCGCTCAAGCGCAAGGGCGAGCCGATCACGGTCGTCACCGCGTACGACTTCCCGACGGCGCGCTACGCGGACGAGGCGGGTGTCGAGATCCTGCTCGTCGGCGACTCCGTGGGCACGGTGCTGCTGGGCTACGACAGCACGCTGCCCGTGACCATGGAGGACATGCTCCACCACGTGCGCGCGGTCACGCGCGCGAAACCGAGCGCGCTCGTCATCGGCGACATGCCGTTCATGAGCTACCAGGTGAGCACCGAGCAGGCGGTCGCGAACGCCGGCCGCCTCGTGCAGGAGGGTGGCGCCGACGCCATCAAGCTGGAGGGCGGCGCGCGCGTGGCCGAAGCGGTGGCGCGCATCGTCGAGGCCGGCATCCCGGTGATGGGCCACCTCGGGCTCACGCCGCAGTCGGTGCTGGCATTCGGCGGCTACAAGGTGCAGGCGCGCGGCGAGGCGGACCAGGAGCGGTTGCTCGCCGACGCGAAAACGCTCGAACGCGCCGGCTGCTTCGCGCTCGTGCTGGAGGGTATCCCGGCACGGCTGGGCGGCGCGGTCACACGCGAGCTCACGATCCCCACGATCGGCATCGGCGCCGGCGTCCAGTGCGACGGCCAGGTGCTCGTGACCCACGACCTGCTGGGGCTCTACCTCGGTCACCAGCCGAAGTTCGTCCGCCGCTATGCCGAGCTGGGCGCGGCCACGCGCGACGCGTTCGCGCGCTACGTGTCCGACGTCAAGGCGCGGCGCTTCCCCTCGGACGCCGAGAGCTACTGAGCGTGAGCGACTGAGCGTGAAGGGCCGCCCGGCGCGCGCACGGACGCGCATGCCCCGTGTGCGCTCGCTCGTCCAGCTCCGGGCCGCGGTGCGCAAGCTCCGCGCCCGCGGTGAGACGCTGGCGTTCGTGCCGACGATGGGCGCGCTCCACGACGGGCACCTGTCGCTCGTCCGCCTCGCCAAGCGCACGGCCGATCGCGTCATCGTGAGCATCTTCGTCAACCCGCTCCAGTTCGCGGCCGGCGAGGACTTCACGCGCTACCCGCGCCCCGCGGCGCACGACCGCGCGCTGCTCGCGCGCGAGGGCGTGGACCTGCTCTGGGAGCCGCAGGTGGTCGATGTCTATCCGCCGGGCGACCTCACACGCGTGCACGTGGCCGGGCTCTCGGACGTGCTCGAGGGCGCGTCGCGGCCCGGGCACTACACCGGCGTATGCACGGTCGTCGCGCGCCTCCTGAACGCGGTGCAGCCGACCGAGATGTGGCTGGGCCAGAAGGACGCCCAACAGGCGCTGATCCTGGAGCGCATGTGCACCGACCTGCTCGTGCCGGTACGGCTGCGACGCGGTCCCACGGTGCGCGAGGACGACGGACTTGCCATGTCCAGCCGCAACGCCTATCTCTCGCACGCGGAACGCCAGCAGGCGGTGGCACTGTCGCAGGGGCTGGCCGCGGCGTGGATCCTGATGCGCGGCGGCGAGCGGAACGCGCAGCGGCTGGCCGCGGCGGTCCGCCGCGAGTGGGACGGTTACCCGCTCGTGCGCGAGGACTACATCGCTGTCGTGGACCCGCAGACGCTGGAGCCGCTCAAGACCGTGCGCAACTCGGCGCTCGTGGCGGTGGCCGCCCACGTCGGCCCGGCGCGGCTGATCGACAACTTCCCATGGAGGGGGAGATGAGGGGGTGGCGCCGATGAAGGGTTCCCATCGCGACGTGGCCGCGGTCGTGCTCGCGGCCGGCATGGGCAAGCGGATGAACAGCGACCTCGCCAAGGTGCTGCACCCGATGGCGGGCCGGCCCCTGCTCGCGCACGTGCTGGACGCGCTCGACGAGCTGGGCTTGGGCCGCACCGTGGTCGTGATCGGCCACCAGCGCGAGAAGGTCCAGGCGGCGTTCGCGGGCCGCAACGGCATCCAGTGGGCGATCCAGGCCGAGCAGCGCGGCACCGGCCACGCGTACATGATGGCCGAGCCGGTGCTCGGCGACTTCCACGGCACCGTGCTCGTGCTCCCCGGCGATACGCCGCTCCTGACCGCGCGCACGCTCGAGAACCTGCTCGATCGGCACGCGCGGAGCGGCGCCAAGGTGACCGTGCTGAGCATGCGGCTCGACGATCCCAAGGGCTACGGCCGCATCGTCCGCACCCGCGACGGCGAGGGCATCGAGCGCATCGTCGAAGAGAAAGATGCCACGCCGGCCGAGAAGGCGATCGACGAGGTCAACTCGGCGATGTACGCGTTCGATCACGCGGCGCTCCAGGGCGTGCTGTCGTCGCTCACCGCGAACAACGCCCAGGGCGAGTACTACCTCACCGACACCGTGTCGCTGCTGCAGGCGAAGGGCGCCAAGGCCGCCGTCTGGTGCGTCGAGGACGCGCGCGAGCTGCTCGGCATCAACACGGTCGACCAGCTCGCCGAGGCCGAGGCGGCGTGGCTGGCGATGCGGCGGGAGAGCGGACGGTGACCGACACGCTGTGGGCCCCGTGGCGGATGAAGTGGATCGCCCAGGCGTCGAAGGCACCCCGCGCCGCGAAGTCGAGAGGTGCGAGCGCCGTCGCGGGGCGGAAGGGTGCGACCCACGAGGCTGGCGCGAGCAAGGCGCAAAGAGACTGCCTCTTCTGCCGCGTCGCGAAGGCCGGCTCCGACCGCCGCGACCTCGTGCTCGCGCGCCGGCCGCACGCGATGCTCATGCTCAACCGCTACCCGTACGCGAGCGCGCATCTCATGGTGGCGGTGAACCGTCACGCCGCGCGCTTCCTCGACCTCGAGGGGGCCGAGCGGAGCGACCTGCTCGACCTCGTGGCGCTCGCCGAGCGCGCGCTCGAGGTGGAGTACGAGCCGCACGGCGTCAACTACGGTCTCAACGCGGGACGTGTCGCAGGCGCCGGCTTCCCGGGTCACCTCCACCTGCACCTCGTGCCGCGCTGGGACGGGGACACGAACTTCATGCCGGTGGTCGCACGCACGCGCGTGCTCCCGGAATCGCTCGCGGCCACGTGGGGCCGGCTGCGCCGTGCGATCGCGAGGCTCGAGCGCCCGCGCGGGGGAGGGCGGCGTGGCCCGGCGCGCTAGCGGCGGCTCCGGCTTCTGGCTGGGCGTGCTCGCGCTCGGCGTCCTCGGGCTCGCGGTGTCATGGGCGTGGACCGCGTTCGGGGGGCGAGACCCCGGCACGCGGCGCAGCGGCCGCCACGTGGTCCGTGTCCAGGTCCTGAACGGCTCCGGCGAGCCCGGCGTGGGCACGCGCGTGGCGGCGTTCCTGCGCGAGGGCGGTTTTCAAGTCACGGACGTGCGTAACGCCGACCGCAGCGACTACTTCGCCACGTTCGTGGTCGCCCGGCGGGGCGACCTTTCGCTCGCCGAGGAAGTGGCGCATTATCTGGGTGGACCACCGCTCGTACGTCAGGAGTGGAGTTCTGAGCTGGCGGACGTCTCGGTCCTGGTCGGCAGCGATCGCAGCAAGCTCTCGATCGATCCCTGAGAGCGGTGCCCGCAACACGGAGGAACTGTGAATCTCGGTTCGACTGAAATCCTGCTGATCGTGCTCGTGATCCTGCTGCTGTTCGGCCCGAGCCAGATCCCCAAGATGGCGCGTGGCTTCGGTCAGGCGATCCGCGAGTTCAAGAAGGCCCAGCGCGAGATCAGCGACGAGCTCGAGCGCGAGCCGCCACAGGGGTCACAGCCCCCGAAGGGCAACGGCAGCGACAACAAGCCGATCCACTGAGCCGGGCTAGTAACCCCGCTCGCCGGCGCGCAAGTCCGCGATCTGCGCACTGACGCGCAGTTTCTCGATGTAGCTCTCGAAGAACGCGCGCTGGCGGGCCTGCAGGATCTCGTTCGTGATCTGGCCCTTGGTCTGGTCGTTGAACAGCGAGTCCGGCGCAGCGGTGATGCCGTCGAGCCTCGCGAACGACCAGCCCTGCGCACTGCGCACGGGACCGATCACCTTGCCTGCGGGAGCCGCGAGCAGCATGCCGAGCAGCTCGGGGTTGCCCGCGAGCCGCGGGTCGGGCTGGCTGCGCGACCCCTGCACCGCGGACGCGGTCAGGTTCACGAGCTTCGCCGCGTCCTCCAGCGACCGGCCGCCCTTGAGCGCGGCCATCACCGAGTCGGCGCGCGGCTTCGACATGTCCACGCGGTGCTCGGCGTCGGCAACCATCTTCAGCTGGTCGCCCACCTCGTCGCGTCCCGGCGGACCCGCCACGTGCTGGGTCGCCACCTGCACGATCACGAACTCGTCCTCGCCCTCGAACACCGGGCTCACCGCGTCCTTCTTCGCCGACAGCCCCCAGTCGGCGGCCTCCGGCACCGCGATCAGCTGCGGCGGGGTGTTGTTCGAGTCGTAGAAGCCGGTCTTGAACGTGGACAGGTTGGGCTTCTCGCTGGCGGCCTTGGACAGCCCCACGGCCTTCGCGCGTGCCGCGATCGCCTTCACTTCCTTGTACTGCGCGCGCAGGTCATCGGCCGCCGGGCGCACCTTGATCACGATCTGCGACAGCTTGACCGCGTTCGGCGACGGCGGCGGGGTCTTCGTCGACGACGTGTCCTGTGCCGGGTCCATGATCTTGAGCAGCAGCACGCGGCTGCCTTCCTGGACCGGCTCGATCACCTCGCCCGGCTTCTTCATCTGCACCGCGGCCGCGATCAGCGTGCCCATCTCGCCGGGCTGGAGCCAGCGATCGATCAGGCCACCGCGCTCGGCGTTCGGGCCCTCCGAGTAGTCGCGGGCGAGCTGCGCGAAGTCCTCACCCCGGCTCGCGCGCTCGTAGAGGCTCTTCGCCATGTCCATCGCGGCCTTCGTCTCGTCGGCGCCGAAGCGCTTCGGGGACACCAGCACTTCCAGCTGCGTGCGCGGGCCGGCGGCCATGCGCGACTTGTACTTCTCGTACGTCGCGCGCAGCACTTCCTCGCTGCCGTTCGAGCGGCCGGTGTCGGCGCCGGGCACGGTGAGCAGCGTGGCCGAGAAGCGGTCGAAGCGGTCGCGGAACGCCTGGTGGAGCTCCGGCTGCGAGAGCTTGATCGAGGCGAGGAGGCGCTCCTGCAGCTTCCGCACCGGGAGCTGCTCGCGCAGGATGGCCTCGAACGGCGCCCAGTTGTTCCCCGGGGCCGCGAGCGCCTGCTGGTACTTGGCCGCGTCGAACTTGCCGTCGGTCTGGAACGCGGCCGAGGCGAGCAGGATCGCCGGCGGGTTCGTGCGCATGCCGACCAGCACCTCGTTGTCCGTGGCGCCCAACCCGGCCTGCTTCGCCTGCTGGGCGAACAATCGCTCGTTCACGATCGAGCGCCAGGCCTGCTGCTCGACGTTCTTCACGTCCCGGTCCTGCGGGTCGACGCCGTAGCGCTGCCGGTAAGCCATGCGGGCCTCTTCGACCGCCCCGCTCCACTGCACCCTCGTCACCCCTTCGCCGTTGATGCTGCCGACGTCGCCGGCCACCCGCGCGCGCGAGGTCGGGTCGAAGCCGGTGCCAGCCTGGAACACCCACAGGCCGACGAACGTGACGATGGTGACGAGGATGAGGCTCCACCAGATGAGCTTGATCCGCCTGTTTCCGGACCGGATTTGTCCGAGCATCGGGACTCCCTATGGGTGCGCGCGCGCCTGTGGTCGAGGGGTGGTTGGAAGCGGCCGCGAAGTCTAGCATCGGCGATTGCGGCGCGCATCCCGCTGTGCTAACTCTGCTTCGACGAAGTTGTCGGATGAGCCGCCGCCCTTGACCCGCTCCTGATGCCGCGGGGGACGGCGACACCGGCCGCGAGGGACCGCACCGTGCGCACCGAGACCACCCCACGCGGGGCCGATACCGAGACCGCCGAGCAGCCCAACTCGCTGCCCGCGCTGGTCCTCGATGCGCTCGAGATGGGAGCCGTGGCGCTCGACCCCGAGCGCAAGGTGGTCTACGCGAACCGCCGCATCGAGGAGCTCCTGGGCGTGGAGCCGGGCGCGCTGCTGTCGCTGCCGGGGAACCGGGTGTTCCCGGGGGCCGACGCCCGCTGGCTCAAGGGGGCCTCGCGCGAGTCGCGTGACTTTCGCATAGAAGCTGGCGGGCGCGATCTGACGCTCCGAGGGGAGTCCGTGCCCATGCGCGACCTGGACGGCGAGGTGGCCGGCTCGGTGGTGATCGCCGAGGCCATCTCCGAGAGCGAGGACGGCGAGTTCCAGAAGAAGATCGACCGGCTGGTGTCGCTGGGCGAGCTCTCCGCCTACGTGGCGCACGAGATCCGCAACCCCCTGACCGGGATCCGGACCACGGTCCAGTTCGTGGCCTCGAAGTTCCGGCCGGGTGACTCCCGGCGCGACGACCTGAACGATGTCATCCAGGAACTGGACCGGATCGAGCAGATCATCACCGGCCTGCTCATGTTCGCGCGGCCCCCCCAGGCCAAGTCGCAGGCCTGCGACGTGAACCAGGTGGTGGAACGCACGCTGGACCTGCTGGACCTGCAGTTCCGCGACGCCAAGGTCAACGCGACGCGGGAGCTGGCGGGCGAGCTGCCGCTGGTGGTCGCCGACCCCGACCTGCTCCAGCAGGTGCTCCTGAACCTGTGCCTGAACGCGATCCAGGCGATGCCCCAGGGCGGCGAGCTGACGCTCACGACCGGCGTCCGGCGCCGCACCAAGCGCCCGCTCGTGGACGTGAGCGTGGCCGACACCGGGGCCGGGATCCCGAAGGAGTTGATGGAGAAGATCTTCGACCCGTTCTTCACCACCCGCTCCATGGGCACGGGCCTGGGGCTCCCGATCTCGGTGCAGATCGTGCGCGACGCCGGCGGGGTCATCACCGCCCGGAACAACGCCGGCGGTGGCGCGACGCTGCGCGTTTCGCTGCCGGTGCCCGCCGAGCCGCCCGGGAAGCCGGAGGAGTGATGAAAACCTCCGTCCTCGTCGTAGACGACGAGCTCCTGATCCGGAAGTCGCTCGGCAAGGTGCTGCGCTCGAGCGGCTACACCGTGGACGTGGCCAGCACCGGCGCCGAGGGCCTGGAGAAGGTGGGGGCGCTAAAGCCTCAGGTCATGATCCTCGACATGCGCCTGCCCGACACGGACGGCCTCTCCGTGCTCCGCCGCGCCCGCGAGCTGGACCCGCTGCTCCAGGTCATCATCATCACCGCCTACGGCGACGTCCAGGCCGCGGTGGACGCGATGAAGCTGGGCGCCTGCGACTTCGTTCGCAAGCCCTACGAGATGGAGGACATCGTGCTCGCCGTGGATTCCGCCGGGCGCACGTTCCGGCAGGCCACCGAGCTGGACCTCTACCGCCGCCGGGCGTGGCAGCACTACTCGGGCGAGGAGATCATCGGCCAGTCGAGCGCCATGCGGCAGGTGCGCTCGCTGATCGAGAAGGTGGTGCGGAGCAAGGCCACGAGCGTGCTCATCACCGGCGAGAGCGGCACCGGCAAGGAGCTGGTGGCGCGGGCCATCCACTACCGGAGCGACCGCGCGCAGGCCCCGCTCATGGAGGTGAACTGCTCGTCGTTCCAGGAGACGCTGCTCGAGAACGAGCTGTTCGGCCATGAAAAGGGGGCGTACACCGACGCCACCGACACCAAGAAGGGGCTCGTGGAGCTGTGCGACGGCGGCACGCTGTTCCTGGACGAGGTCGCGGACACGCCGCTCCCGACCCAGGCCAAGTTGTTGCGGTTCATCGATCACCGCAACTTCAAGCGGGTCGGTGGCGCCCACGACGTGAGCGTGGACATCCGCATCGTCGCGGCCACGAACAAGAACCTGGACGAGGAGGTGCGCCTTGGCCGGTTCCGGAGCGACCTCTACTTCCGGCTCAAGGTGGTGAGCATCATGCTGCCGCCGTTGCGTGGCCGCGAGGGTGACGTGGCGATGCTGGCCCGCCACTTCATGCGCGAGTTCTCGCGCAAGTTCCAGAAGCGCTTCACCGAGCTCACGCCGGACGCGGCGAAGCTGCTCGAGCGCTACCCGTGGCCGGGCAACGTGCGCGAGCTCCGGAATCTGCTGGAGCGCGTCGTGCTGCTCGAGGAGGGCCACCGCCTCGAGGCCGACCACCTGCCGCCGGAGATGCTCGGCCGGCGCACTTCCCCTGGACCGGTCGCGGCCGCCGCCGTGCGCGACGTCCTCGACCTGCCGACGCTGGCGCAGATCGAGATGGACCACATCAGCGAGGTGCTGCGGCTCACGTCGGGCAACAAGAGCCGCGCCGCGCGCATCCTTGGCATCTCGCGGCAGGGGTTGATCGAGAAGCTGCGCCGGTTGCGCATCGAAGAGGCGAGCGAGCGCACCGTCGAGCGCGCGTGAGTCGCTGAACGAGCGTGGGCCATCGCCGCGCGTGCATCGCACCGCGCGCGTGAGTGTCAAGAGTCTTGGCACTCTCAACGATCTGGACACCCCACATCATCGCGCGCGTTCGCAATCGCTTACGCGCAGCTCTACGCGCAACGAGCTAGTTTGTTTACAGATGGAAGGTTCTCCACAACGCGATTGTGGATGAGCGGCGATGACTCGCGACGTGAGTGACGATCGACAACCGTCGCAGTCACAGGCAGATATGCGCATCGCGCCGCGCGCGCGCCCGAGGTTGGCACGCAATCTGCTGTGCGCATCCCTCGTGCGCCGCACCCGAGAGTTCGGCGCCGACGAACTCGAACCAGCATCACTTCACGTCGCGAGGAGGTGATCCTCACATGGCTGCCAAGAAGAAGGCTGCGAAGAAGAAGGGCACGAAGAAGAAGGCCGCGAAGAAGAAGAAGTAACCGGTTCTTGGACCTGGCACGTCCTGGGGGGCGCGCTGGCTGAGGCCGGCCGCCCCTCGTCTTCTTGCAGTTCGTATCCAGTTATCGAGGGTCGATGGGTGCTGCAGTCGTTGCCCGCGACCCTCGCGGCACGCCGCGGGGATTCCTGAGCCAGGATGAGCCGTCGTCCCCGTAGCGCGCGGCGCGGCCCACCACGGACGTGTGGGCCGCCCGCATCTGTCTTCGCGCCGCGCGCGCGGCGTGGCCGCGGCGCCCGGACGCTGATAACTTCGGCGGCCCGTGACCCCGAGCGCGCCCGAGCCCATCTCCCAGATCCGCATCCGCGGCGCCCGCCAGCACAACCTGCGCGGGTTCGACCTCGACCTGCCGCGCGGCCGGCTGTCCGTGATCACCGGTGTCTCGGGATCGGGAAAATCCTCGCTCGCGTTCGACACGCTCTACGCCGAGGGCCAGCGCCGCTACGTCGAGTCGGTGAGCACGTACGCCAAGCAGTTCCTGGACCGGCTGCCCCGACCGGACGTGGACTCGATCACCGGCCTCACACCGGCCGTCAGCATCCAGCAGAGCAACCCGGCGCGGAGCGCGCGCAGCACGGTGGCCACGGCGACGGAGGTCCACGACTACCTGCGGCTGCTGTTCGCGCGGCTGGGCACG
>DATNFC010000256.1:0-7202 GCA_035606545.1 Candidatus Methylomirabilota bacterium
TTCAAGCGTCCGGGCATGGCGACGGTGAGCGCGTATGCGCGCCGCGTCGACGCGGGCTTCGCGAGCGAGGGCGAGCGCGGCGGCGTGGCGGCGGAGCGCTCCGGCGGCCGCATGACGTTGGGCGTCGGTCGCCTCGGCAAGCTGCTCGCCCGCTACGACCGCGATCACCGGCCGGAGCTGGACCAGGCCGGACAAGTGAACGGCACCGACGTGTTCGGCATGCAGTGGCGGATCGATGGCAGGCGTCACGGCGCTGCGGCGGAGTTCGAACAGCGCAACACCTCCACGGTCGGCGACTCGCTCGATCAGCAGCAGACGGCCGCGGTCCGCTATTGGTTCAAACCGGCGGACGCGGTGAAGGCGACGCTCGAGCACCAGCAGCGGCTCTCGCTCAACACCGGCCAGACGGCGGTCGCACTCGAGCTCCGTGCGTCGTCACTGTTGTCGCTGGAAGCGCGCGCGGCCACGGGCGACGACGGCGCGTCGCTGCGCGGAGGCGCGACGCTCAACCTGCACGGCCGGCAGCTCTACGTGAAACAGGAGCGTAACGATGGCGCGGTGGGCGCCCAGGAACGCACGTTGTTCGGCGTCCAGGCGCCGCTCGGGCCGATGAGCCGTGCCTACACCGAGTACCAGTGGCTCAAGGACCCGCTCGGCGATCACTCGCTGTCCGTGACCGGCCTGGAGCAGGGCTGGCGGACCGCGACGGGCCTCACCGGCCTGGTCGCGGCCGAGCATGGCGCGAGGAGCGGCGAGACCGGCGACCACACCACCGTCTCGGGCATGCTCACCTACAAGAGCGCGTTCCCGCTCTCGGGCTCAACGCGTGCGGAAGTGCGCGACCAGGCCGGCGCCAGCGAGGGCCGGCAGATGTTGACGTCGACGCGGCTCCAGCTCGCGTTGCCGGTCGGGTTCTCGGTGCTCGGCGACATGCGGCTGTCGACGGCGAAAGGGAAGGGCGTCGCCCAGGCCGATGCGCCGGTGCGCTTCGTCGAGAACAGCGTCGGGCTCGCGTGGCGCGCGCCGCGCTCGGACGCGGTCCAGCTGTTGGGCAAGCTGGCGCGGCAGGAAGATCGTCGCGCCGCGGTGCCGGGCGACACGGTGGGCGCGCAGACCGTGCTCGGCGTGGCGTCGCTCGAAGCGACCGTGCGACTGCTGCCGGGCCTGGACTGGGCGGGCAAGGGTGCGGCGCGGCTCCAGGAGGACGGTCGCGTCGGCCTGCCCTCGGCGCTCGCGCACAGCACGCTGTGGACGAGCCGCATCGACTGCCGGCTCATGAAGTCGCCACTCCTGTACGGTGTCGAGTACCGGATGCTGCGCCAGCTCGAGGTGGCCGACGATCGCACCGGGTGGCTGCAGGAGTTGTCGCTCGACGCGGGCAAGAACCTGCGCTTCGGCGTGGGCTACAACTTCAGCCAGCTCTCGGGCGACCCGCTCGTGCGCCAGCAGGACAGCGCCAAGGGCTGGTTCCTCCGCGCCCAGGGCCGGTACTGATCCGCACGCGCGGCTGAAGGCTCGAATGCGGCCGGTGGGGATGCCCACCGGCCGCCGTGCTTTGCCGGCGCGCGCGCTGCCGCTACTCTGCCGCGGTTCCCCCTCGACCGCCGTGCGCGTCCACCGTCCCGCTTCCCGAGGAGTCCCCGACATGAGAGCCGTCCTGGGTCTGTCCGCCGTCCTCCTGCTCGTCGCGTCCGCCCTGCCGGCCGCCGCCGACGAATCCGGCGGCTTCGTCGTCACGCTGGGACGGGACACGGTCGGCGCCGAGCGCTACACGCGCTCCAAGGACCGCATCGAGGTGTTCCAGGTCGGCCGCGCACCGCGCGTGCTGCGCCGGCATTACGTCTTCGACCTCGCGAACGGTGCGATGACGCGCGCGGCCCTGGTGGTGACGCCGCCGGGCGACACCACGCCGACGCAGACGGTCGACGCGCGCGTGGAGGGCGACTCGCTCCGCGGCGAGGTGAAGACCGGCAAGAATCCGCCGGTGCGCTCTTCCGTCTACGTCGGCCAGGGCACGGTGTTCGTCGGCGGGGCGAGCCCCTGGGCCGTGTACGAATCCCTGTTGCCTGCGTTCCTCAAGTCCAAGGCGGACACGGTCGGCGGTCGCATCTTGTTCCTCGGCGCCGGCAACACCGAGCGCTACCTGCTCACGAAGGTGGGCAAGGACTCGGTGCGTATCGCGAACACGCGCGACGACATCTACGTGGCGAAGGTGGACAAGAAGGGTCGCATCCTCGGCACGCGGCCGGTCGCCGGCACGCAGAAGTTCGCGATCACGCGCGTGGACAAGCTCGATCTCGACGCGCTGGTGGCGTCGTATACAGCCCGCGAGCAGGCAGGCGCGGGCGTCGGTGTGCTGTCGCCGCGGGACACCGTGAACGTGACGAACGCGGGCGGGGCGACGATCATGGTCGACTACGGCCGACCGTCGAAGCGCGGGCGCGCGGTCTACGGCGGCATCGTTCCCTACGGCGAGGTGTGGCGCACGGGAGCGAACGCCGCGACCCAGTTCCGCACCGACAAGCCGCTCAACTTCGGCGACACCGTGGTGCCGGCGGGTTTCTACACACTGTGGACGCTGCCGACCGCATCCGGCTGGAAGCTGATCGTGAACAGCGAGACCGGACAGTGGGGGACGGCGCACAAGCCCGACAAGGACCTCTACACGCTCGACATGAAGGTGTCGTCGCTGCCGCAGGTCGTGGAGCGGTTCACGATCAGCATCGAGCCCGGCGCCACGGGCGGCGTGCTGAACCTGGACTGGGACACGACGCGGGCCTCGATCGCGTTCACGGTGAAAGCGGAGTAGCGAGAACCTCCCGCTCGCATGGCCGCTCACGCCGAGACCACCCCGGCCGCCGGGGCGCGCACGTTCCTGCACCGTTTCGAGGGCGGTGTGCTGGTGGTGGCGTTCCTGCTGTCGATGGTCATCCCGCTCATCGACGCGCTGGGACGGCCGTTCCATGGCTTCGGGGTCCCGGGCTCGTCCGAGTACCGCGCGCAGCTCACGCTGTGGCTGGCGCTCCTCGGCGGCCTGCTCGCCGCACGCGAGCGGCACCATCTGACGCTGTCCACAGCCGAGGCGATCGGCAAGGCCAGGGTGCGCGACGCCGCGCGCGTGTTCGCCTCCGCGGTGGCCGCAGCGGTGTGCGCGGTGCTGGCGTACTCGGCCTATGGGGTCGTCCAGGCCGACCGCGAGCAGGGGAAGCTGCTGGCGATCGGCATCCCGGTGTGGGTGAGCGAGTGCGTGATGCCGGTGGCGCTCGGGCTCCTCGCCGTGCGCATGGCGTGGGGGGCCTCGGAGCGCTGGCCGGGACGCCTGGTGGCGTTCGCCGCGATCGGGGCCGCGTTCGCGCTCGGGCTCGTTCCGGGGGCGGCGCACGGGCTCGCGCTGCCGCTCGTCTCGGTGATCGTGCTCGCGGCACTCGTGGGCGCACCGGTGTTCGTGGCCATGGGCGGGATCGCGCTCGCCCTGTTCTTCCGCGACGGCGTCCCGGTCTCCGCGGTCACCGCGGACATCTACCGGCTGATGGTGTCGCCGACGCTGCCGGCGGTGCCGCTGCTCACCGCGTGCGGCTACGTCATGGCCGAGTCGCACGCCTCGCAGCGGCTGGTGCGGTTCTTCCGCGCGGTGTTCGGCTGGATGCCGGGCGGCGTGGCCGTGCTCGTGGCGGCGGTGTGCGCGCTGTTCACCACGTTCACCGGCGGCTCGGGCGTCACCATCATGGCGCTGGGCGGACTGCTGCTGCCGATCCTGATCAAGGACGGCTACCCCGAGGGCTTCTCGCTCGGGCTCGTCACCGCGTCCGGGAGCCTGGGCATGCTGCTGCCGCCGAGCCTGCCGGTGATCCTCTACGCGGTCGTGGCGAGCGTGCCCGCGGATTCGCTCTACCTCGCCGGGCTGCTGCCGGGGCTCCTGCTCATCCTCATCGTCGCCGGCTACGGCATGGTGATGGGGCGGAAACACGTGAGCGCGCTCCAGCCGTTCTCGCTCAAGGAGGCGGCGGCGTCCGCATGGGCGGCGCGCTGGGAGCTCTCCGTGCCGGTGATCGTGATCGGGTTGTTCTCGACCGGCCTCACGACCATGGTCGAGGCGGCGGCGGTGGCGTTCGGCTACGCCATGTTCGTCGAGTGCTTCGTCACCCGCGACATTCATCCGCTGCGCGAGCTGCCGGGCGTGCTCGTCAAGGCCGCGGTGCTCTGCGGCTCGGTGCTGATCCTGCTCTCCAGCGCGCTCGGGCTCACGAGCTGGCTCGTGGACGCCCAGATCCCGGACCTGCTGCTCACCACGGTCAAGGCGCACATCCACTCCCAGCACGTGTTCCTGCTGGTTCTGAACGTCGTGCTGCTGGTGCTGGGCAGTGTGCTCGAGATCTATTCCGCAATCGTCATCCTCGCCCCGCTCGTAGCCCCGATTGGCGCGGCGTTCGGCGTCGACCCGATCCACCTCGGGGTCGTGTTCCTCGCCAACCTGGAGCTGGGCTTCCTGTTCCCGCCCGCGGGCCTGAACCTGTTCCTGTCCAGCTCCCGATTCCGGAAACCGCTGCCGCAGCTCTACCGGCACGTGGTGCCGTTCCTCATCATCCTCGGCGCGGGAACGCTGGCGATCACGTACCTGCCGCAGATGACGGTGGGCGTGCTGCGGCTGCTTGGGAAATAGCTCCGCCGCGCGTCGGTGTTGAGGCACACCGAACAATGTGAGCGTAGGCTGCACCCCGACCCACCGACGGCCGTCCCCGCGCGCTCGGGGGCGGCCGTCGCGCGTTCGGTGTCGTGCACTATGCAGGGTCCGCGATCCCGCGTGAGTGTGAGAGTATGCCCTCACAAATCGCTGGGGTTGCTATTCAGTTAATATATACTGCGGCCCCTCCCCACGACTTTCTTTTCGAGGCATGTCCACGCACATGATGCGGCGAATCACACCTGCGCGCCTGGGCTTGCCGCTGCTGGCGCTGCTCGCCGGCAGCGTGGGCGAAGCCGCAGCCGAGACGTATCCGGGCTTCATGCCCATGGTCACCGACTCGGCCGCCGCGTTCCCGATGCCCACCGTGCCGCAGCCGGAGTACGCGCACGGGATCCTCGAGCCCACGTTCGGCACGGTCCTCACCCGGATCACGGGCGATGCGGGCGATCCGCTCGGAGCGCTGGCCACCACGTGGGGCACGATCGCCCGGCACACCTATTCGAAGGTGCAGCCGTGGAACGCGAACCAGACGCTGATCAGCATCGACAACCACGGCACCGGGTACTCGCCGATCCTGCTCGACGGATCGACCTACCAGCCGGTGCTGGGCCCGTGCGCGAACTACGACCACTGGGACTCGCGCTGGCACCCCAAGCTCATCCACTCGCGCGAGCAGATCAACGTCAACGAGGCCGGCACCGAGCTGATGTGGTTCGACGTCGTCAACTGCGTGAAGACGCGGAGTTGGACGCTCCCGATCGTGTCCGACTATGGCATCGGCTCGGGGGAGGGGAACGTCTCCAACTCGGGGCGGTACGTGGCCATCTACAACCAGCAGCAGATGGTGGTCGTGGACATGGACCCGCCGCCGAACGTGGCGCCGCCCTACCCGTACAAACGCATCGGGCCGGTGTTCACGTTCGCCGCGTGCAGCCTGGACGTGGCCCAGCCCAACCTCTGTCGCATCAGCAACGTCTCGATCTCGCCCTCGGGCAAGTACATCGACGTCAAATATGGCCGCGCGGGAGTCGCCGACACGAGCACAGCGGAGTGCGTCGGACTCTGTGACCCGCACCGGATCTTCGAGGTGGACACATCGCTCACGATCCGGCCCCACAACATGGCGGACGCCTCGCTGCGTTGCGGTCCATTCGTGGCACGGCCGAACGGCTGGATCTTCCCGCTCAAGCACGCCGACATGACGTTCGACGTCGACGACAACAACGAGGACGTCATCATCGGCGGCCGCTCCTGTCCGGGCTCCACGATCGGCCACGTGGTGAAGGTCCGGCTCAGTGACGGCCTGGTCACGCCGCTCACGAACCCCGCGAACGAGCCGTCCTACTCTCACGGCTCGGCGCGGAACCTGTTGCGTCCGGGCTGGTTCTACGTCACCTATTCGCGCGATCCCAAGTTCCAGGGCAACCGTTTCTGGGGTGAGGTCGTGGCGTTGCGCACCGACGGCAGCGGCGAGGTGCAGCGCTTCGGGCACTACCACAGCACGGCGTCGTTCTACGAGGCCGAGGCCCAGGGCGTGCCCGCGCCCGACGGGCGTCGCGTCATCTTCGGCAGCGACTGGGCCGACCACGCCTCGTGGCCGGGAACGCCGCCTCCCGGTGCGCGCGATTTCGTCTTCGATGCGCGCGAGAACGCCCGGCTCGATGCGCCGGGGCCGGTAGAGCCCCGCGGCCTGCGGCTGTCGCTCCTGGGGTCGAACCCCTCGCGCGGCGGGCTACGGGTGCGGTTCGCGATCCCGGCGCCACGGCCCACGGCGCTCGAGCTCTACGACCTCGCGGGCCGTCGGCTCTACGTCGCGGATGCCGGCACGATGGGCGTCGGCGAGCACGTCATCGATCTCGACCCGATCGGCCGGCTCGACGCCGGCGTCTACTTCGTGACGCTGACCGACGGTCACGAGCGCAAGACGCTGCGCGCGGTGGTGCTCCACTAGCACCGGGTTCCACGCGCTCGGCGCGCGCCCTGCGGCGCTCGGCTGCCCCTCGGCCACGGTGGGAACGACCCCGGAGCGCGCGCCGCAACCGCCTCCATAGGATGCGCGTATTCCGCCTTGCCAGGTTCCCGACCGCGGTCGTGCGCGGTCCAACCCATACTTGGATCCGCCCTCCAAGGGACCGAACCCATGGCCTTGCCCGCCACTCCCTGGTTCCATCGTGCCGCGCTCGCGGCCCTCGTGTGCCTCGGAAGCGTGGCCATCGCGCACGCTGCCGCCCCGCAGCCCGGACCCCCGATTGCGATCACGCGCCTGACCGCGCCGATCTCGATCGACGGTGACCTCACGGACCCCGGTTGGAAGGGGGTCACACCGGTCACGCAGTGGTACGAGACCCGCGTCGGCGACAGCGTCGAGCCCCAGGTCAAGAACGTGGCCTGGCTCGCCTACGACGGCCAGTTCCTCTACGCCGCGTTCCAGTTCGACGACCCGACACCGGACAAGATCCGCCGGCCGCTCGGCGATCACGACGCGGTGTCCGGCTCGACCGACTACGGCGGCGTGATC
>DATNFC010000257.1:0-9942 GCA_035606545.1 Candidatus Methylomirabilota bacterium
CAGGTTCGTCGAGTCCTTCTCCAGCACGGCGCGCGCGGCGTCGGCGCGCTGCTGCTGCTGCGGAGCGGCGCCCTCGACCGGCTTGGCGTTCGAGTGCCAGAAGCCCTGCGCCGCGAAGTAGAGGATGCCCATCACGATGGCGATGCCGGCGAAGAGCCAGAGCTGCATCTGGATCGGCTCCATGGTGTCGGGGCGCGGGCGCCTGGGGACGACCACCGTGTGCGTGACGCGTCGCTCAGCACGCCCGGGGACCGGGCGGGGGCCCGGGTCGAACGCGAACTCGGGCTCCGGGGCCGGCGTCGCGGCCGGCTTCTCCGCGAGCGGGAAGTTGCACTGCGCGCAGGCTTCGGCCCCCACGGCGTTCTCGGTGCCGCAGCTGGGGCAGCGGATGGTCTCGGGCATGGCTCCTCGTGGCACGCAGATCGGGCGAGGTATTCCCGTCGATACTAGGCGAGGCGGGGTCCCGGGCGCACGCGGTGGCCATGATCCATGGCCATGATTCCATCTCCATGCCCCATCGCTTCCGCCGTCAGGCGCGCTGCATTAGCCTGCCTCCCCTGCGGCTCGTCGCCGCGCTCCCAGGGAGGAATGCCGTTGCGCTCATCGTTCGTACGCCTCGTGATCGCCGCGCTCGTCCTGCTCGCCTGCGGTCGCGCGCGCGCAGCGGGCGGGGATTCGCTCCAGGTCCGCGTGCTGCACACCACCGATCTCCACGGCGCGCTCGCGGCCTGGGACGACTTCGCGGACAAGCCAGCCGCACGCGGCCTCGAGAAGGTGGCGGCCCTGGTGAACGCAGCGCGCGCCGACAGCCTGCCGACGCTGCTGCTGGACGCCGGCGACGCGCTCTACGGAAGCCCGCTCGTGGCCACGTGGCGCGAGGGCCCTCGCCGCGACCCCGAACCGGTGATCGCGGCCATGAACGCGCTGCGCTACGACGCGATGGCCATCGGCAACCACGAGTTCGATGCCGGCCGCCCGACGCTGGACTCCGCCGTGGCGCGCGCGAAGTTCGCGTTCATCGCCGCGAACGTTGTCGATGCGCGCACGGGGAATCCGGCGTACGGCAGTTCGATCGTGCGCGAGTTCGCGGGCGCCCGGATCGGCGTGCTGGGCCTCACCACGCCCGCGATCCCCGCGCTCATGGACTCGTCGGCCTACTCCGGGCTCCGGTTCCTGGACCCGGTCGAGGTGGCGCGCCGCGAGGTCCAGCGCCTGCGCGGCGCCGAGCGCTGCGACGTCGTCGTGGCGGTCGTCCACTCGGGGCTCGAGCGCGACCCGGGCGCGCGCGGCGGCGAGGCGAAGCCGCGCCTGGCGGAGGTCCCGAACGAGAACCTGGGCTACCGGCTCGCCTACGAGGTGCAAGGCCTCGACGTGGTGATCCTCGGCCACACGCACCAGGTGGTGCAGTCGGTGAAGATCGGCGGCGCGCTGGTGACGCAGGCGGGCCGGAACGGCGAAGCGCTTGGCGACGTGCGGATCGCGTTCACGCGCGCCTCGGGGTTGGCACCGTGGAAGCTTGCGGGGGTCACGGCGAGCGTCACCGCGGTGACCGACACCGTGGCGAGCGATCCCGCGTTGCACGCGCTCGTCGCGCCGTACGCCGAGGCCACGCGTGCCACGCTCGACCAGATCGTGGCCGAGGCGCGCGATCCGCTGAGCGCGCCGCTCGGCCGCTTCGGCGACAGCCCGCTGTGGCAGCTGATCCATCGTTGCCAGCTCGAGTACTCGAGCGCCGACGTCTCGCTCGCGGCGCTGTTCGATCCCACGCAGACGATTCCCGCGGGCCCGGTGCGGCGACGCGACCTCGTGCGGCTCTACCCGTACGACAACTCGCTCGGCGTGGTGGAGCTCTCCGGCGCCGAGCTGAAAGCCACGCTCGAACATGCAGCCTCGATGCTCAACACCTACGCGTACGACGGCACCACCCCGGTGCTCAAGCCCGAGGTGCCGGGCTTCCAGTTCGACGGCGCGTACGGCGTCGACTACGAGATCGATCTCTCGCGGCCCGAGGGTGCGCGCGTGTTGAACCTGCGCTGGAAGGGGAAGGCGCTCGATCCGAACGCACGGCTCAAGGTGGTGGCGAACTCCTACCGCCTGGCGGGCGGCGGCGACTACGTGACGCTGCGCCGCGCGCGGCGGGTGTGGCAGCTCGGGCAGCCGATGCCGCAGCTGCTCGCGCGCTGGGTGAACGGCAAGCACACGCTGACCGCGGAGGGCGCGCCGTCGTGGACCGTGCTCCCCGACTACGCCGGCGCCGCCGAGCGCCCGCTGATCGACCGGCTGGTGCGCCTCGGCGTGGCGCCGAAGGCCGATGTGCAGCGGCTGGGCGCGATGCTGCCCGCGCGGCGCCCGGACCTGGACGGCTGGATCGCGCGGGCGTTCGGCAAGGCCGCGCCGGCCGCCAAGGGCGGGAACGAACCCGCTGCGACCGTCGCGGCCGCGCTGGACGCGTGTGAGCGCGCCGCGCGCACCCAGCGCTACGCGGTCAGCGCGAAGGGGAAGGACGAGGCGTTCCGGCGCGGTCTCCTCACGGGCGTCCCGGGCACGAGCGCCACGATCACGACCGCGACGATCACGCGCGCACAGTGGCTGGGCATGCTCTCCAACCTCCGCTTCCCCACGATCCGTGTGCTCGAGACCAGCGACTTCCACGGCGCCATCCTCGGCGGCGCGCGCGAGCGGCGGACGCAGCGGCCCATCGGCGGCACGGCGGCGATCGCGGCGACGATCACGCGCGAGCGCGCGCTCAATCCCGAGGGCACGGTGCTGATCGACGGCGGCGACCTGTTCCAGGGCACGATGGTCTCGAACCTGCAGTTCGGCCGGCCGGTCGTGGAGCAGATGAACCTGCTGGGCTACACGGCCGGTTCGGTGGGCAACCACGAGTTCGACTGGGGCGTGGACACGCTGGTGCGCCGCGTGCGCGAGATGAAGTTCGCGGACCTGGCCGCGAACATGGTGGAGAAGTCGACCGGCAAGCGCCCGGCGTGGGCGCGCGGGGACACCACGGTGACGCGGCGCGGCGTGCGCGTGGGGCTCCTCGGGCTCGCCTACCCCGGCACGCCGCGGGTGACGCTGCCGGCAAACGTGGCGCACCTGAGATTCGACGACGACTCGACGACCGCGGCGGTGGTGAGCGCGAGGCTGCGCAAGGCCGGCGCCACGCTGGTCGTGGGCTTCGGCCACATCCCCGCCGAGACCGACTCGACGCGGCGTGCGCGCGGCGACCTGCCGCGGCTGGCGAAGGTCGCGGGCGTGGACGCGTGGTTCGGCGGCCACAGCCACAACGTCGTGGACGACAAGGTCGACGGCAAGCCGGTGATGATCCCGGGCTCGCTCGGCCAGTACCTGGCGGTCGCCGACCTGGTGATGGACCCGGTGAAGAAGAAGGTGGTGGAGTCGAGCCAGCGCGTGCTCACCGCGTACGCCGACGGCCCGCAGGACAGCGCGTGGACGGCGCGCGTCGCGCACTGGAACACCGATGTGGCGGCGGTGGCGGCGGAGGTGATCGGCACCGCGGGCGTGGCGCTCCATCGCCGGTCGCCGGAGACGACGATCGGCGATTTCATCTGCGACGCGATGCGTGTGGACGCCAAGGTGGACATCGCTCTCCAGAACCCCGGCGGCATGCGGGCCGACCTGAACGAGGGCCCCATCACGCGCGGCGAGGTCTACGCGGTGATGCCGTTCGACAACACGATCGTCACCATGGAGCTGACCGGCGCGCAGGTGAAGCTGGCGTTGGAGCAGTCGCTGCGCGGCGGCCGCGTGACGCAGGTGAGCGGCGTGCGCTACGTGCTCGAGCCCTCGTCGCAGAACCGCTGGGGGCTCAAGTCGGTGACGCTCGCGGACGGTTCGCCGCTCGACCCTGAGAAGTCGTACACGGTGGCGGTGAACAACTTCATGGCCAGCGGCGGCGACTCCTACAACGTGCTCGCCGAGGGCAAGAGCACCGACACGGGCCGCCTGATCCGCGACGCCATGGAGAAGTACGTCCGCGACCAGTGCGCCGGCGGCAAGTCGCTCGACATCCCCGGCGACGGGCGGATCACGCGAAACGGCGGGCGGTCAGGCGAGTAGGCATCCGGCCGGCCCCGGGCCCGGGGGGTGGCGCCTCGTAAACGAGCGGTCTCATCCGTCGAGCTACAGAGCTGCAGTGTGCCGAGCAGGCGAACGACGGAAAGTCGGAGCTACCGAGACCCCGAGCCCGACGCCGAGTCGTCGCCGCTGTCCGGCGCGAGCGTCACGCCGGCCTTCGTGAAGTAGGCCTTCACGCCGGTCGCGAGCTGCTGGGCCATGCGCTGCTGGAACGCCGGGTCCTTGAGCAGCTTCACCTCGTGCGGGTTGTTGATGAACGCCGTCTCCACGAGCGCGCTCGGGAACTCGACGCTCTTCAACACCGCGAACCCTGCCTGCTTGATGCCGCGCGCGTCCACGCGGCGGTCCGCCGCCATGTGATCGAGCAGCGTCTCCGCGAGGAGCTGCGAGCGCTCCAGCATCGAGCTGCGCCGCACCTCGTAGAGCACGTTCACCATGTCGTCCTCGGCCTGCGGCGAGACGCCGCCCACCAGGTCGGCCGCGTTCTCGATGTCGGCGAGGTCCTTGTCCGCCTGGTCCCCGGCGCCCTTCAACGACAGGAAATAGACTTCGCTGCCGCTGCCGCGGCCACGGCGCTTGGACGAGTTGCAGTGGATGCTGATGAACACGTCTGCCTTCACCTTCTCCGCGATCTTGTAGCGCTCGTGGAGCGGGATGAAGAAGTCGCGGTCGCGCGTGAGCATCGCCTTCACGCCCGGGATGGCGTTCAGGGCCTCGGCGAGCCGCTTCGCGATCGCGAGCGTGACGTTTTTCTCGTACACACCCGAGCCGCGCGCGCCCACGTCCTCGCCACCGTGACCGGCGTCGATCACGACGAGCCGGGTGCGGTTCTTCTTCTTCGCCGCGGCGATCGAGGCCAACCGGCGCTCCTCGGCCGCCTGCGCCCCGGGCCGCGTGACGTCGATGACGATGCGGAAGCGCTGGTCGTCGCTCGGCGGCACCGAGATCACGCGGAACGTGGCGCCGGGCGCCAATCGCACCCAGAAGCGCACGCCGTTGGCGTCGTAGATCGACTCGACCCGCGTCACCGCGCTGTCGTTGACCGCCAGGGCCGTGGGCACACCGGGCGCCGCCGCGATGCCAGGCACGGGCACGGCGACGACGAGCTGCGGTCCCGCTCCGGAATCCGGGGCGACCGCGGTCACCTCGCCGCTGAACTCGAGCACGATGCGCGTGCCGGCAGGGCTCACCCAGGTGCGCATGCCGGTCAGCTGCACGGACCCGGGGTCGGACTGGGCCAGTGCGCGGGCGGGAGCAAGGAGCGCGCTCACGCCTAGTGCGCACACGAGGGCCGCGATCGGGACCGCGGCGAACGTCCGACGCCGGTGCGACATGCCTCCTGCTCCCTTCCCCGCCGTCCATGGCGTGACGGGAGGCGACTTCATGCCGCCTCCCGCCCGAGTCCTGCCCCTTTTACCGCCCGGGGGCGTTACTTGTCCAGCTTCAGCGTCTCGAACCTCGTCCCGCCATTGCGGTTCACGATCAGCACCACCGGCTTGCCGGCCTTGCGCACCTTGGCCACCTGCGCGCGGAAGTCCGCCGCGTCCTTCACCGACTGGCGATTCACTTCCTCGATGACGTCACCCGGCTGGATGTCCTTGTCCTCGGCCTCGCTGCCATCGGCGACGTCGGTCACCTTCACGCCCGCGTCGAGCTTCAGCTCGGTGCGCTCGCTCGGCGTCATGTCGCGCACGCTCATGCCGATCTCGTCGGTGTCCGGGTTCCCCTGCACCTTGAGGTTGTTGTTCGCGATCAGGTCATCCTTGTCGGTGAGCACGACGTCGGCGTAGACGCGCTTGCCGTCACGAAGGACGCCGATCCGGACCTTCGTCCCCGACGGCGTGTCCGCGATCTTCAGCCGGAACTTGTCGCGGTCGGTGACCGGCGTGCCGTTCATCTCCACGATGACGTCATTGCGCTTCAGGCCGGCCTTCTCGGCGGGCGAGTCCTCGACGATGCTCTGGATGATCACGCCCTGCTGGTTGCCCAACCCGAAGCCTTCCGCGATCTCCGGCGTCATGTTCGCAAGCGTGACGCCCATCATCGCGCGCTTCACGGTGCCGTGCGCCACGAGCTGCTCGGCGACGTGCTTCGCGAGGTTGATGGGAATGGCGAAGCCGATGCCCTGGCCGCTGGTGTTGATCGCGGTGTTGATGCCGATCGCCTCGCCGCGGATGTTGCACAGCGGTCCGCCCGAGTTGCCGAAGTTGATGCTGGCGTCGGTCTGGATGAAGTCCTGGTAGTCGGGCGTGCCGCCGAAGATGTTCAGGTTGCTGCGCCCCTGGGCACTGACGATGCCCACCGTGACCGAGCCGCGCAGGTCGCCGAGCGGGTTGCCGATCGCGATCGCCCAGTCACCGATGCGCAGCCGGTCCGAGTCGCCGAGCGGCAGCACCGGCAGCTTCGAGCCCTCGATCTTGATCACCGCCACGTCGGTCGCCGGGTCGGTGCCGACCGTGGTCGCCTTGAACGTGCGCCCGTCGTTCAGCGTCACCTTGATGCTCTCGGCGTCGCGCACGACGTGATTGTTCGTGAGGATGCGGCCCTGGTCGTCGATGATGAAGCCCGAGCCCGAGCTGGGCACGCGCTGCTGGCGCGGCATCGGCTGGCCGAAGAAGCGGCGCATGAACTCGTCCGAACCGTCGCCATCGCCGCCCACCTTCTTCGTGACGTCGATGAACACGACGGCGGGGAGTGCCCGGTCCACGACCGAGACGAACGGGCTCTCCGGCAACGGCGCCGAGTTCGACACCGCGGCGAGCGCGACGTCGGAGGCGCGTGACGGTCGCGGCAGGTCGAGCCCCGCGCTCAGCCCCAAGCCGAGCACGAGTCCGGCGGCGACGAGCGCCGCAGCGCCGAGATAGTAGTTGCGGGGGGAGGTGACCCGGGTGCCGTTCATCGAGGAAGCTCCTTACGGTGCGCTGATACGTGGTTTCATCGGCAGGTCTGGGAGCGGAAACGAGTGCCGATGAGCTTATCCGGCGGCCCGGGCCCTGCGGAAGGCCCTCACTGTCAGATGAGGGTCAAGAACACGGCCCGGCGGCCGCCCCTTCAACCAGTTCGATACGGACGCGGGCCGCAAAGTTGCAATGCGCCCGCGGGGCGCTAACCGGCGCGGGGATTCCGCACCCCGCTGCGGAGCACGCCGGGTTGGCAGCGCGCTCAGGCGGCGGGCTATGCTCGCGGGTCATGCACACCACCTCGGTGTTCTTCATGTCCGATGCCCACCTCGGCGTGGAGTCGGCCGATCGGGAGGGCGCGCGCACCGCACGGCTTCACGACTTCCTGAACTCGCTCCCCGGGCGCGCGTCATCACTCTACATCGTCGGTGACCTGTTCGACTTCTGGTTCGAGTACCGCACCGCGATCCCGCGCCGCCACTTCCCCACGCTCGCAGTGCTCGCGCGCCTGCGCGATGCGGGCATCGACATCGCGTACCTGAACGGCAACCACGATTTCTGGCTGGGCACGTTCTTCCGCGACACGCTCGGCATCCGCACCGAGGACGGCGGCGTCCCGGTGGAAGCACAGGGTCGCAGGATCTGGCTGCACCATGGCGACGGCCTCGTCGGCGGCGACCTCGGTTACCGTCTGCTGCGCGCCGCGCTGCGATCGCGCGCAGGCATCGCGCTCTACGGCCTGCTGCACCCCGATCTCGGGATCCCGCTCGCGCACGTGGTTTCACGCTGGTCGCGCCACTCGCGCGGCGACGGACCGCTGCAGCCGGATCGCCTGTGGAAGGAGATCGCCGAGCCGCGTTTTCGCGAGGGCTACGACGGCGTGATCATCGGCCACTTCCACCACGCCTACGAACGGCGCGAGCCGCACCGCGAGTTCTTCGTCCTCGGCGACTGGATCGACCGCTTCACGTACGCCGAGTTGCGTGACGGGCAGATCGAACTGAAGACCTGGCCTGCGCCCGCATAGGCGCGCGCGTCAGAACTGCGCGGTGAGCGAGAAGCGGTGCGTGTCGTCCAGCTCCAGCTTCGACGGCACGAACGCGTAGTCGATCCGCAGCCCGCCCGTGCGCCACCCGGCGCCGGCGCTCCACGAGGCAACGTCGTCGCCGCCGCGAACACCGAAGCGGAGCGCCGCGCCCACGGCCGAGTCCAGCTCGCCGCCCACGGCGAGGATCGGCGGGCGACCGTTCGTCGAGCGACCCTCGAGCGCGAGCCGTGCGGTGAGGTTCTGGAACACCGTGTGTCCGATCGAGAGTCCCGCCTGGACCGCGGTCGGAAGCTTGACCGGCGCACCGTCCTCGCCGTTGAAGTTGTAGTGCGCGTTGCGGCCGACGTTGTGGAAGCTCAGGCTCACGCGGCCATCGGGCAGCAGTGCCAGGTCGCGGATGTCGTACGTCGCGCCGCCGTTCATCGCCCACGTCGTGGCGCCCAGGTCGGCGATGCGCTCGCGCACCACCTGCGTGCTCAGGCCCCAGCTCACGCCGTTCGCGCGGTGCTGGCCGTAGCCGACCAGGAACTCGAGGTCGTGCGAGCCGAACGAGCCGATCTCGTTGCCGAGGTCGTCACGCTCCGGGATGGGCTCTGAATAGAGCGCGCGCACCGAGCCCACGAGGCCGCCGCCGAAGAGTCGGCCGGCGATCGCCGCCTGGTCGTTGCGCAGGTGGTCGTAGGTCTCGGTGTGCGTGGCGGTGAGCTGCGTGCCTTCGAATTGACCCAGGCCCGCCGGGTTCCAGAACGCCGCCTCGGCGCCGCGCGCGAGCGAGGCGTAGGCCCCGCCCAGGGCCGCGGCACGCGCCCCGCCCGGTACCTCGAGGAACGCGAAGCCGGGAGGGTCCGCGGCGGCCGGCGCAGCCAGTGCGGCCGAGAGAACGAGCATTGGCAGCCACGGCCGGCGGGTACGAGACGGCATGCGACGGGCTCTCCTGGTGGATCCTCAAAGGCCCGGGCGACGGCGACCGTTCGAGGTCACCGTCGCCCGAGCGACGCGGCAGTATAGGGCATCGGCTACTGGCCGAGCCTACTTGCCCTTCCCGGAGCCCGGAGCTGGACGTGAGCCCTGGCCGCCCCGATTGAACTCGGGCCTGCCCTGCGGGGGCGCTTGGTGAGGTGGCGCCTGCGCAGGCGGTGGTGACTGCCTATACACCGGCTCACCCTGCGGCGGGTCCTGCCTTTGCGGCGGATCCTGGCGCGGCGGGTCCTGACGCTGCGGCGACGGGGAATCCCCGCCTCCGGTCGGCCGCCACACCGGCCGGCTGCGCTCGCGTACCTGACCGCCATCGTTCGTCCGCGCCGGCTGGTCGCCGCCGCTGCTGCCGCTGCTGCCGCCCGTGCGCGGGTTCCAGTCCCGCCACGGCATGCGCTTGCCCTCGGTCCCGCCCTCTCGCGGCGCCGAGGTCCCGGCGCCACCGACCGGCCGGAAGCGAGTGCGCTCGACCGTCACGCCCGGGCTCCGCCACACCGGCTTACCGTCGCCGCGGTCGCGCTGGAGCCACGTGACCGGCCGCACGCCAGGCACGCCACCCTCGCGGCGCACGTCCGGAGGCACGAAGCCTGGAGGCGTACCGCCCTTCCACTGCGTGCCGGACGGCGGCGGCGGCGCATAGCCGGCGGGCGCCGCGACCGGCTTGTAGCGACGGAGCTCGCCGCCCCACAGGTTCGTCCAGCGATTGCGGCCGTCCCACGACGAGAAGCGCCAACTGGACGTGGCCCACGTGCGGTACATCGGCGGGCAGTCGGTGCGGACGATGTAGTAGTAATAGGGCACGTAGGCGGTCCAGATCTGCGGCCCCCACGCCCAGCCCCAGTTCACGCGGAAGTCCACCACGCTGCAGTGCGCGTAGTAGGGATCGAATCCCGGCCACCACGACCAGCTCCCCGGCCGGTG
>DATNFC010000258.1:0-15507 GCA_035606545.1 Candidatus Methylomirabilota bacterium
TACGGCTTCCACGACGGCATCGCGCGGTCGCTTGCCGAGACCGGCGAGCACTTCGGCATCTCGCGCGAGCGCGTGCGCCAGATCGAGTCGCGCGCGCTGGCGAAGCTGCGCCGCGCCATCGACCTCGCGGACATGGACCGCGAGAACGGCGAGGTCGTCCACTGAACCCCCAGCCCAGGGCAGGGAGCCCGCGGAGCGACGCATGATCCGTCTCGAGGACCACGTCCGGGAAGTCCCTGACTTCCCGAAAAAGGGCATCAAGTTCAAAGACATCATGCCCATGCTCCAGTCGCCCGAGGCGTTCCGCGCTGCGATCGAGTCCCTGGGCGCGAAGGTCCCGCGGCCGGACGCGGTGGTGGGGATCGAGTCGCGTGGCTTCCTGTTCGGTGCGCCGCTCGCATTGCACTGGGGAGTGTCATTCGTTCCGGCGCGAAAATTCGGCAAGCTGCCCGGGCGCACCGTGCGGCAGGTGTACTCGCTCGAGTACGGCGAGGACACGCTCGAGCTGCACGCCGATGCGCTCAAGAAGGGCCAGCGTGCCGTGGTGGTGGACGACCTGCTCGCGACCGGCGGCACCGCACTTGCCACCGCGCAGCTCGTGCGTCAGCTCGAGGCAGAGGTCACGGCGGCGCTGTTCGTGATCGAGCTGGTCGGCCTCGGCGGCCGCGACAAGCTGGCGCCGCTGCCCGTGCACGCGCTGCTGTCGCTGCCTGTGAAAGGCTGAGGCGGTGCCCGAGCCGCAGTGGGTGGACCTCGGCGCGATCGAGGAGTTCCGCGCCGTACCGCTCCGCCAGGTGCGCGTGGGCCGCGTGGCGCTCGCGGTGTCGTGCGTCGACGGCGAACTGGGCGTGATCTCCGGTGTCTGCAACCACATCGGAGGACCCCTCGGCGAGGGGACGCTGGACGGCGACTACGTGACCTGCGCGTGGCACTACTGGAAGTTCCATCGCGTCACGGGCGTGGGGGAGCCGGGCTTCGAGGATGACCGCGTGCCGTCGCACGCATGGCGCGAGGAGGGCGGCCGGCTGCTCGTGGACCTGACGCCCAGGACTCCGCGCCACAAGAAGCCGCACGCGCCGCACCCGCTCGCGCGACCGGTCGTGCGCGCCGAGGGCCCGATGCGAGTCCTCGGGCTCTCGACCACGTCGATGGACGAGGCCCACCCGCGGTTCTCGGGCTCGGACCACCTGCTTGGCATCGCCGTCGCGCATGCGCGCGCCCAGGGCGCGGAGGCGAAGATCATCAAGCTCCACGAGCTCAAGTTCCGCGAGTGCGAGGGCTTCTACTCGAAGAGCGCGCGCGCCTGCACGTGGCCCTGTTCGATCACGCAGCTCGATCCCAACGACCAGCTGGAGCGCGTCTACGAAGCCCTTGTTCACTGGGCGGACGTGCTGTTGGTGGCGACGCCGATCCGCTGGGGCGCGGCCAGCTCGCTCTACCACAAGCTCGCCGAGCGGCTGAACTGCGTCCAGAACGAGATCACGAACCACAACCGGGTGCTGATCCGCGACAGGGTGGCCGCGTTCGTGATCGTCGGCGGCCAGGACAACGTCCAGGCCGTGGCCGGGCACATGCTCGGGTTCTTCTCCGAGCTGGGCTTCCAGTTCCCGGCGTTCCCGTTCATCGCGCACTCGCGCGGCTGGACCGCGGAGGACATGGAGCAGAACGTGGCCGACGTCCGTGGCAGCGTGGAGCTGGCCATGGCCGCACGCGAGCTGACCGAGCGCGCGCTGGATCTCTCCGCGCGGCTGCGGCATCGCCACGATGAGCCGTCGTGGACGCTGCGTCGTGCCGGTCGCAAGGCGGGCGGCGACATGCTCCCGGTGCGCGAAGGTCCGGCCCGCCCGCGATGACCCCTTCGCTACTGCCCGATTCCATCCGGCTCGGCCCGGTGCGGCTCCGCGTCGCGGACCGGCGGCGGAGCGGGGAATGGCTCGCCCGCGTGCTCGGGCTGTCGTTGCTGGGCGAGACCGGCGGGCACGAGGTCTGGGGCGGACGCGACGGCACCCCGCTCGTGGAGCTGCGCGAGCATCCCGGCGCGCGGCCGATCCCTCAAGGCGGCCGGCCGGGGATCTATCACTACGCGATCCTGCTGCCCAACCGCGCCGAGCTGGGCGGCTTCCTCGCGCATCTCGATGCCCACGGCATCGAGCACGCCGACTCCGACCACCTGGTGAGCGAGGCCATCTACCTCGTCGATCCGGACGGCATCACGGTCGAGGTCTACGCCGACCGGCCGCGCGAGCGGTGGGCGCGGCAGGGCGACGACCTGGTACTCACGTCATTGCCGCTCGACCATCCGGGCCTGCTCGCGGCCGGTGCGGCCGCGCGCTGGTTGGGCCTGCCCGCGGGCACGCGCATGGGCCACCTCCACCTCCACGTCGGCGATCTCGGCGAAGCCGAGCGCTTCTACGTCGATGGGTTGGGCTTTGCGATCACCACGCGCGCGTTCCGTGGCGCGCTGTTCATCTCGGCGGCCGGCTACCACCATCACGTGGGGCTCAATATCTGGGCCGCGCTGCGCGCGCCGGCCGGACCCGACGACGCCGGGCTCGACGAGTGGACGCTCGTCGTCCCCGACGGGCCGGCACGCGACGCGCTCGCACTCCGGCTCGAGGGGCTGGGCATCGCGAGCACGAACACGACGGACGCGATCGTCGCCAGCGACCCGTGGGGCATCCCCGTGCGCGTCACGGGCGCGTGAGCGCGCGCGCCGCCGTGGGCGCGTCCGGCGACTAGGATGACCCGCCGGCGCCCCCCGGGAACCCGCGTCAGCGGGTCCGCCCGCGTGGTGTTCCCGGACGGAGCCTAACCGCTAGACTGCGACCGACATGCCCTCCCCGGCACCCTCGATCGCGCGCTCGCCGCGCCCGCTCATCGCTCGCAAGCCCGCCGCCGTGCCGGTGTGGGCCACGGCCTGCTTCATCGCCTCGGGCGCCGCCGGGCTCCTCTATGAAGTGGTGTGGAGCAAGCAGCTCGCCTATCTCCTCGGGAGCTCGATGCGCTCGGCGGCGATCGTCGTCGCGGCGTTCCTCGCCGGGTTGGCGCTGGGCGCGCGCGTGCTGGGCGCGCCGCTCGCGCGCGGCGGCTCGCCCGGCCGGCGCTACGCACTGCTCGAGGCCGCGGTGGCGATGACGGGCTTCGCCGTGCTGCCGGTGCTGCGCGCGCTCGACGGCCCAGTGGGGCAGCTCTACCGCGCGCTGGGTGGCGAGAGCGTGGCGTTCGCGTTCGCGCGCGGCGCCCTGCTGTTCGCGATCCTGCTCCTGCCCGCGGCACTGATGGGCGCCACGCTGCCGGTGCTGGTGGCGCGTGTCGAGCGCGGCGCGGTGGGTGCCGGGCTCGCGTGGCTCTACGCGGTCAACACGCTCGGGGCGGTGCTGGGCTCGCTCGTGGGCGGGTTCCTGCTCATGCCCGCGCTGGGATTGGGCCGCACCACGCTCGTGGCGGCCATGCTCAACCTGTTCGCTGCCGCGTGGGCGGCATTGGCGCCCGAGCCCGCCGCGGCGGACGCCGGCGAGCGCGACGCGGGGCGAGCGCCCGCGGCGAAGCCCACGCCCGTCGTCGTCTGGCCGCGCCCGGCGGAGCTGTCGTCACCCGAACATCGGCGAGCGCTGGCGTGGATGTTCGCGGTGAGCGGGTTCGTGGCGCTGGCGATGCAGATCGCGTGGCTCCGACTCTACAGCCTCGTGCTCGGCAGCTCCGTCTACTCGTTCGCCGCGGTGCTGGGCGTCTACCTGAGCGGGATCGCGATCGGGAGCGCGCTGCTCTCGCGCTGGGCGCCGCGACCGGGGCAGGGCCTGACCACGTTCGCGTTCCTCCAGTTGGCACTCGCCGCGAGCGTCGCGGTGGGCAGCCACTTGTACGCCGGTCTCCCGGGCGCGATGCTCGCGATCGGGCAGCGAGCGGGCGCGTCGTGGGCCGCGCTGCTCGTCTCGCAGCTCGGGCTCGTGGCGCCCATCGTGCTGCCCGCCTGCATCACGCTCGGCGCGCTGTTCCCGCTCGCGACCCGGCTGCTCCAGTCGGGCGCGGAAGACGGCGGTACTGCGACGGGGCGGGCCTACGCGCTCAACACGCTGGGCACGATCGTGGGTTCGCTGCTCACCGGTTTCGTGCTGCTGCCGGCGTGGGGCGTGCGCGGCGTCGTCATCGCCGCCGCCACGCTCGCGACGCTGCTCGGCATCGGCACGCTGTTGCTGCGGGGGCGCCCGCGCGTGCTCACGCGGCCGCTCGCGGTCGCGGGCGGGCTCGCGCTGTTCGCGGTCGTGATGGCCGTGACCGCGCCGCCCTGGGATCCGGTGCTCATGTCGTTGGGCACCTACCGCCCGTTCCACGCCGCGAACGTGTTCCAGTCGTGGCTGGGCGCCGGCGGCATCGGCGATCCCGCACGGCGCGTGGCGGCGGCGCAGAAGGCGCTCTACTACCGCGAGGGCATCAACGCCTCGGTGCTGGTCGCCACCGATCTCGAGGGCACTCGCCGCTGGCTCCGCGTCGGCGGTAAGATCGACGCCGGCACCGGCGACATGCTCACGCAGACCATGGTGGGATTGATCCCGGCCGTGATCGCGCGCCCGGGTGCACGCACGCTGATCGTCGGCCACGGCTCGGGTGCCACCGCGGCGGCGGCGCTCGACGCCGGCACCGGGCCCACGGACATTGTCGAGCTGGAGCCCGCGGTGATCGAGGGCTCGCACTTCTTCCACGATGCGGGCGAGGACCCGCTCGACGACCGCCGCGTGCGGCTCTACCTCGAGGACGCGCGCGCGCGGCTCGCGCACGGGGAGGGCCGCTACGGGCTCATCATCTCCGAGCCGAGCAACCCGTGGATCGCGGGCATCAACAACCTGTTCACCGAGGACTTCTACCGGCTCGTGCGCGCCCGGCTCGAGCCCGACGGCGTGTTCTGCCAGTGGATCCAGCTCTACGAGCTGTCACCGGCAACGTTCCACACGCTGCTCGGCGCGTTCCTGCGCGTGTTCCCGGAGGCGCAGGTGTTCTGCCTGTGGAACGCGCAAGACGTGGTGCTGGTCGCAGCACCCCCCGGCGCCGCGATGTCGTGGGACCGTCTCCAGAGCCCGCTCGCCGAGCGCGAACTGCGCCGGGCGCGTCTGGGCTCACCCGAAGACATCGCCGCGTTCTACGTCGGGCCGGCATCCGCGTGGATGCCGATGGTGGAGAAGGCCGAGCGCAATACGGACGACCGTCCGACCGTGGAATACCGCGCCCCGCGGGACCTGATCGAGGTGGGCCGCGGGCAGGCGAGCCACCATCCGGAGGTCCTGCGCGAGTTCTCGCGCACCGTGGTGCCGCCGCGCGGCGGGCCGCTCGCCGAGTGGCCGCGCGACCTCGTGCTCCGGGCGCGCGCCGCGTCGATGCTCGAGGGCGCGGCCGACGCCGAAGCGCTCGCGGTCTACGAACAGCTCCGCGATGCCGGCGCGATCGACATCGCCGCCACGCTCGCGACCGCGCGCCGCGACGAACTGGAGCGGGCGCGCTTCGCGGCGCGGCTCGCGGAAGCGCGCGGGAGCGCCGAGCGGGGCGACGCGGCGGGCGCGCGCGCCATCCTCGAGGAGGTGATCGCCCAGGGCGGCGGCGGGGTGGGGGACTGGCTGCTGCTCGCGCGCGTGCGGCGCGAGCTGGGCGATGCCCGCGGCGCGGGCCAGGCCGCCGCGCGCGTGCTCGACGGCGCGGCGCCCGACCCCACGCGACTGGAAGCCCTGCTGATTTCGGGCATGGCGGAGCAGGCCGCGCGGCGGGACTCGGTGGCGTACGCGCGCTTCCGCCAGGCGCAATCGCTGGCGCCGCACGACGGGCGCGCGTACGACTACGAGGCGCGCATGCGGTTCGCCGCACGCGACCTGGTCGGGGCGCGGGCGGTGGTCGAGCGCGGCTTGAAGAACGTCCCCGGGGACGCAGCGCTGAGCCAGGCGCTGCAAGTCCTTTCCCAGCAACCGACGGGACACTGAGGCGGCGGCCGTCGCGGCCCGTCTCGCAATTCGTCATTGCACGAGCAGGTCCACCGGGTCGACAATACGAAGCAGATGACCGGGCGCGCTTCCTTCACGGGGCGCGCCCGCAGCGTTTTCGGGCGGTAGGTACAAGGAGTGGGAACGAGCCGGCGCTCTGCGAGCGTTCCGGCCGGCGAGGGAACGACCGGGCGAAGGAGTCATCCGGTCATGCCACTTTCCGATTTCATGCCGTACGGCGCGCCCGAGCTGCTCGAGGGCGCCTCGCCGCGGATGGCGCGATCCACGTTCACCGCGAGCGTGTTGGTGGCGGCCATGGTGTGCGGGCTGGGTCTCGTCACCGCGAGCCGATCCGGATTGAACAAGGCCCCGGGCTTCACCGCGCCTCGCCGCGAGTTCAAGCTCGACGAGTTCCAGCTCCTCGAGCCGCTGCAGCCCTCACCGCCAGCGCCGCCGAAGGTCCACGTCGAGGGCGGCGACTACCGCCCGGTCGACGTGGAGAGACCGTCGGTGCCCATCGCGGATCCCTCGTCGATCGGGTCGGAAGCATCCTCTGATCGCGGCGAGCCGGACGCGGTCGGTCAGGGCACGGACACGCTGGCGCCCCCGGCGGAGCCCCGGCCCGACGAGTACGTGTACAGCGACGAGTTGCCGCAGCTCGTACGCAGCGTGAAGCCGCTCTATCCGGACCTTCCGCGCGAGGCCGGCGTCGAGGGCACGGTGAAGCTGCAGCTGCTGATCGGACTCGATGGGCGCGTCCGCCGCGTGATCGTGCGCCCGGGCGGCTCCGTGCCCATGCTCGACGAGGCGGCGAAGGCCGCGGCGCTCCAGTGCGTGTTCACGCCGGCGCTGGCGAACAACCGCCCGGTCATGGTGTGGGTGACGCAGGACTATCGATTCAAGCTCCACTGAGCTGAGCGAGCGTTGCCGCGCGCGGCGCCGGGCGCGCGCGGCGCTCCGGCCTACTGCCCGTCGCCCATGCCCCCCTTTCCGCGTCGCGCCTTCACGATGCGGATCGACTCGCCGCTCGTGTTCCCGTGCACGATCAGCGGGAACTTGGCCGCGAAGTCGAATTCGGGATCGCGCTCCTGGTTGTGGCATTGGAGGCACGTTCCCTGGTTCACCTGGCGGCGCTCGAGCCAGTCACTCCCGTGCTCCGTGCCCATACCGTGGCAGTTCTCGCACTGCACGTTCACGAGCTGCGGCGTGCGCGCCGCGGTCTGGAACCCGCCCGCCTCGCGGAAGCCCACAACGTGGCAGGGGATGCACTCCGGGGTGGCGTCCTTTTTCACCCGCTGCAGCGTCTCCCAGGCGAGCGAGTGCGCGGTCGTGCGCCATTGCTCGCTCTCGCTCGCATGGCAGCGAGCGCACACCTGCTCGCCGACGAAATGGTCCACCGGGTCGTCGTCGCCCGCGGCCAGCGCCGCGCCCCGCTCCTCGAGACGCATGCGCTCGTTGTACGCGTCCTCGAACGCCTTCACCGACTTGAGCAACGCCGGCTGCTCGCGCACCTCGGGCCCGAGCGAGCCGATGCCGCACGTGGCGTCGGCGACGTGGCCGTCGGCCGCGAGCGCGAGCGCGATGACGCCGATGTGCTGGCCCTGCTCGCCGGCGTAGCTCGCAACGGTCTCGCCGATGCGCCGTCCCTTCTCGTACACCGGGATGTCGTGGCCCAACACGACCGCGTCGATGCCGGGCACGGCGCTCACGAGGTCCTCGCCGCCCGTCCGCCCCAACTGGGCGAGCAGCACCACCACCTTCGCGCCCTTGTTGCGGAGCGCCGTCACCTGGGCGTTGGCGGTGTTCTCGGGATCGAGCACGGCGAGCGAGTCCGCGGCCGGGCCGAGCTCGAGCCGGTCACCGAAGAGCGCGAACACGCCCACCTTGACTCCGCCCACGTCGATCACGCGCCCGCTGGGGAAGAGCGGCAGCCGCGTGCGCTTGTCGACGAGGTTCGCGCACGTGACCGGGGCGCCGGTGCGGCGCACGAGGTCCTTGAGGAACGCGATGCCGTGACGCAGGTCGCGGGGGCCCACGCCGACCGCGCCGACGTGCAGGTCCACGAGCGAGCGGAACATGAACTCGGCGAGGTCGGTGCGACCGTCCAGGTCGGGGAACGAGCCGCCGGCGTCGAGGTAGACCGTGGCCGGGTGCAGGGCGCGCGTGCTGTCCGCGAACGCGGCGATGCGCGCGAAGCCGCCCTTGGGGATGTGGCAGCCGCACGGGCTCGTCTTGCCCTTGAGATCGGCCGTGCCCAACACCACGAGCGTGTCTGGCGGCGCGGCCGCGGCGCGCACGGGGCGCGAGCCGCCGAGCGCGAGCGGCAGGGCGAGGAGCAGCGCGCAGGCGAGCGCGATAGGGCGAGGGCCGGGGCAAGGGCGCACGTGGGGATTGTCCGGCAGCGCTCGCGGCCGAACAAGGCAGGCCGCGGTCAAATGTTGTTGAAGCCGGAATCACTCTCCATTGTCGCGCGAAAGGAGGCCACCAGCAGCGGGCGCGATCCAGTCCGAGACGTTCTGCCGACGCCGAACCTCGAAAACGCTGGCGGTTAGGCCCCGGGCGCGGCAACATACGTCGTGGTTTGAGCTCGCGCCGCTGCCATGTGGGGTTCAGGACTTCCCGGAGCCACGTTGAATGGTGCGCAATTCCTCCGTCCCCGCGCGGAATTCGTTTCTGCGGCCCTCTCGCTTCAGGGCGCTGTGGGTCCTAGCAGGGCTGGCCCTCGCAGCGCCGGCTGGCGCGCAGCTCACGGACTCGCAGCTCTGGGCCACGGACGGTCCCGTGAATGCCATGGCACTCTCCGGCAACACGCTCTTCATCGCAGGTCGCTTCGGCTACGTTGGTCCGAACAGCGGCTGCTTCGTCGGGATTGATGCGACGACGGCCGGGATCCAGGCAGGTTCGCCGCGCGTCGAGGGCAGGGTGGCCGCCGCCGCGCCGGACGGTGCGGGGGGCTGGTTCATCGGCGGCGGGTTTGTCAGAGTGAATGGAGTACCTCGCAGCAACCTGGCTCACATCCGCGTGGATGGCACACTGGATGGCTGGAACCCGGGTGCTGATGGCTTCGTGTCCGCCCTTGCGGTGAGCGGTTCGACGATCTATGTCGGCGGCGAGTTCAACAGGACGGGTGGACAAACGCGGCGTTGTATCGCGGCAATCGATGCGACCACCGGGCTTGCCACCGCGTGGGACCCATGGGCGGAGTGGAGCGTTCTCGCGTTGGCCGTGAGCGGCTCCACGGTCTATGCCGGGGGCGTCTTCAACTACATCGGAAACAGTCCGCGACCCCACATCGCGGCGATCGATGCGGTGACCGGGCTCGCAACGGCGTGGAACCCGAGAGCGGACCATTGGGTGGAAGCCTTGGCCGTGAGCGGCTCCACGGTTTACGCCGGGGGCCTCTTTGGTAACGTCGGCGGGCAGGCCCGCAGTAGGATCGCGGCAATCGATGTGGTGACCGGGCTCGCCACCGCGTGGAATCCGGGAACTGTCGGCCATGACGTCGTGGCGTTGGCTGTGAGCGGTCCCACGGTCTATGCCGGAGGCCACTTCACGAACATGGGCGGGCAGCCACGTAGCTTCTTCGCGGCGCTCGATGGCGCGACCGGACTCGCGACCGCATGGGATCCGAAGGCGAACGAGCTCGTGGCCTCACTGGCGGTGGCCGGCTCCACTGTCTTTGCGGGAGGTGGCTTCACGAGCATCGGCGGGCAGGCCCGCATCAACATCGCTGCGATCGATGCCACGACCGGGCTCGCCACCCCATGGAACCCGGGGGCAAACGGTGCGGTGTACGCGCTGGGAGTGAACGGCACCACGGTCTGGGCCGGCGGCAACTTCAGCAGCGCGGCCGGCGTGGCGCGCAAGAATATCGCGGCGCTGGATGTCGCGACGGGACACGCCACCGCTTGGGATCCTGGAGCGGACGCCAATGTCAACGCCTTGGGAGTGAGCGGGTCGATCGTCTACGCCGGGGGTGACTTCTCCACGATCGGCGGAGAGTCTCGGAGCAACATCGCGGCGTTGGATGCCTCGACAGGGAGCGCCACCGCGTGGAACCCGGGGGCGGACTATTCGGTGCGTGCGCTGGCGGTGGAGGGCTCCACGATCTACGCGGGCGGCGATTTCACCAACGCCGGCGGGGAAGCGCGCGCACGGATCGCGGCTCTAGATCTCGCGACAGGGCTCGCCACCGCGTGGAACCCTGGCGCCGACCATTCGGTGCGTGCGTTGGCGGTGGAGGGCTCCACGATCTACGCGGGAGGAAGCTTCACCAGCATCCGGGGGCAGCCGCGCAACTGCATCGCGGCACTCGATGCCGCGACCGGATTCGCCACCGCATGGGACCCAAGGGCGAACAGCAGTGTGTACAGTCTGGCGGTGGGTGGATCCAAGGTATACGCTGGAGGCTCTTTCAATGACATCGGCGGGCGGTCGCGCGACAACATCGCCGCGCTCGACGCCGCAACCGGCTTCGCCACCGAATGGAATCCGGGGGCGGATGGCACGGTTTACGCTCTGACTGTGAGCGGCACGAAAGTCTACGCTGGGGGCACATTCGCCGTTACCAGCGGGCAGATCCGCCTCCACATCGCGGAACTCGATGCCGCGTCTGGGTACGTCACCCAATGGGCTCCCGCAGCGGACGAGGCCGTGGTCGCGCTGGCGGTGAGCAGCTCGCGGGTCTACGCAGGTGGCTTCTTCAGCAGCATCGATGGGTTCTCGGTGAGGGGCTTGGCCGGACTCCTGCGCTTGGATACCCCAGTGCCGGTCCAACTGGCCGAGGGCGTCGCCGAGGCCGAGCCGGGACGGGTGCATCTGGTTTGGCGGGGAGCGGGCGCAATCGACCTCGGTGCACGCGTGTCGCGGCGGACGGAGCCCGCCAGCAATTGGTTAGAGCTCGGCAGTCCCACAGCCCGCAGCCGCGACGAGTTGGAGTACGAGGATCTCGCCGCGGAGGCTGGTGCCACCTACACATATCGCCTCAGTCGCGGCATCGAAGTGCTGTCGCGGGAGATTTCGGTCAAGGTCCCGACCGCGGCCGTGTTCGCACTCGCGGGCGCGAAGCCAAACCCCGCGACGGCGCGGGAGCTCACGGTAGAGTTCAGCCTCACCGGCACCGGCGCCGCAACGCTCGACGTGCTCGACCTCGCGGGTCGCCGCGAGTACGCGCGTGCGCTATCCGGCCTCCACCCGGGCCGCCACACGCTTCCGCTCGTCGACGCGCGACTCGCCCCCGGCGTCCACTGGCTCTACCTCAAGGAGGGCGGGCGTAGCGCGCACGCGAGAGTGCTGGTAATCAAGTAACTTCTGGTGCCCTTGAGGAGGGCGGCGCTCAGCTCGCGGGCGCCAGCCGCCTCTCGGCGCGCGCCCAGGCATCCTTGAGCGTCACCGTGCGCACGAACACCGGCGCCCCGGGACGCGAGTCGCGCGTGTCGACCACGAAGTAGCCCACGCGCTCGAACTGGATCGCGTCGCCTGGCTGCGCCGCGGCGAGCGAGCGCTCGAGCTTGCAGCCGGAGAGCACCGCGAGCGAGCTCGGGTTGAGCGCACTCGTCCAGTCGCCGCCCTCGGTGTCACGCTCGGGGTCCTCGCTTGCGAACAGTGCGTCCACGAGCCGCACTTCCGCCTCGATCGCGTGCTTCGCCGAGACCCAGTGGATGGTCGCCTTCACCTTGCGGCCATCGGGCGGGTTCCCGGTCCGGGTCGCCGCGTCGTACGAGGCGCGCACCTCGCGCACCTCGCCCGTGGCGGGATCCTTCGTCACGCCGGTGCAGCGCAGCCAGTAGGCGCCGCGAAGCCGCACCTCGACGCCGGGGCTCAGGCGGAAGTACTTGGGCGGCGGCACCTCGCGGAAGTCGTCACGGTCGATCCACAGCTCGCGCGAGAACGGCACCCGGCGCGTGCCGGCGGCCGCGTCCTCCGGGTTGTTGTCCAACTCGAACTCCTCCACCTGGTCGGCCGGGTAGTTCTCGATCACCACCTTGAGCGGCGACAGCACCGCCATGCGGCGGACCGCGGTGCGGTTCAGCGCTTCGCGCACGCAGGCCTCGAGCAGCGCCAGCTCGACGCGGTTCTCGCGGCGCGCCACGCCGATCCGCTCCGTGAAGTCGCGCAGCGCCGCGGCCGGGTAGCCGCGCCGGCGCATGCCGCTGATCGTGGGCATGCGCGGGTCGTCCCAGCCCGTGACCCGGCCCTCCTGCACGAGTCGCAGCAGCTTCCGCTTGCTCATCACCGTGTGCGTGAGGTTCAGGCGTGCGAACTCGTACTGGTGCGGCAGCGGCCGCGGCAGGTCGAGCGCCTCGAGCAGCCAGTCGTAGAGCGGCCGATGCGCCACGAACTCCAGCGTGCACAGGCTGTGCGTCACGCCCTCGATGTAGTCGGAGAGGCCGTGCGCGAAGTCGTAGAGCGGATAGATGCACCACTTCGCGCCCGTATGGTGATGCGCCGTGTGGCGGATGCGGTAGAGCACGGGGTCGCGCAGCCACACGTTGGGCGACGCCATGTCGATCCGGGCGCGCAGCGTGCGCGCGCCGTCCGGGAACTCGCCCGCCTTCATGCGTGCGAACAGGTCCAGGCTCTCGGCGACGCTGCGGCCGCGCCAATGGCTGTCCTCGCCGCGCTCGCCGGGAGCGCCGCGCATGCGATCCACCTCCTCCGCGGTGTGGTCGCAGACGTAGGCGCGGCCGCGCTCGATCAGGCGCACGGCAAACGCGTGCAGCGCGTCGAAGTAGTCGGAGGCGCGGAACGGCTCGCTGTCGGCAGCGGATCCGGGCGCGCCCGGGGGGCCCTCGCGGGAGGACGCCGGGGGAGGCACTGCGGAGATCAGGAAGTCGGCGCCCGAGGGTGTCGCCGTGGCGCCCCGGCGCTTGAACGACAGGCACTGATCCGCCCAGCCAGCCACGAGCCAGCGCACGTCGGCGACGATCGAGTCCTCGTACTCCACGTCCTCCTTGACCGGGTTCGTGTCGTCCATGCGCAGATGGCAGCGGCCGCCGAACTGGCGGGCGACGCCGAAGTTGAGGCAGATGGCCTTGGCGTGTCCGACGTGTAGGTAGCCGTTCGGCTCGGGCGGGAACCGCGTCACCACGTCGCGCACGCGCCCGGCGCCCAGGTCAGCCTTCACGATCTCGCGGATGAAGTCCTCGCGCTCGCTTACGGCGGTCGGGGACTGCGGGTTGTCACTGGGCATGAGAGGGAGGTCTCGGAAGGGCCGGGGGCGAACGGATGGAGCCATGGAACTAACGCCATCGCACGGCCGCTGTCCAGCGCCGGCGGAGCGCGCTGTGCTAGCGTCGCGCCTTCACAAGGTCGCGGCGCGGAGCCGCGACGCGTCCCGCCTTCCCGGTCCGGCCCCGGAGGAATCCATGCGCTCCCGCCCGCTGTTCGCGCTCGTCGCACTCGCGATGCTCGTTTCGTCCGCCCCGGCGCAAGGCGCCGGCTCGCGATATTCGCTCGAGGTCGCCCGCAAGCTCGTGGGCGTGTCGAGCGCGCGCGTCTCGCCGGACGGCCACGCGATCGCGTTCCTGGTGACGAAGCCCGACTTCGAGAAGAACGAGAACCTCACCGAGCTGTGGCTCGCGGATGCGACCGCCGGCGAGCCGCACGCGCTCACGTTCGATCGCCGGCACGTCGCGCAGCCGCTGTGGTCGCCGGACGGGAAGACGATCGCATTCGTTGCGCCCGACGCCGAGGACCATCCCCAGGTGTGGCTGCTTGCGCTGCGCGGGGGCGAGGCGCGCCGGCTGACGAAGGCGCCGAACGGTGTCGAGCACTACAGCTGGAGGCCGGACGGTGGCGCGATCGCGTTCGCCACGTCGGACACGCTGCCGAAGCGGCAGGGTGAGGCGAAGTTCGTCGGCACGTTCGAAGTCGGCGACCAGGACCTGTTCCTGCGGAGGGAGATCACGCCGCAGCACATCTGGGTGCAGCCGCTGGACGGCGAGGCGAAGCGGCTGACGAGCGGGACGTGGTCGCTCGAGTTCTCGCTGCCGCCGGGCAGCGCGCCGTCGCACCTGGCGTGGTCGCCGGACGGCAAGCAGATCGCGTTCGCGCGCGTGCCGGCGCCGATGAGCGGTCGGCTGGACTCGGTGAGCGTGTGCGTGGTGGACGTGGCCAGTGGTGCGATCCGCCCGCTCACCGGAGCGACGCGCTTCCAGAGCAATCCGGTGTGGTCGCCGGACGGGCGCTCGATCGCCTACTGGTATCCGCGCGACGGTCGCGGTGACGTCAATTGGGTGAACGAGGTCTACGTCTCGCCCGCGGCGGGCGGCGCCGGCAAGAGTGCGACGCGCGGCCTCGACCGCATGGTGTTCAACGGCCAGTGGCTCGCGGACAGCAGGACGCTGCTCGTGGCCGCGAACGACAAGACCGGCGTGGGGGTGTGGCTGCAGCCCGTGGACGGCGCGGCGAAGCGGCTGGACCTGGGCGCGCTGATCGTCAACGGCGCGTTCGGCTACGACGTGGACGCGGGGAAGAGCGGCCGCATCGCGTTCGTGGCCACGACCGCCGATCGTCCCGCGGAGCTGTTCGTGCTCGACGGGCCCACGGCGAAGCCGCGCCGGCTCACCGACTTCAACGCCTGGGCGAAGGACGTGAGGTTCGGCCGCACCGAGCGCGTGACGTGGAAGACGCACGACGGCATGGAGGCGGATGGCGTGGTGGTCTATCCGCCGGACTTCGACGCCGCGCGCCGTTACCCGCTCGTACTCAACATCCACGGCGGACCGACGTCGGCGAGCAAGACGAACTTCTCGACGCTGCCGCAGCTCATGGCGGCCGAGGACTGGGTGGTGTTCATGCCCAACTACCGTGGCAGCGACAACCTGGGGAACGCGTACATGGCGGCGATCCAGGGCGACTGGGGCGCGGGCCCGGGGCGTGACGTCATGGCCGGGATCACCGAGCTGCGGAAGAAGCCGTACGTGGACGCCAAGCGCACGGCCGTCACCGGCTGGTCGTACGGCGGCTACATGACGTCGTGGTTGATCGGCAACTACCCCGACGAATGGACCGTCGCCATGGCGGGCGCGCCGGTGACGAGCTGGGAAGACCAGTACAACCTCTCCGATGGCAGCGTCTCCACCCGCTACGTGCTCGGCGGCTCACCGTGGACCGGCGACCGGCAGCGCATCGCGCGCGAGCAGTCACCGATCACGTACGCCACGAAGATCAAGGCGCCGACGCTGGTGATGGCGAACATCGAGGACTTCCGCGTGCCGCCGTCGCAGGCCATGTCGCTCTACCACGCGATGAAGGACAACGGCGTCGAGACCGAGTTCATCGCGTTCCCGGGCCGCACGCACAACTCGTCCGATCCCGCGAACAACCGCGAGCGCACGCGGCTGTGGGTGGACTGGGTGAAGCGCCACCTGGAGAACCCGCCCGCGGTGGCGATGCCTTGAGCGGATGCGGTCACGCGCCCGGCCCGGCGTCCCCGGGCCGGGCGAAACAGCGCCCGACGAGGCGCCGCGTGATCGCCGGCCGGCCCATGGCCTCGGGCGGGCCGTCCCAGCGATTGATCGCGGTGGCGCGGTCGGCGCCG
>DATNFC010000259.1:0-6179 GCA_035606545.1 Candidatus Methylomirabilota bacterium
CGCTGCGCCGGCGTGAAGCCGGACTCGCGGATCAGCGTCTCGATCTCCGCCACCGTGGTCTTGTTCACGTGCCCGGTCGCAAGGTGGACGTTCTCCTCGAACAGCGTGCCGCCGAAGTCGTCGGCGCCGAAGTGGAGCGCCACCTGCCCGGTCTTCTTGCCCTCGCTGAACCACGACGCCTGGATGTGCTCGAAGTTGTCGAGGTAGAGCCGGCTCGCGGCGAGGACCCGGAAGTACATGCTCGCGCCCGCGAGGTGTGGCACCCGTGACTCCATGGGCGTGTTGCCGCGCTTGTAGCTCCAGGGCACGAACGCGGTGAAGCCTTTGGTCTCGTCCTGGAGCGCCCGGATCCAGTCGAAATGCTCCACGATCTCGGCCGGCGTCTCGACGTGGCCGTACATCATCGTCGCCGTGGAGCGCATGCCCACCTGGTGCGCCGCGCGGTGCACGTCGAGCCAGGCCTCGGGTCCGCCCTTCTTGACCGAGATGCGCTTCCGTACGCGCGCGGCGAGGATCTCGGCGCCGCCGCCGGGCAGCGTGCGCTGGCCGGCCTTGTAGAGCGCCTCCAGGACGCCGCGGATCGGGAGCCCGCTCACCTCCACCATCTGGTGGATCTCGGGGGCGGAGAAGAAGTGCGGCGTGATCTCCGGGTAGCGCCGGCGCGCCTCGCTCACGATCGTGGTGTAGAAGCCCCAGGGGATCTCGGGGTTGAGTCCCCCCTGGAGCAGCACCGTCGTGGCGCCCCACTTCCGCGCGCTCTCCATCATCCCCATCACGCCTTCCACGTCGTGCGTGTAGGCGTCGGCGGCGGGCTTGCCCACCTTCCGGTAGAACGCACAGAAGTGGCAGTCGACCGTGCACCAGTTCGTGTAGTTGGGGTTGGTGTCGATGACGTAGGTGACGATGCGCGGGTCGGTCTTCCGCGAGCGGACCTCGTTCGCGAGCGCCCCCAGCTCCACGAGCGGGGCGTCGGTGAGGAGGTGCACGCCCTCGTCGGTGGTCAGGCGCTCGCCGCGGAGCACCTTCTCCTCGATGCGGTTCCACACCGTGGGGCAGCTCCTGGCTGGGGTCGGGGCGACGTGGGCGGATGCGGCCGAACACGATACACCGCTGCCGCGCCGCCCAACAACGTGGCGCCCGCCCCGGATGACCCGGGGCGGGCGCCGAAGAGCGTGCTGCGAGCGAGCGCTACTGCTCGCGCCAGGACAGCGTCACGAACTGGCTGCCGTACTTCTGGAGCTGCTGCGTGATGGCGTCCCCGGAGTAGAGCACGGTCATGCCGCCGTTGAGCTTGATCTTGGTCTTGCCGCTGCACACGATGGCGCCCAGGATCCAAGCGTTACCGTTCACGGTGATGTCGCCCTCGACGTAGATGAGCCCCTTGTACGAGAAGTTCGAGTTCAGGTGCAGGTCGCCGTCGATGTAGAGAAGGCCTTCGGCATCCACGCCGCTGGGTCCCACATCGGCCGACCCGTCCTGGACGATGGAGTTGTTGTCGAGGTAGTTGATCCCGTTCCAGTCCGAGAACCCCGAGGGATTCTTCGGCTGGCCCACGAGAGACCACCAGTCCGCCTGCGACATCCCGAGGCAATCCCACGGTCCGGTGTAGAAGTTGCTCTTGCCCTGGTTGCCGAGCGTGTCCGGACTGCCATACGTCTTGGAACTGCCGCTCTGCGTGATCGGGGCGCCACACCACACGCCGGGCCGGTTGTTCGCGACGACGCCGGTCTCGTTGTCGATGCAGTGGTCGAGGTCGCCCGGCATCACGCCGCGTCCCTTGTTGCCGTCGTTGATCGGCGTGTTGATGTTGTGGTCGTAGCCGCAGACGACGGCGTTGCCCAGGTCCTCGATGGGGATGTTCGCCACGAACGCACCCATCGCGTTGACGATGTAGGGCTTCGCCATGACCTCGGTGACGATCGTGCGGCGCGCCTGGCCCACGCGACCCGTCGACGTGATCGTGTAGATCGGACTCCCACTGAGCGTCTGGATGGCCGGGTTCTTCGACGCGTCGTAGCGCATGACCGCCGTGCCGGCCGCGTTCCTCTTCCAGCCGATCGTGAGCACGTCGGGCGTGCGGGTGGGCGTGGTGTAGTTGAGATAGGACCCCACCGGCTGGCCGGTCGCGAGCGCGATCGTGTCCACGCCCACCACCGGCACGCTGCCCGCGATCGTGTTGAAGATCTGGCAGGCGTCCTTGGGATCCGTGGGATCCATCAACGTCTCCTGGTTGCCGATGCGCGCCTCGGCCTCGCCCACGCCCGCCTCGGCAATATTCAACGACTGGCGCATGCGCTGATCGTTGCCGGCAAGGCCGCGGTTGAGGCTGGCCCCGGCCATGAGCACCAGCCCCAGCAGCGTCATCACCAGCAGGATGAGCATGGAGATGACCAGCGCGATCCCGCGCTCGTTGCGGTTCGGAAGAGACACGACCATGGACACTCCCACGTCAGCGGATGAACACGACCAGCGCGCCGGTCGTCGCGCTCGCCTTGAGACCGGCCGCGAGGTCCGTGAGATACGGCGTCGGCGGCGCCTGCGAGTTCTCGCCGTAGTTGAAGTTGCCGGACGTGAGCGCCGGCACCATGTTCACGACGGTGCCTGCCGACGGATCCGTGCCCGCGCCGATGATGCCGGTGTCGAGGTAGTAGATCCTGACGCCGCCGGCGAAGCCCACGGTGGACGAGCGCGTGCCCACGGCGATGTCGCCGCGCGTGGCGCCGCCGTAGTCGCCCGTGCTCACGCTCATCACGATGCCACCGGCGTCGATCGCGCGGATGATGCTGAAGCTCCACAGCGTCGTGATGCCCGTGTTCTTGATCTGCCACACGTTGCCGGCGGCGATGCTGCGCTGCGAGCCGAGGAAGATGTCCTTCCACCCGTCGCCGTCGGCGTCCACGGCCGCCACGCACGTCGGCGAGCTGCCGCCGAACGACACGGAGTAGCGCAGCGCGAAGCGGCTGCCGGCCGTGCGGCCACGGTTCTCGAACACGCCCATCTGCCCGTTGAAGTCGGTCGTGCGCGTGCAGACCACGAGATCCTTGTCGCCATCGTTGTCCAGGTCGACGAGCGTCATGCCCGTGACCTCACCCATGATCATGCCGCCGATCGTGGTGAACGTCTCGTCCCGCGTGTACGCCGGCGTCTGGGCATCGTCGCTCAGCCACACCTCGAGCGAGCCCTGGCCGGCGGTGGCGCCCTTCGTGCCGACGAGGATGTCCGGCATGTTGCCGCCGCCGCAGTCCAGCGTGAGCACGGCCTGCACGTCGCCGTTGTCCTGGGTCGTGTAGTTCCTGCCGGTGTTGTAGTTGGTCGGCAGGTAGCCCTCGTTGTTGCTCGTGCCCTGCGTGAACCAGACGAAGAAGTTGCCGCCGGCCGTGTACTTGGTGCCGGTCACGAGGTCCGGCCGCTGCTTGTCCTTCTTGTCCAGCGTGTCCACGGCCATGCTCATCACCGAGTTCGGCGCCAGCCGCGTGTAGCCGGTGGGGTCGATCGGGTTCGCCGTGAACAGCTTGTTCGCCGCATACTGGTTGAACCACACCGACACGTTGTCCGTGCCGCCGGCATCGGCGCCGAGGATGAGGTCGACGTCGTGGATCGCAAGGTCGGTGTGGCCACCGTTCCAGTCCTTCTCGATCAAGTCCGTCGCGGCCAGCGACAGCACGCGGCTCGCGTTGAGCGTGATGATCTGGTAGTTCGCCATGCCGAAGTTCTTGTTGCTGAGCGTCGGACTCGTCCTGAGCCACAGGCCGTTGATCGCCATCGACGTCGTCGGGAAGTAGCCCGACGGCGGGATCGTGTACACGGCGTACGCATCCGTGTGCGGCGGGTCGTTGACCGGCGCCGTGATGTCGTAGTCGCCCGAGGCGTTCGTGTAGGCGTACGCGAGCACGTTGACGCCGCCGTCCTTGCTCACGCCCACCCAGACGCTCGCCATGCCCAGCTCGCCGCTGTCGAAGTTGCTGTTCCGGTTGGCATCGACGAACACCTTGCCGGTGATGTGCCCGGTGGCCTGGTTGAAGAAGCCGAAGCGCGCCGAGGCGGAGCCGCCGTTCGTCATCGTGCCGGTGGCATTGGTCTGTTCGGTCACGGTCAGAGTGTCGGGCTTGATCGGCGTGACGAGGTAGCCGCCCACGCCGGTGAACAGCGACACGTTGCCGGAGACGTCTGTGACGCCGTTCGGCACCTCGGGCGTGCCGGGCGTGACCGAGAACTTCATGCCGCTCAGGGCCGGCTCACCGGTATCCTGATAGCTGTTCCCGTTCCGGTCCTCGTACGCGTAGATGTTGACGAGGCCGCCCCGGCGCGCGGTGTCCGCGAACGACCGCGTGAGCGCCACGTCCACGAGCGTGAGGTTGAACGTGTCCGGATAGTCGAACGAGCCGTAGCCCATGGCCGCCGTGTGCTTGAGCGTGTACATGCCGGCCGGCGCGCGCAGCGTGTACTGGCCCGACGCGTTCGTATAGGCGACGTAGCTGCCCAGGCGCACCGTGGCGCCAGGGATGCCCACGTCGCTGCCGTCCTTCGTGTGGTTGGTGTTGAGGTCGTTGTACACGTAGCCGCTCACCTGGACCGTCGACGCCGAGAAGTTCGGCACGCTGCGGGCCGCGTTCACCTGCGTCGAGATCGTGGTCTGCGCGAACTGGCCGCGGGCGTCGGGTCGCGACGACGAGGCGGTGACCGCCACCTCGACGCGCTCGATGTTCTGGAGCTGGCTCGCGGGCACGGGACCGCCGGCCCAGTCGTACGGCGTGCTGAAGCCCTTCATGTAGACATTGAACATCGCCGGCACGCCGGCATCGCCCGGACGGCGCACGAGCGCGACGCGCTCGGTGGTGCCGCCGTTGTTGCCGGCCACCCCGCCCGTGTTGTCGCCGTACACCTGGCGCACGAGCACGTAGTCGTTCGGGTTCGGGGTGGCCGCTGCGTCGGCGCCCTGGGCGGACGCCACGTCGTTCGCGTCCACGACGCCGTCGTTGTTCACGTCCAGCGTGTAGCGGACCAGCTCGGCGCCCGTCGCGTACTTCATCGGCGGCGTGTAGGCCGTGGCGTTGAGCGGGAACGGCTTCGGATTGCCGGTCGGGTTGTACGCTGCCGGCTCGCCCAGCGTGGGATCCGGATAGGGATTCAGGTTCTCGCTGAGCAGGATCTCCTTCGAGTCCACGTAGGCGATGGCCGGCTGCCGCGGCGAGTTGTCCATGTCCGTGCCGTAGCCCGCGGTGCGGATGTCGCGCGCCATCAGGTCCACGGCGGCGCGCGCGCCCTGCTCGCTCTCGATGCGCTGCGTGGTGCGCTGCTTGCTCTTCGCCGAGTTCATCAGCACGAGCGTCACGGTCACCGCGACCATGGCGAAGATGACCAGGGTGACCAGCATCTCGACGAGCGTGAAGCCCGCCGCGGAACGCCGGTCGATGGACCAGGAACGAAGATGCGCACGCATGGAGTTCACCGCCTCACGTAAGTGGTCGCGGTCAGCGAGCGCGACGCCTGTGCGGCGCCGGTGTAGCTCACTGTCACGTCCACTTTCTTCAGGTTGTCGAGTTTTCCGGTCATCGTGGTGACGTTGTAGAAACGCAGCCACTGCCCGGTGCCGAGCGTGTCGCACGCGGTCCCTGCGGGGTGGCGGCCATCCGTGAGGGAAGCGTCGGCCCAGGTCAGCCCGGTGAGTGCTTCCACCTTCTCCTGGGCGTAGTAGTTCGCGCTGATCAGCAGGCGGTCCTGCGCCTGCGAGCGCGCGCCGGCGGGGAAGATGCGGCCCACCGCGAGGATCCCGACCGCCAGCACCACGAGCGAGATCATCAGCTCGACCAGCGACATGCCGCGATCGTTCCGAGGTCCGGGTGCGGTCGGTCGCATCGGCATGCTCTAGCGGATCAGCGACAGGCCCGAGAGCTGGATGCTCACGGTGTCCTGTGCTCCCGTCCGGTTCTGGAACACGACCAGGGCCGACGTGTTGATGCGGCCGTCGCGGCGGAGCTGGATCGTGTTGGGCGCTGCTGACGCATAGGTGATCCCGTTCGGCAACGCCATGCGGTTCGAGCGTCCCGAGGACATGACCGTCCACCCCGCGGGGGCGGCGGTGTTGAAGTTGATGTCCACGTCCTGGCCGGTGGCCATCGCACGCGAGCGCTGCAACTGGATGGTCTGCACGAGGTTCTCGCTCGTCCCCCGGAGCTTCT
>DATNFC010000260.1:0-7855 GCA_035606545.1 Candidatus Methylomirabilota bacterium
GTGGAACTGCACCTCTCCCCAAGGTCGCCCGCCGTGGACGGGAAGCTCGGCGGACTCCTCACGGACCAGGCCGTTCCACGCGCGCCCGCGCGGGAGCGGTGGTCACTCGACGCCGCCCGTTGCGGTTCAAGGGCATCTTCCACCTCTCTCTCCACAAGATGGCACCGCACCTCGAACTCGCGCACGCATGGCGTGTCTCGACGCTCGCGCTGGCTCTCCCGCCGCGGCGGGGCCCGTCGTGCGCGCGTTCGCTCTCGCCCGCGCCCCGGAGAAAGGCTGCCCGATGAGCACGATCGCCCGCCCCGCCTCGCGCCGTCTCGGCGAGCTGCTCGTCGAGCGTGCGGGGCTCACGCTCGAGCAGGTCGCGCACGCGCTGGGAGCGCGGAGCGATCCACGCGAACGGCTTGGACAGGCGATGGTGCGGCTCGGCTACCTCACCGAGGCCGACGTCGTGGAGGCGCTCGCACAGCAGTTCGGGCTGCCCGTCGCCGACGCGCAGCGGCTCACGACGGCGAGCCGCGAGGCGGTTCAGCTCGTGCCCGAGCAGCTCGCGCGCCAGGCGCAGGTCCTGGCGCTCGCACGCGAGGGCGACACGCTGGAGATCGCCGTCGGCGATCCGCTCGACGTGCTCTCGCTCGACCACCTGCGCGCGCTCACCGGCTGCGCGCTGCGCGTGTGGGTCGCGAGGCCGAGCGAGGTGGTCGAGGCGATCGAGCAGTTCTACTCCGAGCTGCGCGCGACCGAGCACCTGGGCGCGATCCTCGACAACATCGACGTCACCTCCACGGGCACCGAGGACCAGGAGGTCGATCTCGCCGCCCTGCGCCAGCAGGTCGAGGACGCCCCGGTCGTGCGGCTCGTCAACCTCATGATCGCCGAGGCGATCGACGCGCGGGCGAGCGACATCCACGTCGAGCCCGCGCGCGACCGGGTCACGATCCGCTTCCGCATCGACGGCGTGCTCCACGAGGTCATGAAGCCGCCGAAGAACCTGCAAATGGCGATCATCTCGCGCATCAAGGTGCTCGCCGACCTCGACATCGCGGTGCGGCTGCTGCCTCAGGACGGGCGCTTGAGCGTGCACCTCCCGGATCGCGAGGTGGACCTGCGCGTCTCGACGCTACCGACCGCGCACGGCGAGAAGGTCGTGTTGCGCCTGTTCGACAAGAGCGCGTTCGAGCGCCGGGTCGAGAACCTCGGGCTCGAGGGCGATACGCTCGAGGCGTTCCGCAGCGCCATCCGCCAGCCGTACGGCATGATCCTGATCTCCGGCCCGACCGGCTCCGGCAAGACCACGACGCTCTACTCCGCGCTCCAGGACATCAAGAGCGTGCACCGCAACCTGGTCACGGTCGAGGACCCGATCGAGTACCACATCGAGAGCGTCGCCCAGGTGCACGCGAACCAGAAGGTGGGCATGACGTTCGCACGCGCCCTGCGCTCGATCCTGCGCCAGGACCCGGACGTCATCATGATCGGCGAGATCCGCGACTCGGAGACCGCCGACATCGCGGTCAAGAGCGCGCTCACCGGCCACCTGGTGTTCTCCACCGTGCACGCGAATGACGCGCCGGGCACGCTCACGCGCCTCGCCGACATGGGCGTGCCGCGCTACCTCGTCGGCTCGGCGATGTCGCTGGTGATGGCGCAGCGCCTCGTGCGCCGCGTCTGCGAGCGCTGCAAGGAGCTGGTGCTGCCCGAGCCCGAGCAGCTCGCGGCGTTCGGCCCCGACGCCGAGCTGCTGCGCGGGCACCCGGTGCCGCGCGGACGCGGCTGCATGGCGTGCAAGCAGACCGGCTACGCCGGCCGCGTGGCGCTGTTCGAGGTGCTCGCGCTGACGCGCTCGATCCGCCGACTGGTGCTGGACGGCGCGAACGAGGACGAGATCAAGCGCCGGGCGATGGCTGAGGGATTCGTCACGCTGCGCAAGGCCGGGATCCGCAAGGCGGTCGAGGGCATCACCACGCTCGACGAGGTGCGTTCCGCGACGCTGGGAGACGCTGACTGATGCCGAGCTACTACTACCGGGCACGGGACACGTCGGGCCGCGCGCACGAGGGCATCGAGGTCGCGGCGTCCGAGGACGAGGTCCTGCGCGCGTTGTCGAACATGCGGCTCACGCCCGTGCTCATCGAGACCCGCGGCACGAACGGGTCCACGATCGCCACGCTCGCCGGCGTGCGCCCGGTGCCGATCGACTCGCAGGTGCCCGAGTTCTGGAAGTCGCTCATCCAGCGCCGAGTGCAGCCGGGCTCGGTCGCGCTGTTCGCGCGCCAGCTCGCGACGATGATGGCGGCCGGGCTGCCGCTCGTGCGCGCGCTGCGCTCGATCGCCCGCGACCATCACGACCGCCGCCTGTCGGGGATCCTCGAGCACGTGAGCGACGACGTGCAGAAGGGCGACTCGCTGGCGATGGCGCTGAGCCGGCATCCGCGGGCGTTCGGCGAGGTGTTCGTGAGCCTGGTTCAGACCGGCGAGGTGAGCGGCTCCCTCGACGAGGTGCTCGGCCAGATGGCCTCCTACCTCGAGCGTGCGGAGATGCTGCGCCTGAAGGTCGAGGCCGCGCTCCGCTATCCCACGTTCATCCTGTCGTTCGCCGGCGCCGTGCTGCTCGCCATGTTCTTCAAGATCGTGCCGATGTTCTCGGACATCTACTCGCGTTTCCGCGTCACGCTGCCCGCGCCGACGCGGCTGCTGCTCGCGATCAGCGCCGCGCTCACGCACAACGCGCTCGTGGTCGCCGCGGTGCTGGGGCTGGGGATGCTGGCGCTGTGGATGTGGCTGCGCAGCGAGGACGGGCGCGTGCGCTTCGATGCGCTCAAGTTCAAGGTCCCGCTGTTCGGCTCGCTCGTGCGCATGTACGCGATGACCCGTTACGCGCGGACGCTCGGCATCCTGGTCGGGAGTGGAACCAATATCCTCTACGCGTTGCGCGTGCTGCGTCCCGTGCCGGGGAACCGCATGGTCGGGCGCGCCGTGGACGCGGTGCGCACGCAGGTCGAGGGCGGCTCCTCGTTGTCGCGCGCCATGGCTGAGACGGGCGTGTTCCCCGACATGCTCGTGCAGATGACGGCCACCGGCGAGGAGACAGGCCGGCTGGACGAGATGCTGTCGCGGACGGCCGATTTCTACGAGCAGCGGGTGACCGCGAAGGTCGAAGGGTTGTCGTCGCTGGTGGAACCGGTGGCGATCGTGTTGCTGGGGCTGGTGATCGCGCTGATGCTGGTGGCGCTGTACCTGCCGATCTTCAACTTGGGACACGCGATGCGGTCGGGCGTGTTGGGGCCGTCGTGAGAGGAGGAAGGCCGTCATGAAAAGACGGGAATCGGGCTTCACACTGATGGAGCTCATGGTCGTGATCGTGATCGTGGCGATCCTCGCCGCGGTGGCCGTGCCGCTTTACGTGAACTACGTGAAGGACGCACAGCGCACCGAGGCAAAGGGTGCGATCGGCGCGGTGATCACGGCGGAACAGACGTGGTACCAGCTCAAGGGCACGTACACGACCGACACGTTCACCCCGAACGCGGTGTCGCCCCAGGTGCTGAATTGCGATCTCACGGACGCGCTCACGAACTGGGCGATCCTGGTGACCACCGCGAGTGCGAATGGGTTCACCGTGGTCGCCACCGGCAAGGCGGGCGGGCCGACCGCAGGCCGCAGCGTGACGCTCGTCTACTCGCGCACCGCGCAGCCGGTTTGGACCGAGCTCTGAGCGGAGCCGACTGAAGGACCCTGATCGCGGTTCGCGCGAGGGAGCGCCGGGCCGCGGATGTGATGGTGCGCTGTGATGTCGTTGAACCTGAATGAACGCGGTTTCTCCCTGATGGAGGCGCTGACCGGCGCCACGATCTCGGTCATCGCCGTGCTCGGTCTCGCCTATTCGTTCGGCGTCGGCCGCGGGCTCGTGAACCGCTACGAGGTGGCGCGCGCGGCGTTGGGCGAGGCCCAGTCGCAGCTCGAGGCATTGCAGCTCGCGCCGCGCTCCGACCCGACACTGGCGTTCGGCTACGTGTCACCGCCGACGCCGTTCATCTACGAGGGTGCATCGCTCGGCACGTCGAGCTGGCGGGTGCTGCCCTACGACGAGCCCAGCCTGCCAGGGACGAGGAACCTGAAGCGCGTCGTCGTGACCGTGCGCTGGACGAGCAGCGCCCTGAGCGATTCGGTGTCGCTGGAGCGCCTGTGGGTGCCGTGACGCCGAAGCGCCGGAGCGAATCCGGGCTCACGCTCACCGAGGTGACCGTGGTGATGATCATCGGCACGATGATCATGGCCGGCCTCGTGGGCTTCTACCTCGCGAGCCAGGGCTTGTGGCTCGACGCCTCGACGCAGGCGATCACGCAGCGCGAGGCGTCGCTGGTGGCGTCCACGATCCGCGACAAGGTGCGTGCGTCGGGATACGCGGAGTCGTTCTGGGTGCCCGACTCGCTGCACCAGCAGCTCGTGCTGTACGCCAAGAAAGGCGACCCCCCCTCGTACTGCTTCTGGTGGGACCCGAGCGATTCGCTGATCCACGCCGGCCCCTCGATCGGCGCCGCGAGCTCGGGGCCGATGGTCTCGTCGCTGGCCGAGCGCTTCCAGGTCTCCGCCTCGACCCTGAAACCCGCCGTGCGCGTGGACCTGCGCCTGCGCTCGGCAACGGGCTCCACCGTCGAGGTGGGTACGCTCGCGGTGTTCATGAACTGATGCACACCCCTGCCCCGCATCCGGCGCCGGACGAGCGCGGCTTCATCCTGGTGGGCGTGGTCACGTTCATGCTCGCGCTCACGATTCTCGGCCTGTCGCTCTTCGCGTTGTCCAGCTACGAAGCGCAGTTCTTCGTCGCTTCGGCGTCGCGCGAGCAGTCGTTGCAGTATTCGGAGAGCGGCATGGAGCTGGTGAAGGCGCTGATCTCGGCGCCCGGCGCGCGCCTCGAGAACGCCCACAAGGCCGAGGGGCAGCTCGGTATCACGCACGCGTTCGCCTACCAGTGGCGGAGCCCGCTCGCGACCGACACCACGTCGTTCGGCCCGGTGAACTGGGACAGCACGATGGTGATCGTGGTCGCGGCGAGGAGCGGCGGCGTGGAGCGGACGCTGCAGGCGAAGTTCATCCCGGGCGTGCTGGAGAACCCCTACCAGCGCCTGCTCTCCGCCGGGCAGGGCGTCACGGTCAACACCACGAACTCCACGAGCTCATCGACGATGCGGCTCTGGGGCCGCGTCTGGCAGCCGGTCAACTCGGACGCCGACACGGCGTGGACGGACGACGTCGACTGGAACACGGGACGGCCGATCGAACGCGGCGCGCCGCCGGCCCCGCTCGCGGACGCGTTCGTGTCCGACTACCTGCCGGGCGCCGTCGAGCCCGCCAACGACCTCGACGACCACGACAGCTACCGGATCACGTTCAAGGGCTCGGAGTCGTCGCCGACGTTCTTCAAGTCGCCCGCCTCACCCACGGACAACGATGCGAAGGACGACGACGCGTACGACTGGTACAAGTTCTACGTCAATGGGGATCTCGATCTCCACGTGAAGGGAATCGCGGTGTGGGTGTTGCCCGAGGGCGTGTGCTTCAGGGACGAGGTCACGGTGGACGCCGTGGACGGCGGCGTCCCGAGCACGCTCGTGATCGTGGCGGAGCACGGCGATGATCCCGGTCACCCGGACCGCGGCATCTGGTTCAAGGGCGGCCTCGAGGTGAACGACGACGTCAAGGTCTACCTGGTGAGCAGCGGTGACATCGCGCTCGTTCACATCCGGGACGCGGACCGCAACCACGACGCGCGCACCGTCTCGATCGTGGCCGGCGGCCGGATCGAGATCGGCGGGACGAAGTCCACGGATTCGTTCGAGCTGGGTTACGAGGCCTCGTCGATGGACGCGCTGGCCGACGAGCTGCTCGCGCTGGGCGCGCTGCCTCAGGTCGCGGGCGGTTCCGGCGCGAACTTCGTCGTCGCCCGACATTCCTGGCTCGAGACCACCCCGGAGCCGCGATGAGACTGGGCGTGGGCTCCGGACCATGGGCGGGGCTTGACATCGGCAGCTACAGCGTGAAGCTGGTGACACTGCAGCCGGGCGGTTCGCGCTGCCGTTTCGCCGAGGCGGTCATCCCGCGCGGGCTCGCGAACGTCGAGCCACCCACGCCCGCGATCCTCGCCGGCCTGATCGACGACTGCATGTCGCGCACGGATCAGTCGCCGCGCAGCTTCCGCGGCATCTCGGTCGCCGTCTCGGGGCCCGACGTGATCGTCAAGCAGATCTCGCTGCCGTTCATGGACGAAGCGGAGATCCCCGGCGCCCTGCGCTACGAGGCGCGCAAGCACCTGCCGTTCGACATCGAGTCCATGGTGCTCGACCACCAGGTGCTCGGGCGCAACCCGACGGAGCGCAAGCTCGACGTGCTGCTGGCCACGGTGTCACAGGCGCGGCTCGACCGCGTGCTCGCGCCGCTGCGCGAGCTGGGCGTCGAGGCCGGCATCGTCGACGCCGCGCCGCTCGCGCTCGCGAACGCGCTCGGCCAGGCGGCCGTCCGGGATCTCGTCGACGGCGCCGACGTCCGCCTGCTGCTCGACGTGGGCCACCGCGAGTCGTGGCTCTCGCTCTGCCACCAGGGCCACCCGCTGTTCACGCGGCGGCTGGACTGGGGCGGCGCGCGGCTCACCGAGGCGGTGGCCGCGGCCACAGGGTGCACGGTCGAACGTGCGGAAGCGTGGAAGCTCGACGCGGGCGCCTCGCTCGGCCAGTCCGGGCCTGAGGCGGCGGCCGCACGCGGCGCGGTCGAGTCGCTGGCCGAGGAGCTTCGCCGTTCGTTCGCGTTCTACCGCACGATCGCCGAGCTGCCCGACACGTTCACGCTCCGGCTCTCCGGGGGCACCGCGAGGCTGCCGGGCCTGGCCGAGAGACTCGGCGAGATCGTGGGCGTGACCGTGAGCGCGTTCTCGCCGCTCGAGGTGATCGACCGCGGCACCCGCATCCAGGCGGGCGGTCCGCAGTACGCGCAGGCCTACGGCCTCGCGCTGAGGGCCGCATGAGCGCCCAGTTCCAGATCAACTTCAAGCGCGAGGCGTTCCGCCGCGAGCGCACCGAGGCGCGCCGTCGCGCCGTCGGGATCGGCGTCTGGCTCACGTACTTCGGCGTGCTCGGCGTGCTGCTTGGGCTCTACGGGCTCAACTGCGCGGCACTCGAGAAGCGCACCGAGCAGCTCGAGCGCCAGCTCGCGCGCCAGCGCGCGCTTCGCCAGGGCGGCAGTGAATGGATCGCATCGGCGGCCGAGGCCGCGACCGTGGAGCCCTGGGTCGCTGACGCCGGCCGCTGGCGCGACCTGCTCGGCGCGCTGCCGCGACTGCTTCCCGAGGGCGCGCGCCTGACCGGGATCCAGTTCAACCCCGACGGCGTCACCGGCGGCGAGCGCAAGCTCGTCCTGAACGGTGTGCTGCGCGTGGAATCGAAGCTCGACGGCACGGCTGCGGTGACGGACTTCGTGTCCGTGATCGCGCGCGATTCGCTGTTCGCGTCGCAGTTCCGCTCGGTCCGTCTCGTCTCGACGCGCGCGCGCGACGGCGGGCCGGAAGCGGAGTTCGAGGTGGAGTGCCGATGACCACACTGGCCGCCCCCACCGCCGTCGAACCGCTGCGCCGCTTCTGGCCGGCGCTCGCCTCGCTGCTCGTGCTGGCGCTGCTCTCGAGCGTGCACTCGCTCGTGTTCGCGCCGCTCGCGGGCCGCTACCGCCAGCAGCTCCAGGCCGCCGGCGAGCTGGGCGCGCCGCTCGACCCGCGTCTCGTGCTGGCGCCGCTGCCGCCGCGCGTCACCGACATGCTGCGCAAGAACTCGCTCTCCGAGGCGGAGGCGAACCAGCTCAGCCAGTCGGG
>DATNFC010000261.1:0-6205 GCA_035606545.1 Candidatus Methylomirabilota bacterium
GACGAACTGCCCCGACCGACGGACGACCTCGTTTCGATCTCGGAGCCCGGCGCACCGCCCGGCGGCGCGACGATCCGCGTGCTCGGCGCTCCGCGTCCGGCGGTTCCGCAGCGGCTGCCGGTCGCGCCGCGGTTCGGCGGCTGCGCGTCCGGTGCCGGGGTGGGCGGCGCGGCGAGCGCCGATGCGCCCGGCCATCGCCGCCTGCCGGAGTGGCTCAAGGTGCGGCTGCCCGGCGCCGGCGAGTACGCCGACACGAAAGCGCTGCTGCGATCGCAGAAGCTGGTCACGGTCTGCGAAGAGGCGCGCTGCCCGAACCTCGGTCACTGCTGGTCGCGCGGCACCGCGACGATCATGGTCCTCGGCGAGCTGTGCACGCGCCGCTGCGGCTTCTGCGCGGTGGCGCCGGGCCGGCCGAACGGGTTCGTCGACTGGGACGAGCCGCGCCGCGTGGGCGAGGCGGTGGCGGCGATGAACCTGCGGCACACCGTGATCACGTCGGTGGCGCGCGACGATCTCAAGGACGGCGGCAGCACGATCTTCGCCGAGGTGATCCGCGAGATCCGCAAGCGCTCGGGCACGGTGATCGAGGTGCTGATCCCCGATTTCCGTGGCCACGCCGACGATCTCCAGCGCGTCATCGACGCGCGGCCCGAGGTGATCAACCACAACATCGAGACCGTGGAGCGCCTGCACGCGATGGTGCGTCCGAGCGCGCGCTACGACCGCTCGCTCGAGCTGCTGCAGCGCGTCGCCGCGTCGGGCACGGAGATCAAGGCGAAGAGCGGGATCATGGTCGGCCTCGGGGAAACCGACGCCGAGATGACGCGCACGCTCCAGGACCTGCGCGCGCACGGCTGCCAGCTGCTGACGATCGGGCAGTATCTACGCCCCTCGAAGATGCACCTGCCGGTCGTCGAGTACGTGCACCCGGACCGCTTCGACGCTTGGCGCGACGAGGCGCTGGCGATGGGCTTCGAGAGCGTGGCGAGCGGCCCGCTCGTCCGCTCCAGCTATCACGCCGACCTGCTCGCCGGCACCGTGAAGCCCGGCGAGGCGAGCAAGGCCGGCTAGGCGCGCCTCACCGGTAGAGCGCCTTCACCGCGCCCCACGTCGAGTTGCGGGTCGGGGTCGAGGAGAGCTGGCAGTTGTACGAGTGGTAGTAGCCGAAGTTCTGACCGCTGTAATTGAGCGCGACGTTGGATTCCTCTCCGTTCTGCCAGCGGGCGAACTGGCTGTCCGGGCCGTTGGCGCCGTTCAGCATTTGGAGGCCGCTTGCCAGGGTCGTGATCCGCAGGCGGTCGAAGACGATGCACACGGGAACCTCGCAGCCGCCGCACGCCCCCGTTCCCACGGTCTTGGCGTGGTTGATCGTGAGGCTGCCGCAGAAATACTCCTGGTTCGCCGCGAGCGATGCGATGCCGTAGAGCGGCACCGCGGCCGCCACCTGAAGGACCATCGAGACCGGCCCCAATATTAACGAACCGGCACTGTACGATCCGATGCCGCCGGCAGCGTTCCCGCTGGCCCAATCGGCGCAGTTCAGGGAGCCGAGCGGCAGCGTCGTGCCCAGGCTGAGCGAGGAGGGCCGGCAGGTGCCGATGTTCTTCATCGACCACCAACTCGGCATGGTCGGGCTCGCCGGAATGAGGAACAGGCGCGACTCCATCCCCGAGGCATCCAGCATGTCCTCGTCGAGTAGGAACGACATCACCAGTGTCTCGGCGCCCGTGTTCCGGTCGCAGGCGAACGTCTTGTTGATGACGCCGCCGTCCGAGTAGCAGTTATCCCAGCGCAGGTTCACGCCGGGTGGCGTCGGGTCGGCGAGCGCGGGAGCGGCGAGCGTGAGCGCGAAGGCGAACATCAGCAGGCGTCGCATGTCGAGTGTCCTCACCGGTAGAGCGACTTCACCGTGCCCCAGGTCGAGCTGCGCGTCGGGGTCGAAGCGAGAACACAGTTGTACACCAGCGAGCAGGGCCGGAACGGGCTGGGGCAGATGAGTTGCAACCCCTGCACCGAAGCGCCCTGCCAGTGCACGAACTGACTGTTCGTGCCGTTCGCGCCCACAGAGAGCTTCTGGTCCGTATTCACGTCGGGGGTGGTGACATTCAGGCTGCTGAAGACGATGCACACCGGCTCGGCGCAGCCTGCGCACGAGCCCGTGCCGATCGTCTTCGCGTTGTTGATCGTGAACTGGGCGATGAAGTACTCGTTGTCGGCTGACAACGTCGCGGCGGATCCGATCGGCACCGCCGTCGCCGCGAGGATGCGTGCCGTATTCGGGCCTGCCCAGCCGAGGGTGTAGGCACCGATGCCGCCCGCGCTCTGCCCGTTGGACCAGTCCTGGCAGTTGACGCTTCCGGCCGGCGGGACGATCTGGATGGTCAGTGAACTCTGCCGGCAGGATCCCACGTTCCTGAACAGCCACCAGCTCGGCAGCGCCGGGCCGGTCGTGGTCACGTCCACGACGATCTCCATGCCGGTGACATCGGGCTTGTCCGCACCCAAAGCGAACGACAGCACGAGCTGTTCGCTTCCCAGGTTGGTGTCGCAGGCGAACGCCTTGTTGAGCGATCCGCCGTCGTCGTAGCAGTGGTCCCAGCGGATATTCACGCCGGGCGGCGTGGTGGCCGCCAGCGCGGGGGCCGCGATGACGAGAGCAAGCGCAGCACAGCCGAGGAGTGAGCGGCGCGCCATGGGCGCCTCCTGCAGGTGTCCGTCAGCGATGCGGGTTACGAGGCAGGCAAAGTATGAACCCGGCCCGGCGCCGTGTCCCATGGAAATTCGCCGTGGTGCGCTGTCGCGAGCCTGTTCTCGCGCCAGTGGCCTCATCACACCCGCCGGCCGGTGGGTGCCACTTGCGCGAGGCCGCCGGCCGACGGGTCGAGGATCGCCTACCGGTAGAGCGCCTTCACCGCACCCCAGGTGCTCTGCCGGGTCGACGTGGGGCTGGCGATGTTCGCGCACTCGAACTGCGTGGTGCAGCTGAACGTGCCCGTGCAATGGTTCACGAGGTTCGTGAGCTGGCCCGCCTGCCAGTGGACGATCTGGCTGTCGACGCCGTTCGCTCCCGACGAGAATATCCGATCGTTGGCGAGCACCGGCGTCGTGATGTCGAGCGACGTGAACAACAGACAGACGGGCGTATTGCACCCAGCGCAAGACCCGGTTCCCACCGTGTTCGCGTGGTTGATCCGCAACGCGCCCACGACGTATTCGGTACCCGGATCGAAGTGTGCAAGATTCGACGGGGCCACGGCCGACGCGATGACGATCACCGCGGTACCGGGCCCGATGTCGTCGATGCGGTAGCGGCCGATCCCTCCCATCTGCTGCCCTTGACCCCAGTCGACGCACGTCCCCGGGTCGAGCACCGGTGAGGCGATGAAGGAGAGCGACGTCGGCCTGCAGCCATCGTCGGTGAGCCCGTTGGTCCTGAATAACCACCACGCGGGCAACGTGGGCGCCGCGGGCTTGAGCGAGATGCGGATCTCCATCCCGCTGATGTCCGCCATCTCGGTCTCGAGTTGCGCCGAGAGCACGATCAGTTCGGAGCCCGTGTTCCTGTCGCAGGCGAACGCCTTGTTCATCACGCCGCCGTCGGCGTAGCAGTTGTCCCAGCGGGCATTGATGCCCGGCAGCGTGGGTGCCGCGAGCGCGTTCGACGTGATCAGGGCGATGGCGGCAAGCGGAACTGCGATGCGTGGATAACGGAGCATGCTTGGACCTCCCGGGATGAGATGCGCTGACAACGGTTCAGGGCATTGTCCTCGACGGTCCCAGCAGCACGAGCTGCTGAAACTCCCGGTGTCCGTCCGCCTCGAGACGGACATAGTATGTACCCGGTGGCACGGTGGTTCCTACGTCGGATTTCACCGGATACACCTGCTCCAACCCCGTCCCCACGCCTGCGGTTCCGCCCACTCGGCGCCCGGATGCGTCCACGATGAGCAGCCGCCAGCGCACGCCCGCCGGTGCCGTAAGTCGCACATCCGCAGTCGCGTGCGCCGGGTTCGGCGCGATCGCGAGCGTGAGCCCGGTCGCGGCGGACGCGGGCCGCGGCACGCCGACGACGCCCGTCGCGTACCAGGGCGCCGTTGCCGGATCGCGGCGGACGAACGCCAGCAGGCTGTCGGCAACCTTCAGCCGCCCGGTCGACGACGGGTGCGTGCCGTCGGAGGAGTTGAGCTCGCTGCAGGCCCACGTGAGGCCGTCCGAGCGCGCGTTCAGGCCATCGGCCCACAGGTACGGTCCCCACGACAGCCACGGCGCCACCACCGCACCGTTCGCGGCGTCGTAGTTGAGCGCGGGATCGCCGGCGAGCTGCTGCGCGATCACGCGCTTGATGGCGAACGCGTTCTCGTAGGCATAGGGCTCGGGGTTGAGCGTCGTGCTGGCGTAGCCGGCGTAGATGCGGCTGGTGAAGAACACCTGCTTCACGTTCGGGAGCTTCTGCTTGATGATCTGCACGATGCGGAAGAACTGGGCCGCGAGCGTGTCGGTGGTCACCTCGAACGTGCCCGTCGGGTTCGCGTTCGCGTCCTTCAACCACACCACCTGCACCTGCTTCGGCGCCGAGCCGCGCCCGCGCAAGCGCGTCGCCACCGAATCCCAGTAGGCCGACGTGGGCTGCGCCAGGATCTGCGCGGTCTGGCCGCCCACCGCACAATCGATCGTGCGCACGTTGCTCTTCCGCACCGGGTCGGCGTTGCTCTTGGGCACGAACGCGCTGAACTCCTGCGTGCAGTTGCTCATGCCGATCGAGACGAACACGACGCGGCCGTTGACCGCGTCGGGCAGGCCCAGCGTGTCGACCGGCCCGATCGCGTTCGCGATCGCGACGCCCGCGACCTCGTGAGCGGCGGGGCGCACGTTCACGCCTCCGGGGTAGAGCCCGCCCTGCACGCCTTTGTAGAGGCCGGCGCCAAGGTCGGTGACCGGGATCAGGCCGGTGGACGTGCCGGCGCAGTTCGCGGCGTGCGCCGCGGACGCCGCGAGCGGCAGGGCGAGGGCGACGAGCGTCGCGCCAAGGAACGGCTTCACGGGGCCCTCCGATCGGAGCCCGGCGAGATGTCGTGGCAAAGCGAGCGCCGCCGGGAGCCGCAATTCTAGGGCCGCCCCGCGAGCGGGACCACCGAAAACACAGCGGCCGGCGAGGGAATGCCCCCGCCGGCCGCGTGAGCCAAAGGCGGCGTTACGGCGTCGCGTCGTCCTCGTCCAGCCACGCCTTCCACGCCTGCTCGTTGAAGTCGCGGCCGAGGAAGTCGTGCACCATCTGCGCGGCCGGCTTGGAGCCGCCGGCGGCGAGTACGGCGTCCCGGTAGGCCTTGGCCGCGCCTGGTGCGAGCAGGTCGTTCTTGTCGAACTTGGAGAACATGTCCTTCGCGATCACCGACGACCACATGTACGTGTAGTAGACCGCCGAGTAGCCGTCGAGGTGACCGAACGAGCACTGGAAGTGCGTGCCGTCCACGAACGGGAACGGCTGGTACTTCTTCACCAGGTCGCTGAACAGCTGATCGGTCGACACGCCGGCCGGGTCGCGGTCGTAGCAGCCGAGCGACATGCCCGCGTACACCATCTGCCGGCGCACGGCGAGGCCCTTGCCGAAGTCGTTCGCGCGGTTCATGCGCTTCACGAGGTCCGCGGGGATGACCTTGCCGGTCTTGGGATCCTTCGCGAACACCGCCAGCACCTCGGGGCTCCTCATCCACTCCTCGAGCATCTGCGACGGCGCTTCCACGAAGTCGTGCTCGGTGCGGATGCCGCCGGTGCCCACCCACTTGTGGTGGCCGGCGAACATATTGTGCAGCAGGTGGCCGAACTCGTGGAAGAACGTGTTGACGTCGTTGTACTCGCACAGCCCCGGATCGCCGGGCTCGCCGCCGGGGAGGTTGCAGACCAGCGCCGCCTCGGGAATCTGGCGACCCTCGATGCCGGTGCGGATGTCGAACTGTGCAGCGTGGTTGTACTTGTTGTCGCGCGGGTGCATGTCGAGATAGAAGCGGCCGACCAGCTTGCCGCTCTCGAACATCTCCCAGCACTCGACCGAGGGATCCCACACCGGCGCGTTCTTCACCTGCTTGAAGCTCACGCCGAACAGCTTGCTCGACACGTCGAGGACGCCCTGCTTCACCTTGTCGTACTGGAAGTAGGGGCGCACCGACTGCGAATCGAAGTTGTAGTCCGACTTGCGCACCGCCTCCGA
>DATNFC010000262.1:0-13717 GCA_035606545.1 Candidatus Methylomirabilota bacterium
GCGCGCACCGCGCACCGTGGGCGCAGGGACACGGCAACGTCTCTTCCAGGACACACCCTTGCGGACCGGCCCTGCCGCGCCCGAAGCCCCTGACCGCATCTCCCGCAATGATTTGCGGACTTTCCGTGGGTGGCGCGGCCAGCGCTCGGCGTGCTACCGTCAGCGGCCATCCGGCAGGTGAGGAGGGCCCCGGGAACGGCCCTTCCTCGGGTGTCCCCCGATCGTTACCCGCGCTGATCACGGGTGACCCGCGGTGGCCCCGCCGGCCCTCGCGTCGGTTCGAATCCGCCGCGGTCCCGCTGCCCCGGAGTCTCCCACGGTCCGATGACGGTCACGGTCCCGGTCAAAGAGCTCATCGAGCACCAGCTGCTGCCGCGCGTCTCGAAGCCCAATCGCTACCTGGGCAGCGCGCTGGGCGATGCGCCGAAGCCGCTCGACGCCGTCGACGTGCGCGTGCTGATCGCGTTCCCGGACGCCTACGAGATCGGGCTCTCGAACCTGGGGATCCGCATCCTCCACCACGTCGTGAACGGCCGGCCGGATGCCGCGTGCGAGCTGGCGTTCGCGCCGTGGCCCGATGCCGAGGCGGAGATGCGCCGGCTCCGGATCCCGCTGTTCTCGTTGGACTCGCACACGCCCGCGGGCGAGTTCGACATGCTGGGCTTCTCGCTCCAGTACGAGCTCCAGTACACGAACGTGCTCATGATGCTGGAGCTGGCCGGGATGCCGCTGCGCACGGTGGAGCGCGATGAGCGCCACCCGCTGGTGATCGCCGGCGGCGCGCAGGCGTTCAGCCCCGAGCCCATGGCCGAGTTCATCGACGCGTTCGTGATCGGCGACGGGGAAGAGGTGATCCACCGCGTCGTGGAGCTGGTGAAGGTGGGCAAACGCGAGCGCTGGTCGCGGCCGACGCTGCTCCGCCGGCTCGCCCACGTGCCGGGCACCTACGTGCCGTCCGGCTACGACACGGTCGAGACCCGCGAGGGGTGGCTCGTGCCGCGCGCGCGGCCGGGCTTCCCCGAGCGCGTGTGGTCGGCGTACGTGAAAGAGCTCAAGCAGGAGTACTACCCGCCGATGCCGCTCGTGCCGGTCGGCGAGATCACGCACGACCGGCTCTCGGTGGAGGTGATGCGTGGCTGCACACGCGGTTGCCGCTTCTGCCAGGCGGGCATGATCAACCGCCCGGTGCGCGAGAAGCCGGCGAACCAGGTGGTGGGCGAGGTGCTGCGCGGCCTGCGGGGCACCGGGCTCGAGGAGGTGTCGCTCATCTCGCTCTCGACCACGGACCACACGCAGATCGTGGAGCAGGTGAACACGCTCGCCGATCTCCTGTGCCCGACGCGCGTGCAGCTCTCACTGCCGTCGACCCGGCCCGACAACGTTCCCGTGGACGTGGCGCGCCGAATTGCGGCTCAGAAAAAGGGCACGATCACGCTCGCGCCCGAGGCCGGCAGCCAGCGCATGCGCGACGTCATCAACAAGAACCACACCGAGGCCGAGTTGCTCGCCTCGGTCGCGACCGCGGCGAGCGAGGGCTACACCGGCGCCAAGCTCTACTTCATGTGCGGCCTGCCGAGCGAGACCGACGAAGACCTGCGCGCGATCCTGGACCTCGGCCACAAGGCGTGGCAGGCCGCGCGCGAAGCGGGCAACCGTGGCTTCCGCATCACCGTGAGCGTGTCGCCGCACGTGCCCAAGCCGCACACGCCGTTCGCGTGGGCGGCGCAGGTGAGCACGACGGAGCTGAACCGCCGGCTCGGCGTGTTGCGCGAGGCGGCTAGGGCTAAGCCGATCACGCTCAAGTACCGCGACGCGGAGACGAGCCTGCTCGAGGGCGTGTTCACGCGCGGCGACCGCAGGCTGGGCGCCACGATCGAGGACGCCTATCGCCGCGGCTGCCGGTTCGACGCCTGGAGCGAGCACCTGCGCTTCGCCACCTGGCTCGACGTGTTCGCGAGCCATGGCATCGACCCGGAGCGCTACCTCATCGAGCGCGATCACGATCTGGAGCAGCCGTGGGACGTGGTCCAGTCCCCGGTGACCAAGAAGTTCCTCGTCCGCGACAAGCGTCGCGCCGATGAGGCCGCGATCCTCGACGACTGCCGGCTGGAAGACGTGTGCTTCGCCTGCGGCGTCGTGGACTGCAATCAGCGTCCGTGGGTGAAGCAGCCCCACGCGAGCCTGGACCTGGAGCAGGTCCTCGCCACGCTTCCGGCGCCGGCGTACGGCCGTCGGGCCCGTGCCCACAGGGCACCACGGCCCTCGAACGGCGCGTCCGCGACCGCGGGCGGCGTGGCCACCAGCACGCGGTTCCGGATCGAGTTCGCGAAGGGCGCCACCATGCGCTTTCTCTCGCACCTCGACCTCATGCGCACCTGGGAGCGGGCTTTGCGCCGCTCCGGGTTGCCGCTCGCTTTCACCCAGGGGCATCACCCGCACATCAAGATGTCGTTCGGGCCGCCGTTGCCTCTGGGATTTCGCTCCCGGGCTGAAGTGTTCGACCTGGAGCTGTCCCGGCCGCCGGGCGTGGACCTCGCCGAGAGGTTGAACGCCGTGCTGCCGGACGGTCTCGCGGTCACGGGCTTTCGGCCCATCCTCTACAAGACGCCATCGCTCATGAGCCAGCTGGAGGGCGCGAGCTACCGGATGCGGTTCCCGGTGAGCTACCTCGCCGAGGCCGGGATCGTTCCCGGTGCCCTGCGCTCGGAGCTGCACGACCGGGTCACGAGCCTGCTGGCGCGTGACGTGGTGCTCGTGCGGCGCGTGAGCGAAGACAAGGCACGCGAATTCGACGCCAAGCCTTCGATCGTGGCATTGCACGCCAGCCTCGAAGAGGCCCCGGCGGTGCTGGACCTGCACCTGCGCTTCACGTTGCGCGCTGCAGCCCGGCCCGACGACCTCATCGGGCTGCTGGTCCCCGAGGCCGACCCGCGCACCGTGGACGTGGAACGCACGGCGCTGTGGGCGGAGCGGGGTGGCGAGCGGTGGGACCCGCTGCGCCTGCTGACACCACGATAGGGCTTTGCCGGAGGCGCGTTCGAAAGGACGGCCGTGAAGCAGCGCATCATCATCAACGCGGACTCGTACGAGACCCGCGTCGCGATCCTCGAGAACGACGAGCTGGCCGAGCTGTTCGTGGAACGCGCCGAGCAGCGGCGGAACGTGGGCGACATCTACAAGGCGCGCGTGAACGCCGTGCTCCCGGGCATGCAGTCGGCGTTCGTGGACATGGGGCTGCCGAAGACCGGGTTCCTGCACGCCTCGGACCTGGCCGAGTCGCTGAGCCAGCTCGAGGATCTGTCCGACGCCGACGAGGCCACCGGCGACCACCGCCGCCGTCGCCGCGCGCCGGTACCGAAGATCGAGGACCACTTGAAGAAGGGCCAGGAGATCCTGGTCCAGATCACGAAGGAGTCGATCGGCACCAAGGGCCCGCGGGTGACCCAGCAGATCAGCCTGCCCGGGCGCTTCTGCGTGCTGATGCCGGGCGTGGACCACATCGGCGTCTCCCGCCGCATCGAGGAGCGCCCAGAGCGCCAGCGCATCAAGGCGATCATTTCCGACCTCAAGCCCAAGAACGTTGGCGTCATCGCCCGCACCGTGGGCGAGGGCAAGGGCGACGCCGAGTACGCCGCCGACATCAAGCACCTGGCGCGGATGTGGCAGAAGATCGAAAAGAAGTCCTCGGGCGCGCGCGCGCCCGCGCTCGTCCACCGCGAGCTGGAGATGTCGGCGGGCCTGATCCGCGACCTCTTCACCGAGGAGGTGGAGGAAGTGTTCATCGACGACGTCGACTCGTTCGCGGACATCGAGCAGTACCTGAAGGCCGTGAGCCCCGAGCTGGCCGACCGCGTCAAGCACTACAAGGGCAATGATCCCATCTTCGACGCCTTCGGCATCGAGCCCCAGATCGAAAAGACCTTCGAGCGGAAGGTGTGGCTGAAAAAGGGCGGTTACATCTGCATCGACCACGCCGAGGCGCTCGTGGCCGTGGACGTGAACACCGGCCGCTTCACCGGCAAGAAGAACCAGGAGGAGACGATCTTCCGCACGAACATGGAGGCCGCGGTCGAGGTGCCGCGGCAGCTCCGGTTGCGCGACATCGGCGGCATCATTGTCGTCGACTTCATCGACATGGAGTCGGAGTCCAACAAGCGCGCCGTCCTCGACACGTTACGAACCGAGCTGAGGAAGGATCGCGCGCGCACGAAGGCATTCGCCGTGAGCGAGCTGGGTCTGGTGGAGATGACGCGCCAGCGCGAGCGTTCGTCGCTGCTCCACTACTACACCGAGGACTGCCCGACCTGCGGCGGACTCGGCAAGGTGCCGAGCAACGAGACCATGCTGATGAAGCTCGAGCGTGCCATGCGGCGCGTGTCGGCGTTGGGCGGCAACAAGCGCATCACGGTGAAGGTGGCGCCCGACGTGGCGCTCTACTTGGTCGAGGCCGAGGCGCGCCGGTTCGCCGAGCTGGAGAAGCGCTTCCGGCTGCAGGTGGACCTGAAGGACGACCCGCAGTTGAAGCGCGGCGACATGCGCATCCTGAACGACAAGAAACAGGATTTGACGAAGCAGGTGGTGGGTTCGGTACCCGGGACGTGAGCGAAGCTCACGGCCGCTAAAAATCGTGAGCGCGGCGGGTCATACGGACCCACCGCGCTCGGACGGCCGGGAGGGGGACTGCCCGAGCCGCCATCCACTCTGTTCAGCGCACGAGGATCATGCGCTGCCGCTGCGACGCGCCTCCGGCCAGCGCGCGCATCCAGTAGGCGCCCGCGGGCGCCAGTCGCCCGCCGTCGCTGCGGCCATCCCAGACGAGCCGCGTGGTGCCGGCGGGCAGCACGCCGGCGTGCACCGTCCGCACGCGGCGGCCGCCGGCGTCGAACACGCCCAGCTCCACCCACTCGCTTCGGTCGAGCGTCACGTCGAGTGCCACGCGTCCGCTCGCAGGGTTCGGCCGCGGGCGTCCCAGCTCGAGCGTTCCCGCGGCGACCGGCGTCACGCCGGCCAGTTCGGCGCAGATGTCGAACGTGCCGCCGCCGCGGACGATGTCGCGCGCCGCGACCGCGCCCGACGTGCCGGTGTTGGCCTTGAGCCCCACCAGCCGGCTGCCCGGGCCCACGGCGGCGCCGGTGACGAACGCGTTGAGCGTGCCCAACGCCAGCCGCGCGACCACCTCGTCGGTCGCGCCCAGGATCTGGCCGCCCGTGGCGGCGCCGAGCGGCGTGAGCGTGTACGAGCCGTTGTGCGCGCGCACGACGCTGCCGAAGCGGAACGATGGAGTTGCCGAGGCATCGGTGGACGCTTCGACGTAGAACATCTCGCCGCGCTCGTATGCGCCGGCCGGAGCATTCGCCGTGAAGTAGGCGCGCCAGAACGCGTTCGCCGGCGTCACCGAGAGATCGCTGACCCGGAACCGCACCTCGATCAGCGGCGCGGCGCCCTGCACCTCGCAGCGGTAGTCCACGGAGAGCAGATCGAACGGGTTGTCCGAGGGGACGGGCTGCAGGCTCGAGCCCGTGGCGTCGTGGAGGAAGTCCGCCAACTCTGGGGCCGCCGGGTCGGGCGTGGGCGGTGGCAGTGGGTCTACCGGCGTGAGCACGCCGGTGCCAGCGTTGGCCGCGCCGTAGAGCGACGGCCCCGCGAGCTGGCGGGCGAGGTACGTGTGCCCGTCGAAGTCGTTGTGATCGTCGGTGAACGCCACGACGCAGGCGCCCAACGGATCGATCGCGACCTGAAAGTAATCGCACAGGTTGCGGTTCGGCTGCGGGGTCAGCGGCGTGTCCACACCCAGCCCGCCGAGCGAGATGTTGCTCGAGTGCACGACGTGGTCCGTGACCTCGGCGCGGTGGAAGTGCGGGTCGGTCGCGGTCGCGTCGAGCGTGATCGCCGAGTGCACGCGCCAGTCCGCGCCGTCGTCGTTGCTCACGTGCGACGTGCCGTACCACACCAGTGCGACGCGGTTCGCGCTTCCGGCCTCGAGCCACGGGAACAGCGCCACCTGGCTCTCGGCACCGTTCACGCGCACCGGCGGGCTCCAGTGCAGGCCGCGGTCGATGGAGTGCGCGATGTAGACGTTGTGCTCGTCGCTCCACGCCACGTACACGGTGCCGTCTTCGCCCACCTTCACCGGGTCGAACAGGCTGCCGTGCGCGGTCGAGTTATCCACGGTGGCCGTGGACCACGTCGTGCCGCCGTCCGTCGAGCGCGACACGAACAGCGCGCTGCTCGACGTGTGCGCCACGTAGACCGTGCCGTCGGCGTGGTCCACGTCGATGTAGCCCGGCGACGTCCCGGTGGGACTCACCAGCGAGGGAGCCCCCCAGGACACGCCGTGGTCCAGCGACTTCTGCACCCACAGCCCGGTCGCGGGGATGGGAGCGCGGTACATCTGGTAGACGAGCGAGTCGCCCTGCGCCTCGATCCACTGCCGGTCGTCGGCAGGGACGTCGGCGACCGCGGGCGACAGCGCGAAGTGGTCGCCGCGGTCGGCCGAGACCGCGGACGAGATGTTCGCGGCCGCGAGGCTGACGATGGTCAGCGCCGGAACGGCGGCGCCGTTGGGAAAAGAAACGGCGATGTCGATGTCGCCGCCGCCGTCGCGGCCGCCGACCGTGTCCTCAGGCGCGAACGCATCGGGCTGGCCGAGGTAGACGGGCGAGCGCAGCTGCGGGTCGTACGTCGGGCTCGAGGGGTCGAGGTCGAACCGCCACAGGTCCACGCCCGCCGGCACGCCGCGGATGCCGCCCACGTAGGTGTTCCCGCGAACATCCACCCGCAGGCTCGGTTCGCAATCACGCGGCGCGCCGGGCGCGACGACGGTGACGTTCGGGCTGAAGCGTACGTCGGCCGCTGCGTCGAGCGCATGGCGCAGCGGCGGCGGCGCCACGAACGACAGCGTGCCGTGTACCTGCTCGGGGGCCGCGGTCGATGCCACCACGTGCAGCACGTAGCGGCGAGCGGTCGCGATCACGCCGTCGATCGACACCGTGAGTTCCTCGTGTGTCGATGGCGCGGGGCCGTTCCCGGCGCCCACGGGCGGACCACCGAGACCGTCGCGGAACACGTACACATCGAAGTCGTCCGCAGGCACGAGCCAGTCGATCGCGATGCGGAGATTCTTCCCGGAGTAGTCGCCGGGCTGGAGCACCACACCCACCGTGTCGCAACTCACATCCTCCTGGCAGTTCGAGCCATCGAGCCCGACGCCGCCGATGAGCGATGTGGTGAACGCAGTGGTGGGGGAGGACGGCGTGAGGTTCACGCTCTCGGGTGTGGCGGCGCGTGCACGCGCGATCACGATGGCGAGCATGCACAACGCGGTGGCGGCGACTGCGGCACCTCTGCGGGACACGGGGACCTCCTCTGCGAGCGAAGGCGATCCGGCCGCCGTTCGGCGGCTATCGCGACCCCTCGGAGGGTCCACCTGGGCGCTTGAGTGCTGCTTGACCCCGCCCCGGGAGGAAACGCGGAGAAACCTGTTGCGCACAGGCCGCGGGCCCCTTCATCCTCCGGCCCGGCAGTACCCGCCCGGCCATCCCCCTGCCTGGGCTCGATCCCCTCCGTCGACCGATCGGGAGCCCCCGCCCAGGGAGGCCCGTTTGTCGCCACGCATGAGACGCGACACCGCGCCGGGTATTGAGCAGAAGTCGAAGCGGTTGAACGAGACCGAACTCCGCGAACGCACGGTGAGCACCATGGTGAGCGCCGCGCTGCTCGCCGTGGTCGGCACGCTGATCTTCGCCTGGGCGCTGCGCGCGCCCGAGTACCCCTGGCTCTTCGCCGCGGGCGCACTGCCCTGGGGCGTCGGCCTGTGCATGTTCGGCCGCGCCCTGTGGAAGTACACGCGCGCCTAGCGCACGGCGGCTGCTCGCGTCAGTGCTTCGCGGCCGGCGGCGCGGCCGTGCTGTCGTCGTCCGGGAGCACGGGCGGCATGTGCAGGCGCTGCCGGCTGTCCGCGCCGCCTTCAAGCGCTTGAAGCCCCGTACCGCTAGTCGCGAACCACGCGGAATGACAACGGGCGCTGCAGCCGCTCGAAGCCAGAGCGGTCCGGATGCTCCATCTGCGCGATCACGCGCTCGAGGCTGCGAACGCGGTTCAGCTCGCTGATCAATGCGCGGTCCGCGGGCGGCCCGCTCACGACCAGGATCAAGCGCAGGCTGCCGCCGATCAGGTTCCACGCGTCGAGCGCCGCACGACTCGGCGGCCAGCCGGGCAGCAGCACCACCAATTCGGCGCCGTCCGGCAGGATGGCCTGCTGGAGCGGCGCGAGCGCGGAGTAGTCGGCCGGCCACTCGGGCAGCGCGATCACGATCTGGCGCAGCCCGTTCACCCCGCGCAGGTCGTCCATGTCGCCGGTGTCCGGGAGCCGGCGCATGACCACGTTCGTGCCGAAGCCCAGGTCGGGCTCGATCAGGATCGGTGCGCAGAGCGCCGCCTGGAGATCGGGCGGGTGCGAGATCGGGACCGACCGGGCGGCCGCGGGAGCGGACGATCCGGGCGGCGGGGCCGCCGCGGCAGGACCGGGTTCGTGGCCCCCGGGCGCACAGGCCAGCGCGAACAGCGTGAACGCGGTCGCGGCGAGCATGATGCGGCGCATGGGCATGGGACCTCCTTATGGATAGAAGCTGCCGGCCTGCGACCGGGGACTGGGCCAAGTCGCTTCCCAACAGGCGATTGACACTGATTCACCGGACATGATAGAAAATCCCGCTTCCTGTTCCACCCCCTGGCCGCCCGGCGTGGGGGCGAGCCCTATCCGGGTACCCCGGAATGGCCCCTGAACGCAATCGTCAAGCTCCGGGACGGAGTCCCGCGAAGAGAGTCGAGTCATCCATGTACGCGATCGTGCACATCTCCGGTGTCCAGACGAAGGTCACGCCGGACGAGGTCCTGGACGTCCCGCGGCTCGCGGGCGAGCCCGGCTCGAGCCTCAAGTTCGAGCACGTGCTGCTGGTCGGCGACGGGGACAAGATCTCCGTGGGCCAGCCCACCGTGAAGGGCGCCATCGTCTCGGCCGAGATCGTCGAGCACCGGCGTGGCGAGAAGCTCAGGATCTTCAAGTTCAAGCGTCGCCGCGAGTATCGCCGCCGGCGCGGTCATCGCGACGAGCTCACGCGCATCCGCGTGACCGCGATCAAGGGGTAACGCAGCCATGGCGCACAAAAAAGGCCAGTCCTCGACCAAGAACGGCCGCGACTCGAATGCGAAGCGGCTCGGCGTGAAGAAGTTCGGCGGCGAGCGCGTGCTCGCCGGCAGCATCCTCGTGCGCCAGCGCGGCACCGTCGTGTTCCCGGGGCGCAACGTCGGCCAGGGCAAGGACGACACGCTGTTCGCGCTCGTCGACGGCAAGGTGGAGTTCTCGCGCTACGGGCGCACGGGCAAGCGCGTGCACGTGGTGCCGGTGGCGGCCGAGACCAACTGAGATCAGCAGCGCCGCACGCTGCGCCGCTTCCGGCCCCCCCGGCCGGAGCGGCGCTTTTTCGTGACTTCTTTCAGTTCTGACGCGCGTTCAGTGACGGACGGAGGAATATCTTGAAAAACAAAGTCGCCGTGATCGGGGCCGGGAACGTGGGTGCGAGCGCCGCGCTGTTCATCGCCGAGCGAGGCCTCGCCGACGTGACGCTGATCGACCGCCCCGAGATGGAGGGCATGCCGCAGGGGAAGGCGCTCGACATGGAAGAGGCCGCCCCGCTCTGGCACAAGGGGCCGCACATGAAGGGCGCGACCGACCTCTCCGCGGTGAAGGGCTCCGACGTGGTGGTGATGACGGCCGGCTTCCCGCGCAAGCCCGGCATGTCGCGCTCGGATCTCCTGAAGGCCAACGCCGAGATCGTGAAGCCCGCCGCCGAGGCGGTGAAGCAGCACGCGCCGAACGCGATCGTGGTCGTGGTCACGAATCCTCTGGACGTCATGGCCTGGTACTTCGGCCATGTATCCGGCCTCCCGCGCGAGCGCGTGATCGGGATGGCCGGCATCCTCGACAGCGCCCGGTTCCGCGCGTTCCTGTCGATGGAACTGGGCATCTCAGGCGCGGACATCCAGGCCATGGTGCTCGGCGGCCACGGCGACTCGATGGTGCCGGTGACGCGGTACACGGTGGCGGGCGGCGTCCCGGTCGAAGAGCTGATCGCGCCCGACCGCTTGGCGCAGATCGTCCAGCGCACGCGCGACGGCGGCGCCGAGATCGTGAAGCTGCTGAAGACGGGGAGCGCCTACTACGCGCCGGCGATGAGTGCGGTGGAGATGGTCGAAGCGATTCTCCTGGATCAGAAGCGACTCGTGCCCTGCTCGGTGTCGTTGAAGGGCGAGTACGGCTTGCACGACCTGTTCATCGGTGTCCCGATCATCCTCGGCGGCAAGGGCATGGAGAAGATCGTCGAGCTGAAGCTCTCCGACGCCGACAAGGCCGCTCTGCACAAGTCCGCGAAGGACGTGGCGGACATGATCGCGGAGTTGAAGGGGTAGGCCGTCGAGCACAGGCGGCGACGCCGAGCCGGCGCCGGCGAGCCTCGCGGCGCACCGCGAGTGACGCGCCCGCGCGTGGTTCGACCCGTCCGCGTTCCTCGTGCTACATTGTGCTCCCGTGCCCACGGGAACCGTTGAATCTCGCCGCGCCGTACTGGGTGTGATCCCCGCCCGCTACGGCGCGTCTCGCTTTCCGGGCAAGCCCCTCGCGGTGCTGTGGGGGAAGCCCATGCTCCAGCACGTCTGGGAACGCGCACGCGCCGCGCGCGGCATCGACGAGCTCGTGGTGGCGACCGACGACGAGCGCATCGCTTCCGCGGCGCGAAGCTGGGGCGCCGCGGTGGAGATGACATCGACCACGTGCACGAGCGGCACCGATCGTGTCGCAGAAGTGGCGAGGAAGCGGCCGCAGGCCCAGGTCATCCTGAACCTCCAGGGCGACGAGCCCGAGTTGGAGACCGGCGCGGTGACGCGGCTCGTCGAGACGATGCGCGCGGACGACTCGATCACGATGGGCACGATCGCGCATCACGAGCCCGATCTCGAGGCGCTGGCATCGGAGAACGTCGTGAAAGTCGTGCTCGACGACCAGGGCTTCGCGCTCTATTTCAGTCGCGCGGATCTCGCGGGTGCGTCGCGCGGCGGGCCGGCGTTGCGCCACGCGGGTGTGTACGCGTTCCGTCGCGAGCTGCTGCAACAGTTTGCATCGTGGCCGCCGGGGAAGTTGGAGCTCGCCGAGCGACTCGAGCAGTTGCGCGCGGTCGAGCGCGGCGTGCGCATCAAGGTGGTGCTCGGCGAGCGGCCGTTCGCCGGCGTCGACACGCCGGAACAGCTCGCGGCCCTGGAGCGACGCGGGCCGCAGGTGGTCAGAGCAGGCTAGGCCGTAAGTGTCGTGAAATCCGGCTGTTGCAATAGACATTTCCACTGCTTTCGAAAGCTCAGGTAGCGTTCAGGGCGCCGCACTTCAAGGAGATAGTGCCATGGCCAAGATCGTCGTCGTGACCGGAGGCGTGGTGTCGTCGCTCGGCAAGGGAATCGCCGCGGCGTCGCTGGGGCTGCTGTTGAAGGCCCGCGGCTTCCGCGTCACGACGCAAAAGCTCGATCCCTACCTGAACATCGACCCGGGCACGATGAGCCCGTTCCAGCATGGCGAAGTCTTCGTCACCGACGACGGCGCCGAGACCGATCTGGATCTTGGTCACTACGAAAGATTCATCCATCAGAGTGTCACGCGCAGCCACAACGTCACCGCGGGCCAGATCTACGACTCGATCCTGTCGCGCGAGCGCCGCGGCGATTACCTCGGGCGCACGGTGCAGGTGATCCCGCACGTCACCGACGAGATCAAGCGCCGCATCCACTCGCTCTCGCTCACGACGCAGGCGGACGTGCACATCGTCGAGATCGGCGGCACGGTGGGCGACATCGAGTCACTGCCCTTCTTGGAAGCGATGCGCCAGTTGAAGCTGGAACATCGCAAAGATGTCCTGTTCGTGCACGTCACGCTGGTGCCGTTCATCAAGGCCGCGGGCGAGGTGAAGACCAAGCCCACGCAGCACTCGGTGAAGGAGCTGCGCGAGATCGGTATCCAGGCGGATATTCTGCTTTGCCGCAGCGAGACGCCGCTCACGTCCGATGTGCGAGAGAAGATCGCGCTCTTCTGCAACGTCCCGACCGAGGCGGTGATCGCGGCCACGGACGTGGGCTCCATCTACGAGGTCCCCGGCGTGTTCCACGACGGCGGGCTCGACGATCTGGTCGTGAGCATGCTCGGCCTGCCGGACAAGAGCGTGCAGCCGCCGGACCTCGGCAAGTGGACCGAGTTCGTGCGCCGCGTCACGCGCCCCGAGAAGCAGTGCGAGATCGCCGTCGTCGGCAAGTACACGCACGTGCGTGACGCGTACAAGAGCATCATCGAGGCGTTCGTCCACGCCGGCGCGGCGAACAAGGCGAAGGTGGCCCTGCGCTGGGTGGAGAGCACGGACGTGGAGGCGCGCGGGGCGGACAAGCTGCTCGCCGACGTGGACGGCATCCTCGTGCCCGGCGGCTTCGGCGAGCGCGGCATCGAGGGCAAGATCGCTGCCGTGCGCTACGCGCGCGAGAAGAGCGTGCCCTACTTCGGCATCTGCCTCGGCATGCAGGTGGCGACGATCGAGTTCGCGCGCCACGTCGTGGGCTGGGCGGACGCGAACTCGAGCGAGTTCGACGCCGCGAGCGAGCACAAGGTGATCGACCTGCTGGCGGACCAGACCACGGTCACCGAGAAGGGCGGCACGATGCGGCTCGGCGCCTACAAGTGTGCGCTGCGCGAGGGCAGCCTCGCCGCGCGCGCCTACGCCGCGCCCGAGGTGAACGAGCGCCACCGCCATCGCTACGAGTTGAACAACCGCTACGCGCAGCAGCTCACCTCGCGTGGGCTGGTCATGTCGGGCAAGTGTGTAGGTCGCGAGCTGGTGGAGATCGTGGAGCTGCCGGACCACCCGTGGTTCCTGGCGGTGCAGTTCCACCCCGAGCTTCGGAGCCGGCCGCACGATCCGCACCCGCTGTTCCGCGACTTCGTGCGTGCCGCGCTCGACCGCCGCTTGGCGCGGCTCGGGAACAATGATTTCGAGCCTGCGTCGGCGGAGCCTCCGAAGGTGTCGGCCGAAGCGAGGCGCGCGTGAACCGGTTCGCGATCGGCAACGCCCGCGTCGGCGGCCCGGAGCTGCTCGTCATCGCCGGCCCGTGCGTGGTCGAGAGCGCCGAGATGTGCATGACCGTGGCGTCGAAGCTGAAAGAGCTGACCGCCGCGCGCGGCCTGCCGTTCGTGTTCAAGGCGTCGTACCGAAAGGCGAACCGCTCGAGCGGCGACTCGTTCACGAGCCTGCCCGGCCACCAGGGGCTGGATGCGCTGGCGCGGGTGAAGGTCGAGCTGGGCGTGCCCGTGATCACCGATGTGCACGAGGAGGGCGAGGTCGCGGCGGTGGCGGAGGTGGTGGACGCGCTGCAGATCCCCGCGTTCCTCTGCCGGCAGACGTCGTTGCTCCAGGCCGCGGCGCGCACGGGTCGACCGGTGAACGTGAAGAAGGGCCAGTTCCTGGCGCCCGGGGACATGCAGAACGTCGTCGACAAGCTCACGGCCGCGGGCAGCGAACGCGTGCTGCTCACCGAGCGCGGCACCACGTTCGGCTACGGCGATCTCGTCGTCGACATGCGCGGCCTCGTCATCATGCGCGAGCTGGGCTGGCCGGTGATCTTCGATGCCACGCAT
>DATNFC010000263.1:0-3823 GCA_035606545.1 Candidatus Methylomirabilota bacterium
GTGCTGCTCGCGCCCGCGCATGCGCGCGCCGGCCGGCGCGCGTTCGCGCGCGCGCGCCGCACGCCGGGCGAGCCGATCGTCCACCGCGCCGACGTCGTCAAGCCGGACGGGCGCACGGTGTCGCTCGAGCTGCGCCTGCGCATGACCGAGACGCCGGCCGGCGAGCGCTACCTGATCGGCACCGCGCGCCAGCACGTGGAGCCGGAGGTCGCCGAGCCCGCGCCGTGGCCGGTGCCGCGCCCGGACAGCCCCAAGGTGCTCGATCTCGTCTCGCACCTCGCCGAGGCGCGCGACACCGCCGAGGTCAAGGGCGAGTTCCTGAGCACGATCAGCCAGGAGATGCGCACGCCCATGACCGGCGTGCTGAGCATGGCGAACATGCTGCTCCAGGGCGAGCTGTCCGCGGAACAGCGCCAGATCGTGGAGCTGATGCGCGAGAGCACGCAGACGATGCTCACGCTCGTGAACGACAGCATGGACTACTCGAAGCTCGAGGAAGGCCGCCTGGAGGTGGACACGCTCGACTTCGACCTGCGCGTGACCGTGGACCAGATCGCGGGCGTGCTGCACCCGCTCGCGATCGGCAAGGGACTCGCGTTCGAGAGCCGTGTCCAGGGCTTGGCGCCGTCGCGGCTCAAGGGCGATCCCGGCCGCGTGCGCCAGGTGCTGTTGAACCTCGGCTCGAACGCCATCCGCTTCACCGAGCAGGGCTCGGTCTCCGTGCGCGTCGAGCGCGAGGAGGAGGACGACAGCGAGGTGACGCTGCTGTTCCAGATCGCCGACACGGGCGACGGCATCCCCACCGACGCGCTCGCGCACGTGTTCGATCCGCAGACGCCGTCGAGCGACCCGGCCGCGCGCCGCTACACGAGTCCGGGATTGGGCCTGGCGCTGTCGCGCCGCCTGGTCGAGGCCATGGGCGGCACGATGGGCGTCGAGAGCAACGGCAAGAGCGGCTGCACGTTCTGGTTCCGCATCCGGTTCGAGAAGCAGCCGGTCACCGTGGGCGGTACGGCCACGCCGACGCCCGAGGTGGCGCTGCGTGGCGTGCGTGTGCTGCTCGGCGACGGCCTGGCGCTCGATCGCGAGCCGGTGGCGGCGGTGCTGCGCGCGTGGGGCTGCGACGTGGAGCAGGTCGAGAACGGTCCGGACGGGCTGCGCGCGGTGCGCGCCGCGGCCGCGGCCGGGCGGCCGTTCAAGCTGGCACTGCTCGATCGCAAGCTCGATGGTCTGGACGGAGAGGATCTGGGCCAGGCCATCCGCGCCGACCAGGACCTGGACGCCACGCAGCTCATCATGATCACTCGCGAGGGCCGTCCCGGCGACGGCGGCCGGGTGAAGGCGCTGGGCTTCGCCGGCTATCTCATGAAGCCGCTCGAGCCGGGCCAGCTCTACGAGGCCGTGGTCGAGGTGCTGAACCCGAACATCGCCGGCCAGCCGCACGCCGACCGGCCGCTGGTCACGCGACACTCACTCGCCGAGGCGCGCCGAGGCCGACTGCGCATCCTGCTCGTGGACGACGATGCCGTGAACCAGCTCGTCACCACCAGCGCGCTCCACCGTGTCGGCTACAACATCGAGGTGGCGCACGACGGCCACCGCGCGATCGAGCTCACCGAGGGCGAGCGCTGGGACCTGATCCTGATGGACATGCAGATGCCCGATCTGGACGGCTGCCGCACCACGTCGGCGATCCGCGCCCGCGAGCGCGGACCCTGGCGCACGCCGATTCTCGGGCTCACGGCGAACGCCGACCACAAGGCGGACCGCGACCGCTGCCTGGCCGCGGGCATGGACGTCGTGCTCGGCAAGCCCATCAATCTCGAGCTGCTGACGACGCTGGTCGAGAAGTACACGTCGCGCGACGGTCGCACGTTCGAGCCGGAGATCCCGGTCACGGCCACGCCGAAGCTCACCGTGGTCTCGTCGCACTTCGATGCGCCGTTCGCCGCGCCCACGACCGACGACGAGCAGGCCGAAGCCGCCACCGACACCAGCGACGGCGTGCCCTCGCTGCCCGGTGGCCCGGCCATCGAACTGGAGCAGCTCGAGGCCGCGTGCATGGGGCTCCCGGCGCTGCGTTCGTCGCTGCTGCACACGTTCCTGATCGACGTGCCCGGCCGGCTCGAGCGACTACGCTTCGCGTTCGACGCCAACGACCTCCGTCGCGTGGAGTTCGAGGCGCACGGCCTGCGCGGCATGTGCGCCACGATCGGCGCCACCGGCTGCACCGTGCTGTTCGGCGAGATGGAGGACCGCGCACGTGGCGACCGGCTGCCGGCCGCGCGCACGCTGCTCGAGCCCGCGATCGCCGAGGCGTCGCGCACGGAAGAGTTCATTCGGCGCTTCGACCAGATCGTGGCCCGCGAGGCGGCGTAGCCCGAACATCCTTCGGTGCGTTGGCTCAACGCCCGGGTTGCGAAGCGCGCCCCGGGCGTTCGTGCGTCTCCGTGCAATGGGCTCTGATAGAGTAGGTCGTCCGATGATCGCCCGTGCTCCTGCATTCCTGACCCGGCGCCTCGCGGTGCTCACGCTGGGTCACTTCACCATCGACACCTACTCCAGCTTCTTCCTGCCGCTGCTGCCGCTGCTCGCACAGCGCTTGGGGTTGACCTACGCGATGGTCGGCGGGCTCACGGCCATGGCCAGCCTGAGCAGCTCGTTCCTGCAGCCGCCGTTCGGCATGCTCGCCGACCGCATGCGGCGGCCGTGGTTCGTGGCGTTGGGGCCCATGATCGCCGCGGTATTCATGGCCTCGGTCGGCCTGGCGCCGAGCTATGTCGCGCTGGTGCTGCTGCTGGTGCTGGGCGGCGTCGGCGTGGCCATGTTCCATCCGCAGACCGCGTCGCTCGCGGGCTCGACCAGCCCGCAGCGCGGCCTCGCGATGTCGTGGTGGGTGACGGGCGGCACGCTCGGCTGGGCGCTCGGGCCCGCGTACGCGACCGCGATCGTCCACGGCTTCGGATTGGACCACACCTGGGTCGCGGCGATCCCCGGGCTGCTGTTGAGCACGGTGCTGCTGGTGTGGTTCCGCCGCGTCGCACCGCACGCGCCGGCCCGCCGCGAGCGCGCGCCGATCGCCGGGCTCAAGCCGGTGGCGCGCCCGCTGACGATGATCTACTTCACCGTCGTCTGCCGCTCCGCGGTGTCGGCGGGCTTCGCCACGTTCCTGCCGCTCTGGGTGCACGCCCAGGGCGGCAGCGTCACGCGCGGCGGCTGGATCACCACGCTCTACCTCACGCTCGGCGCGCTGGGCGGCCTGATCGGCGGCTGGTTCGCCGACCGCTTCGGCGGCCGGCGCGTGGTGGTGGCGTCGTTCGCGATCTCGGCGCCGTTCTACGCGCTCTTCTTCCTGCTCCCGGCGCCGTTCAAACTGCCGGCGCTGTTCGTGGCCTACCTCACGCTCCAGGCGTCGCTGCCGGTGAACGTGGTGCTGGGGCAGGAGCTGTCCCCGCGGCACGCGGGGATCATCTCCAGCCTGCTGATGGGTGCCGCGTGGGGACTGGGCGCGATCCTGCTCTACCCGATCGGCGCGCTCGCCGACCGCGCCGGGTTGGAGACAGCGCTCGCCGCGCTCTCGAGCCTCGTGATCGTGGGCTTCGGCTGCGCGACGCAGATCGGGCGACCGGGCGCGGTGCTGCCGCTCACCGGATCGGGCCCGGGTGCGGGGACCCAACCCGAGAGTTGTGCTCAGGAGATTGCGGAAGGCCTGTAGCTTGCAGTGACCCACGGCATGTCCGCAGCGGCGGTTCACCAGGCGCCCCCGTTCTGCCCCAACCCAGCCTGCCCATTCCACACCCAGCCAACGGCTTCGTGGCGCTGG
>DATNFC010000264.1:0-4100 GCA_035606545.1 Candidatus Methylomirabilota bacterium
CCAGCTGAGCGTGCCGGACTTGTGGTCGGCGCTGGAGGTGAACGTGGCCCCCGAGGGCACGTTCGTGGCGGTGAGCGATGTGATCGTCTGACCGTCCGGGTCCGAGGCCGTGACGTTCACGGTGAGCGCCGCGTTCTCGGCGACCGAGGCCGTTGCCGGCGCCGTCACCGTCGGCGCGCGGTCCACGTTCGTCACCGTGATCTGCGTGCTCGACGAGCCGGAGAGCGCGTTGCTGGCGGTGAACGTCACCGTGTAGACGCCCGACTGGCTGTAGCTGGGCGTCCAGCTGAGCGTGCCGGACTTGTGGTCGGCGCTCGAGGTGAACGTGGCCCCCGAGGGCACGTTCGTAGCGGTGAGCGTCGTGATGGCGTCGCCGTTGGGATCCGACGCCGTCACATTCACGGTGAGCGCCGAGTTCTCCGCCACGGAGGCCGTGGCTGGGGCGGTGACGACCGGGGCGTTCCCGGAGGTCTGGCCCTGCAGGAACAACTCGTAGGCTGCGCCGCGCTGCAGACCGCCATCGTCATCGTAGCCCACACCCGCGATGAGCACCTGTGCCGAGCCGCCCGCGCCGTCGATGTCGCCCAGCGCGGTGAGGGCGGAGCCGAACTCGTCGTCGTTCTCGAGCGCCGAGCTGATGGTGCCGCCCGACACGCTGCTGATCTCCTGGTAGGACAACACGCTGCCGGCGGCGTTCAGGAACAGCAGGTAGATGGCGCCTCGATTGAGACCTGCACCATTGTCACTGCCCGCAGACACGGCGAGCGTGTAGGTGCTCGGGCCGCTACCGTCCAGGTCGCCGAGGCCGACGATCCCGGTTCCGAAATTGTCGAGGGTGTCGAGCGGGCAGCCCGCCCAGCCGCCCGTCGTCCGGCTGATCTTCGACCATGAATTGGCGGTGCCATTCGCGTTCAGGTGGATCAGGTAGGCAGCGCCGCTGTCGTTGCCGCCGTCATCATCATCGACCGCGGTCACCCCGATCGTGCGCACCCCCGGACCGGCTCCGTCGAGGTCGCCCAGGTTGGCGATGTCCTCGCCGAAATTGTCGTTGTCCTTCATCACGGCGGTGAAGTTCCCGGCGGTGTCGCTGATCTTCGTCGAAGACAGGAACGCACCCGAGCTGTTCAGGTAAACGATGAATGCGCAGCCGCGGTGGAAACCACCGTCGTTGTCCCCGATCGCGCCCACCGCCAGGGCGACCTTGCTCGGCCCGGCGCCGTCCAGGTCGCCGAGTCCCGCGACCGCACCTCCGAACTCCTCGCCATTGTGGAGGAGATCGGCCGGAACACCCACCTGCACGCTGGTGATCTTCTGCGTGGAGAGCACGCTGCCCGCGGCGTTCAGCAGGAGCACGTAGACCGCGCCGTGCGCGTCGCCGCCCGTGTCGTCGCCCACCGTGCCAACCGCCAGCGCACCGACGCTGGGGCCGGTGCCGTCGATGTCACCCAGCCATGCGAGGCTGCTGCCGAACTCGTCTTCGGTCAGGAGTGTGCCTGTGAATCCGCCACGCGTGGCGCTGATCTTCTGGTACGAGATCACGGTTCCGGCGGCGTTCAGGAACAGGATGTAGACGGCGCCGAAATGGTTGCCGCCGTCGTCGTCGCCAATGGCACCGACTGCCAGCGCGGCAACACTCGGCCCAGCGCCGTCCAGGTCGCCGAGGTACGCCACGGCATCGCCGAACTCGTCGGCGTCGTGGAGCGTGGCTCCGAGCGGCGCGAGCGAGGTGCTGTTGATCTTGAGCCAACTCTGCACCGCGCCCGGTTGGGCCCAAGCGGTGTTGACGCTCAAGAGACCGGCAAGAACGGTGAACGAGGCTGCAAGAAGGCAACGTGAAACCGCGAGGCGCATGACGTCCACCGGAGAGAGTTGGGCAGTGGAAGGCGGCCAGGTAAGCGAGCAGGGGAGGCTCGTCGTAATCGTCCTGCTTCGTGTCGTGCGTGTTCAAGCACCAAGCGCTTGCGGAGTCTGCTGCGGAGGGTGGCCGGTACCACGAAAGGTGAACACAGTTTGGCCTTGGAAAACGTCTCGCCTGCTCGGAGATCACCGCGATCAAGACGGCGTCGGGCGACTCGTTCGGTCGAAGTAGCTGATCGGGGACATGGGTTCTGGGGATAGAAGACGCCTCCCAGCGCCGATAACAGGGCGGCCGCCCCAGCCGGGCGTCCGCGCCGTGGCACGCGCCGGCTCCCCCTCAGCCCACGGAGGTCCCGTCTGTGAAGTGCCCGAGGTGCCGCATGGAGCAGGAAGACCAGAACCTGCTCTGTGACTACTGCGGCGTCGTGTTCGCGAAGTATCGAAGGGACCCCGAGGCACAGCCCGAGGGCCGTTCCGAGCCGATGCCGGGTGCGCCGCCCATCTCCAACGAGCCGCGTGTCACCGTCTACGCGCCCCCGGCGCGGCGTGTCGCGGCGTGGCTTGGCGAACGGCTGTTTGCGGTCCAGCCCGTGCACGGCATCGCAGTCGGCGGGCGCGCGCTCCTGCTCGCGTTCCTCGCGGTCTGGGGCGTCAGGCTCATCGCGACGACGATTGAGGGCAACGGCGCGGGGCAGTCGTTCCTTCACCTCGTCAACCTGCCCTTCCACGAGGCCGGGCACGTGTTCTTCACGCCCTTTGGCGACTTCGTGCGCACGCTCGGCGGCACGCTGGGCCAGCTCACCATGCCGCTGGTCTGTTGCCTCACTCTGCTGCTGAAGACCCGCGACCCGTTCGGCGCCGGCGCGGCTCTATGGTGGTTCGGCGAGAACTTTCTCGATATCGCGCCCTACATCGACGACGCGGGTACTGGCGAGCTGCCGCTGCTCGGCGGCAACACCGGCGAGAGCACGCCGTACGGGTTCCACGATTGGGAGTACCTGATGACCGAGACTGGCCGGCTCGGACAGGAGCACGCCCTGGCCCGCACGAGCCACGCACTTGGATCAACGATCATGGTCCTGGCCCTGACGTGGATGGCCGTCACGCTTTATCGGGCGTGGTCACGTGGGCGCGCGACCGCCGTGTCGGAGACCCGTCGCAACGCCGCGTAGCCTGCTTCTCCTTCAGCGGCCTGAAAGGATGAAGCTACAAGCGATCGAGCAACGAGTCGCCGAGGCTCGGCTGATCGATCTTGCCGAACCAGATGCTCCAGGTCGCCTTCATGAAATCCTCGCCCTCCACCGTCCTCGAGCCCGACGGAGTCGTCACCGTCGTGGCCTTTTGGGCGGCGACGTAGTTGATGGTGACCTGGTCGCCCTCCTTGAGCTCCTTCCCGAACGAGCCGACGAACGAATCGATCTTGGCGTTATCGCTGTAGCCATTCTTGGCGAACGCCTCGCGCAGCGCGTTAGCGATCTTTTCGGATTCGACCGTGCGGAGCATCTTCCAGCTGAAACGCTTGTCGACGGCGGCATCGATCACCGCCTGCTTCGACTTCGACGGCGGCAGATCCTTCATGTAGTGGTCGATCGCGTAGACCTTGACGCTGATGAAGGCGACCTTCTTGACGCGAACGCCTTCACCGGTGTGGTAGTAGCCGTCGCGATCGCGCTCGAGCGCAGCGGCAGGCAGTGCGAACAGCGCGACGGCACAAAGAGCGAAAAGAGTGCGCATCTTGTCCCTCCCTTAGTCGTGCAAGTCTTGCCTGCCCCGCGACGCGCGAGGCGCGGCTCGAAGAACAGGGCACGACCCGTGCCGCAGTCTGCACCGAGTCGCCTCCACCGATTCGAGCGCCTGTAATCGCTTCGCCAAGGGCGACTTGGAGCCTTCACGGTCGTGCGTTAGCGAACGCCGCCCGGGACTCGCGGGACGACCCGCGCTCTCGCTTCATCCAGCGTGACTATCACGTTCGAGACTTGGGGCGTCGTCGGACGTCGCCATCCACGGGGTCGGTGGACGGCGCGTGCGAACCTCGAGCGTGAGCTCCGGCGAGAGTGCGGGCTCGCCTGGGCTCGGAAGCCGCCGGAAGTCCTTGATTGGCGCGAACCCCCGTGGCGGTTCCGGGAGGAAGAAGAGGGCCAGCGCGAAGGGGTAGACACGGGGCTTCGGCCGTGCAGAGCAGGATCTTCGAGCGCTTGGGGTTCGGCTCGCATCTGCGCGGACGTTCCTGTCCACAAACGAGG
>DATNFC010000265.1:0-3204 GCA_035606545.1 Candidatus Methylomirabilota bacterium
TAGCCTGCACTTCTTGGCACTCGGCGTCGCCTTCGGTGTCTTGACCGGCACGGCCGCGGCGTCGACCACCACCACCGCCACCAAGGCCGCGCCCGCGAAGAGCGCCTCCGCGTGGAAGCCGGTGGTGCCGTTCATCGAGGACGATTTCGGGCGCGCGCTGGCACTCGCCAAGGAGCGAAAGCTCCCCGTGTTCATCGAGGGCTGGGCCCCCTGGTGACACACGTGCCGGTCGATGAGGGCCTACACGTGGACCGATAAAGCCCTCACGCGGCACGCCGGACGGTTCGTCTGGCTCAGCCTCGACATGGAGAAGGCGAAGAACGCGCCGGCGCGCAAGCAGATCGGCATTACTGCCTTCCCCACGATCTATGTCGTCGATCCCGCCGATGGGCATGTCGCCATCCGCTGGCTCGGTGGTGCCTCCATCCCGCAGCTCGAACGGTTGTTCGACGACGGCGAGCTGGCGGTGAAGGGCGGTGCGAAGGGCCCCGCCTTGGAGGCTCTGGTCGCCGCGGATCGCGCCTATGGCGCGGAGAAGTTCGCCGACGCGTGCGCTCACTACGTGCGCGCCATCTCGCTCGCGCCCATGAACTGGCCGGCGTACGGCCGCGCCGTGGAGTCGCTGATGTTCGCCTACGGCGAGTCGGACTCCCTGGAGCCCACGTGCCGCATGGCCGACCAGGTGTGGCCGCGCGTCCAGGGCACGATCTCGTCCGCGAACGTGGCCAGCTCGGCGCTGAGTGCGGCGGTGCAGCTGCCGGACTCGATACCCGGGCGCAAGGACTGGCTCGTGCGCTACGAGGATGCATGTCGGGAAGTGTTGAGCGATCCGTCGTTGCCGCTCGTGGGTGACGACCGCTCCGGGATCTACTTTTCGCTCGAGGACGCGCGCGAGGCGGCGAAGGATTCGACCGGGCTCCACACGCTGCGCGAGGACCACGTGGCGTTGCTGGAGAAGGAGGCGGCCGAGGCGAAGAGCGCGGAGCAGCGCGCCGTCTACGACTCGCACCGCGTCGCGCTCTACATCGCGCTCGGCCGGCCCGAGACCGCGATCCCGATGCTCGAGCAGTCGCGTAAGGACTTCCCTGATGACTACAACCCCTGCCAGCGCCTCGCCACCATCTACAAGGAGATGAAGCAGTGGAACGAGGCGCTCGCCGCCTCGGACCAGGCGCTCGCGCGTGCGTACGGCCCGCGTCAGTTCCTGGTGCTGAACACGCGCGCCGATATCCAGCTCGGCATGGGCGACAAGAGCGCCGCGGAGAAGACGCTCAACGACGCGCTCGCGAAGGCCGAGGCGATGCCCGACGGCCAGCGCTCCGACGGCACGATCAAGGCGCTCAAACGCCGGATCGACAAGATGCACGCAGGGACGAACTGACCCGGCGCGCTACCCCGCCCGCAGGCAGTCGTGCAGGTGCAGGATCCCGAGCGGGCGCTGCTTGGCGTCGATGACCACCAGTGCCGTGATCGGACCGGCCGGGCGGTCCTCCATGATGCGCACGGCGCTCGCGACCAGGGCATCGGGCGCGATCGTCGACGGCGTGCGTGACATCACGTCGGCAGCCGTCAGACCCCAAGGGTCTGACTGCTTGAGAAGAATGCGCTTGAAGTCGCCGTCGCTCACGACTCCGGCGAGCGTGCCTTCCTTCGTCAGCACGGTCGTGATGCCGAGGCGCTTGGCCATGATCTCGAGCATGACGTCGCGCAGTTTCGTGTCCTCGGCCACCCGCGGGAACTCGTCGCCGGCATGCATCAGCTCGCTCACGGGGCGTGACGCGGCGCGGCCGATGACGCCGCCCGGGTGGAGGAAGCGGAAGTCCTCGGGCTTGAACCCGCGCTGCTCCATCAGCGCGACGGCGAGGCAGTCGCCCACCACCTGCGTGAGCGTGATGCTGGTCGTGGGCGTCAGGTCCATGGGACAGGCCTCGGCCACGGGCCCGAGGACGATCGCCGCGGTGCTCCGCTGCACGAGCGGCGAGCCGGGCTGCACCACGATCGAGACCAGCGGGATCCCGAGCCGGTCCAGGTAGGGCATCATCGCCAGCAGCTCGCTGGTGGCGCCGCTCTTCGACAGGAACAGCGCGACGTCGCCGCGCGTGAAGAGACCGGCATCACCGTGGAGCGCGTCGGCCGGGTGCAGGAACACGGCAGGCGTTCCGGTGCTGGTGAGCGTGGCGGCGATCTTCTGGCCGATCAGGCCGCTCTTTCCCACGCCCGAGACCACGAGCTTCCCGCGGCAGCCGGCGATGGTCTCGACGGCCTTCGCGAACACGGGTCCCAGCTTCCCTTCGAGCCCCGCGAGCGCCTGGGCCTCGGTGCGGATGACTTCACGAGCGAGATCCAATGGAGCTCGCTTCATTGCGATGCCGGCCTTTTCGCTATTCGCCACCACACCTCCGCGAAGCTCACACCGCTTCGTAGCGCTCGAGGACGCGCTGCCAGCTGCCATTGTGGCGCAACACGCGCTCGACCGCCTCCCGCACCGCGCCGTGGCCGGCGGCCGCATCGGTAACGGTGCGCGCCACGCGAATCACCTCCGGCGACGCATCGGCAACCGCGATGGGCCAGCCGACACGCTTCATGAGTGGCACATCGGGAAGATCGTCGCCCACCATGACGCACTCCTCCCAGCGTGCGGCCTCACGCGTGAGGATCTGCTCCGCGCACGCGACTTTGTCTTTGACCCCGAGAAAGAACTCGAGTCTCAAATCGTGCATGCGGGCCTCCACCGCGAGCGAGGCACGACCGCTGATCACGACCGGGCGCACGCCCAGGTCGCGCGCCCACTCGAGCGCGATGCCGTCACGCACCCAGAAGTGGCGCGAGTCGCCGTCCTTCGTGAAGCCGATGATGCCGTCGGTGAGCGTGCCGTCCACGTCGAGGAACAGCACGCGTATCGGGGGTCCGTCAGGAGCGCCGAACGCCACTCGGGGCCTCCTGCACCGCCTCGCGCACGCGCAGCGCCTCGTCGAGGAACGCGGCCGCGCGCGCCAGCGGCAGCTGCGTCGCCGCGTCCGAGAGCGCGCGATCGGGATCGGGGTGCGTCTCGAAGAACAGCCCGTCCACGCCGCACGCGATCGCGGCGCGCATCAGCGGGAACGCGAACTTCCGCTCCCCCCGGGTCTCTGCGCCGCCTGGCTTCTGCAACGAATGCGTGGCATCGAAGATCACCGGCCAGCCCAGCTCGCGCATGATGACGAG
>DATNFC010000266.1:0-5714 GCA_035606545.1 Candidatus Methylomirabilota bacterium
GCGGCTCGGCCTGGCCGGCGCGGTAGTAGATGTCGCCGAGCGCCAACTGCGCGCCGGAGTAGTCCGGGTTCCTCTCCGCCACCCACTTGTACTGCTCGATGGCGTCGCCGTAGCGCTGGTCGAACGCCAGCGCGCGGCCGAGCGCGAAGCGCAGGTCGATGTCGGTGGAGTCGAGCGAGACGGCCTTCTCATACGACGGGATCGCCAGCGATCCGATGCCGCGCTTCAAGTAGAAGTCGCCGAGCGCCTTGTTCGTGATCGGGTCGTCGGGAGCGGCCTCGCTCGCCTGGGTGAAATAGATGCCGGCGTCGCGCAGCGAATCGCGGGTCATCTCCACGTTCCCCAGCGCCACGAGGAAGCGTGGCTTCCACTTGCCCCAGTTCAATCCGGGCTGCAGCGCCGTCACCGCCTCGTTGAACTTACGCATCTGGGTCAGGCAGTCGCCCAGCGCGAGCTGCGCGTCGGGGTACTTGTGGTCCAGCTCCACGGCGCGCTGGAACTCGGGCAGCGCCGTGGCGCAGTCCTCGTTACGGCGCGCGCACTCGCCCGCGCCCCAGTGCGCGAGCGCCAGGTTCGGGTCCATGCGCTGCGCGAGCTGGAACTGCTCCAGGGCCTTCTCGTAGTTGCGCCGCCGCAACCACACCTGGCCCACGCCGGCCCGCCCCTCCGCGTAGCCCTGGGCAGCCGCCTTCTCGAACAGCGTGATGGCCTGTTCCGTCTGGCCGGCGGCGAGTGCGTTGCGGCCGTCCTTGAGGTCGTCCGCGAGCGCCGTCGCTGGCAGGAACGACGCGAGCAGCGTGAGGACCAGGATCGCGTGGCGCGTGGTCCGCGAGACATCACGGGCGTGGATGGCCAAGATGACGGGATCTCCCTTCAGTGGCTGCCGAGCATGGCGGAGCGATGGACGAAACGCAGCGGGACCGCAGTCGGCACGCGGCCGTTCGCGAGCACGAGCTGCTGACCGGGCTGGCTCGCCACGAAGGTGACGAAGCCGCCGGCGAGCCGGGGACCGCGCGTGCGGATGAACAGGTTGAAGTACAACGTCAGCGGGTAGCGTCCGCCGTGCACGCTCTCCATGTCGGGCTCGACGTAGCCGAGGCCCTCGAGCGGTGCGATGCCGAGCGCGCGCACGCCCGGCGCGGACGCGAACGCGAGCGAGACGACGCCGATCGCGCCCGGCGTGCGCGCGACGCGCGCGGCCACGGCCGAGTCGGCCGCCTCGATCTCCGACGGCGCACGCAGCGCGGCGCCATCCATCACCCGCTGCACGAACGCGCGCGCGAGGTCGGAGGCGAGCGGCGGCAGCACCGGGACGATCGCCGCGTCGGGGCCGCCGAACACGCTCCACGAGCGCGCCTCGCCCAAGCCGATGCGGCGCAGCTCGCCGACCGTGAGGTTGTGGATCGGGCTGGCCTCGGGTACGACCACGCAGATGGCGTCCTGCGCCACGCGATGCCCCTCGAACTCGATGCCCGCCTGTCGTGCCATGTTGCGCTCCTCGTCCTCCAGCTCCCGTCCCGCCGCCGCCACGTCCGCCCGTCCGCCGAGCAGCGCCCCGAGCACCTGCGCCGAGGATTCCGGCGGTCGAAGCTCGAGCGCGGCCTGCGGATACGTGGCCCGAAACGCCGCCACCTCCTGCGCCAGCAGCTGCTGCGCGTCGGGTGAAGCGGCGATCGAGATACGCCCGCTCGTCTCGGTATCTTCCACGGGCGGGACGCCACTCCCACGCGTGCACCCCGCACCGCCGAGCGTGGAAACCACGAGCAGCGCGGCGGCGAAACGCACGCCGACGCCATGGGACCACGCCAGCCGAGCGCGACCGGGGCCCCGGAAAACGAAGTGCACGAAGCTTATCGAGGCGTCTCCGAACATGTCAATGGAGTTGGGACCTCACGCGTGACGGGTGAGAGTCCGGTCGTCCTCAAGGGTGGCGGAGTGCGAGCCGGCGGACACTAGGAACCTGTGTCGGGAGTGTCAAGATTCCGGGTAATTCCGATGCCCGGCCGGTACGCTACGGCGTCAGCCGGTAGAGCATGCGCGCGAACGCCGCGCTCTCGCGCACGTGCTCGAGCCCGGCGAGCCAGGCGAGCGTGCGCTCGATCCCGATGCCGAAGCCCGAGTGCGGCACGCTCCCGTAGCGGCGCAGGTCCTTGTACCACTCGAATGCCGCCTGCGGCAGGCCGTGCTCGTCGATCCTGCGGGTGAGCAGCTCGAGGTTCGACATGCGCTGGCCGCCGCCGATGATCTCGCCGTAGCCCTCGGGGGCCAGGCAGTCGCACGACAGCGACAGCCGGGGATCGGCCGGGTCGGGCTCCATGTAGAACGCCTTCACCGCGGCCGGGTAGTTCATCACGAACAGCGGCGAGTCGTGGCGGCTCGAGAGCTCGGTCTCGTCGGGCGCCCCGAAGTCGCTCCCCCACTCGAACGGCATGCCCTTCTCGTGCAGCAGCTGCACCGCGTCGTTGTAGTGCATGCGCGGGAACGGGGCCTTCACCCGCTCGAGCTTCGAGGCGTCGCGCTCGACGACCTTGAGATCCTCGCGGCAGCGGTCGAGCACGCGCGCGATCGTCGCCATGAGCAGCCGCTCCTCGAGGGCGATCACGTCGTCGAGCGTCGCCCACGCCCACTCCGGCTCCATCATCCAGAACTCGATCAGGTGGCGGCGGGTCTTGCTCTTCTCGGCGCGGAACGCGGGCCCGAAGCAGTAGACGCGGCCCAGCGCCATCGCCGCGGCCTCCATGTACAGCTGCCCGCTCTGCGACAGGTACGCCTTGTCGTCGAAGTACTGGGTCTCGAACAGCGTCGTCGTGCCCTCGCACGCGCTCGGCGTGAAGATGGGTGCGTCGACGAGCGTGAAGCCCTCGCCGTCCATGAAGTCGCGGAACGCGCTCACGATCTGCGCGCGGATCCTGAGGATCGCCTGCTGGCGCGGCGCGCGGAGCCAGAGGTGGCGGTGGTCCATGAGGAAATCGACGCCATGCTCCTTGGGTGTGATCGGGTACTCGGGGGCGAGTGCCACCACCGCGAGGCTCGCCAACCCCAGCTCGACGCCGCCCACCTGGCGCGCGTCGGCCTTGATCGTGCCGCGCGCGATCACGGCGCTCTCCTGGGTCAGCTGAGCGCTCGCCTCCCACTGCTCCGGCGAGAGGTCCTTGACTCCAGCCACGCACTGGATCTGGCCACTGCCGTCCCGGAGCACCAGGAACTGCACTTTTCCGCTCGAGCGACGGTGCGTGACCCAGCCCCGGACCTCCACGGTATCCCCGACGTGGGCGGGCGCCTCCAGGATGCGGATCCAGGGCGTGGTACGGGTCTCGATCGGGTTCATGCGGCGGGCCTCGGGCGGGCGGAATGGAGCCGGGAGAAGCGTCTCAAGTGACTGCGCGGCAACGCCGATACCCCGGACGAACGCCCGGACCGTAAGGAGCGAACACTCGGAGTGTCAAGGCAATGCGCAGCATGAACCGACCAGGGATGACGGTTCGCGGTCTGGTGCGTTGGCGTCCGCCATGGCACGTGTTCGCACTGCTACTGGCACTGGTCGCGGCGCCGTCCGTGGTGACGTGCGTGGCGCCGGCGTGCGCGCAGGAGCCGCTGCCGGATACGCCGCCCGACACGCCGCCCGACACGCCGCCCGCGGAGCCTGAAGCGCCGGCGATCGAGCCCGCGGTCGCGACCCGCGCCCCGGCGGCACCGCCCGCTGCGAGCCGCGCCACGCCGGCGCCGCCGCCCGCGATGCATGCCGCGCCCGCGAGCCGCTCGGCACCCGCGGACCTGCGCGACGTCTCGGCGTGGGTGGCGTGGAAGAACTCACAGCAGCTCGTGGCGCTCCCGATCGAGGCGCGGCTGTTCTATCGCCGCGGGCTCATGGCGCGGCAGTCCGGCCAGGACCCCGAGGCGATCGCCCTGGTGCGCGGCGCGATCGAGCTCGACCCTTCGTTCCTGGCGCCGCACCTGACGCTCGCCGGCTGGTTCCTGTTCTCGGACCCGTCGCAGACTCTCATCCACTGGGCGGTGATCGTGGACCGCATCCGCCGCGACTTCACCGTGCAGCTGGACGTGGTCGCGAACGTCCTCGGGCTGGGGCTCGAGGCGCTGTTCGTGGGGCTGCTCATCGCCGGGTTCATCGTCGTGCTGCTGCGCCGGCAGCAGCTCGCGCACGGGCTGTTCGAGCACCTGTCCACGGTCATCTCCCCCGTGACCGCCCGCTGGTGGGTGCCGGTGATCCTGACGCTGCCGTTCCTCACCGGACTCGGGCTCACGCTCCCGGTGCTCGGGTTGCTGGCGTTCCTGTTCCCGCACCTGCGGCTGCGCGAGCGCGTGCTGTTCGGCCTGCTCGCCTTTGCCGCCGTGGGCGCGCCGTTCGCGCTCACGGCGCTCGACCGCTTCACGCTCGCGCTGCGCACGAACGCGCCCCCGTACTACGAGACGCCGCTGATCGAGCACGCGTCGTGGGATCCGGTCACGCAGTCGCGACTCGAAGCCTGCGCGCACCGGGACCCGGACAACGGTTTCGCCCAGTTCGCGCTCGCATGGCACGCGCGGCAGGGCGCTCAGCTCGAGGTCGCCGAGCGCGCGTACCGGGCGGCGCTCGTCGCCTGGCCCGAGCACTCGGCCGTGCTCACCGACCTCGGCAACGTGCTCGCCATGCGCGGACACTCCGACGAGGCGCTCGTGCTCTACCGGCGCGCAGCGCAGCGCGACGCCGCGAACGCGGCCGCCCACTTCAACGCCTCGCAGCTGCTGACGCGGCGCTTCGACTACTCCGGCGCGAGCGACGAGCTGCGCCTGGCCTCGGCGATCGATTTCGACCTCGTGAAGCAGTACCAGTCGCGCGCCGGCGCCAGCGGCATGCTGCCGCTCGTGGACGTGTGGCCGTCGCCGTCGACGTTCTGGGGCGCGCTGTCACGTGCCCCCTCGCCGAGCGGGGCGCAGCCGCTGCCGCTGCTGCTGCGCGGCCGCATCGAGGCTGCCGGCTGGCCGTTCAGCCTCGCCGCGCTCGTGTTCATGGCCATTGGCTGGTTCGGCGGCCGCTGGGAGCATCGGCGGCTGCCGCTGCGAACGTGCAGCAACTGCGGCGTGGTCGTGTGCCGGCGCTGCGCGCGCCGGCGGCGCGAGGCGGCGCTGTGCCCGGAGTGCGACCGCGTCGGCGGCGGCACCGAGACGCAGGAGTTCTCGCGCGTGCTGCTGCTCCAGCATCGCGCCAAGCGGCGCGACAGCGAGCGCTATGTGCGCACCGGGCTCGCGGCGCTCGTGCCCGGCTACGGGCTGCTCGCGCACCACCGCGTCGCCGGCCCGGTCGCGATGCTGTCGACCACCTGGCTGATGGGACGGCTCGCATTCAGCTCGGTGCTGCCGTTCGCGGTGACGCCCCGGCTCACGATCCCCGGCTCCGAGCTGCCGCACGTGTTCGTGCTGCTCGCGCTCGCCGCGGTCTATGCGTGGTCGCTGGCCGCCTACGCGCTGGTCATGACGCTCGAGCGCCAGCGCGAGTCGCAGCTCGACGCCGCCACCCACGGCCGGCTGGCGCAGGCTTCGCGCCGCCAGTCGTCGATGGCCGCATAGGAGATCGCATGGCGCTCCAGGGGAACCTTCACGATTTCTCGGCGATGGAGATCCTCCAGCTCCTCGGCTCGCAGAAGAAGTCCGGCTGCCTCGTGCTCGAGTGGAACACCGAGCGGGCGCTGGTGTGGGTCACCGATGGCCGCATCGTC
>DATNFC010000267.1:0-2052 GCA_035606545.1 Candidatus Methylomirabilota bacterium
GGTCGGCGGAACTCCTTCGCGAGATCCTGGCTCAGCGCTTCAAGCTCGTGCACGAGATCGGTTCCGAGCGCATGGCGATACTCGGCGTACCAGCCCATCCGCTCTGCGAGCCGCACGTACTGCTCGAGATCCGTGCGCACCTTGACTTCGAGCGCGCCGAGCTCGTCGGCGCCCTTGAACTGCGCCGAGTCCACCAGCCCGACGCTCACGAACACGAAGTTGCGGAAGTGCCGGGGCAGGAGCCGATGGATCGAGAGCAACGTGTGAACGCCGAGGCCGTTGTACGACTCGACGAGCACGATCGCGGTCGGGCCATCGAGCGCGAGCGCCGGGGGCTGTTTCGGCTCGGGCAGCGGCAGGTTGAGCAGCGTCTCGTCGAGCGAGGCGAGATGTCGCCGGACCCGCCCGTAGTGCCGCCGGATCAGCGTGCACAGAAGGACCAGCGCGCACGTCGCCACCAACGTAATCCAGCCGCCCTCGCGGAACTTGAGAGTCGCGGTGATGATGAGAATCGTGGCCGTGACGATCGTCCCGATCGCGTTCACGATGAGGCGTCGCCGCCAGTGTCCGATCTCGCGCCGCACGCGAAGCCAATGGCGCGCCATGCCGAACTGGCTGAGCGTGAACGTAAGGAAGACGTTGATCGAGTACATCACGACGAGAATCGCGACGGCGCCGCGCGTGTACGCGAGAACCGCGGTGGCCGCGAGCCCCATCGAGAGCACGCCGTTCTGGGTGACGAGGCGCTCGGAGAGATTCTTGAAGCGCTTCGGCACCCATTCGTCCACGGCCATCGCCGCCAGGGTCCGCGGCCCGTCCACGAACCCGGTCTGCGCGGCGACGAACAGCAGCGCGCCCTCGGAGACGAGCGTGATCCACACCACGGCCGGCCCGGGGGCGAACGTGCCGAGCCGCCAGTCGCCCGTGAGCCCGGTCCAGAGCGACGCGTTGAGCGTGCGTCCCGCCTCGAACGCGGCGTCGTTCAGCAGGTAGCAGAGCAGGATGCCGCCCGCGGTGAACGCGAGCGAGCAGGCCATGAACAGCATCGTCCGCTGCCCGGTGCGCACGCGCGGCTCGCGCAGGATGCCGACGCCGTTGCTCACCGCCTCGATGCCGGTGTATGTGCCGCCGCCGAGCGAGAACGCCCGCAGCAGCACGGTCGCAACCGCGAACAGCCCGAGGCTCGACACCGCCTGGCGCGTTTCACCCACCGTCGCCGGCAACAGCGTGCCGAAGTCGCCGGCGTGACGAAGGATGCCGAAGCCGATGAGCCCGGCGTGCGTGAGCAGGAACACGAGGAAGATCGGCGTCAGGACCATCACCGACTCCTTGACGCCGCGGAGGTTCAGGACGATCAGCCAGGCCAACACGGCGAGTTCCGCGACCAGCTTCCACGCCAGCGCGCCGTGAGGCAGGAACGAGAATATCGCGTCGCAACCGGCGGCCACCGAGATCGCCACCGTGAGCACGTAGTCCACGACCAGCGCGCTCCCGGAGACGACGCCGGCCGTGGACCCGAGTAGCCGCGTCGCCACGAGGTAGCCGCCGCCACCCGAGGGGAACTGCTCGATGATCTGGCTGTAGGACGCCGAGATCAGGAACACGGTCCCCACCATCGCCGCCACGAGGTAGAGCGCGAGGTGGCGATGCTCGCCGAGCTGGCGGAACACCTCCTCCGGGCCGTAGCAGGACGACGACAACCCATCGGAGCCCAGACCCACCCAGGCGAAGAACGCGATCAGCGCCAGGTGGCGGTGGATCGCGGGATCCAGCACGTTCCGCCGGCCGCCGATGAGCGCGCTCCAGAGCCGCGAGAGCCCGCGCAGGCCGGACGCATTCCCGGAGCCGTTCATGCGCTGAGTGCACCACGCCCGGGCGTCAGGGCGGCGCACGGATGCAGCCCCGGTGTATCAAGACGGCATCAAGATCGCGCCCGGGTTGGGGACCGCATGCGCCGCGGCGTTAGGATGCGCGCGTGAGAGCGGGTGCGCGCGGCTATGCGTGGACGGTGGGCATCGTCGCGGCCTGCACCGCGCTCGCGGCGCTGATGGA
>DATNFC010000268.1:0-19248 GCA_035606545.1 Candidatus Methylomirabilota bacterium
GTAGAGGCCCTGCAGGCCCGCCTGGCCGCGCGCGCACAGCCCGCCCTCGTTCAGCGGGTGCTCCGGGTTGCCCTCGAGCTTGATCGCGCGACCCTCGCGCGTGCGCACGAGCAGGCCGCAGCCGGCCGGGCACTCGCGGCACGTGCTCGCGTAGAAGTAGGGCACGCCGGGGAGGATGTCCTCGGGCGCCACCAGGTACGGGATCAGCTTCTCGGCGGGCGGCTTCGCGCAGCCGGCGGTGACGCCGGCCACGCCGACGCCCACGAGCTTCAGGAAGTCGCGGCGATCGAACACCACGCGTTCGTCGCTCATCAGTGGTGACAGACCAGGCAGTCCATCGTCGCCGGGAAGTTGGGATTGGTGAGGTTCTTCCGGTGGCAGCTGATGCACCAGCCCATCTTGAGCGAGCTGAACTGGTAGACGCGGTCCATCTCCTGCACCGGGCCGTGGCATTCCTGGCAGGCGAAACCGGCGCGCACGTGACGCTTGTGGTTGAACTTCACGTGGTCCGGCAGGTAGTGGACTTTCTCCCACGGGATCTGTTCACCGCGGTCGGCATAGCCGGTGAGCTTCACGATCTCCGGCTTGTCGGTGGCCACGAACTTGTGACAACCCATACACGTGCTCACAGCGGGAATGTTCGCCCACTGCGAGTTGGCCGCGCCGTGGTGGCAGTACTTGCAGTCCATCTGATTCGTTCCAGCGTGGATCTTGTGGCTGAAATTGATGGGCTGCACCGGGCCCTTGGTGTCTCCCAGGCGAACATTGAACGATTGGGAGAGCGCCACGCTGGCGGCGGCGAGTGTGCTGCAGACGATGACGGCAGCGAGGAGCTTGGTCATGGCCGCCGCGCAAACTATCGGCGCGACAACGGCATGTCAAACTCCTCGTGAAAGAATTCGCAATCCAAGCTGAACCCTCTCGGCCCCAAGGGACTGAACAAGTCCTGTACACGAGCGTCCAGCGGGTTGTTCATGGACGCTTCACGGCCTCCGGGAGCTTGAGCCACTGGCCCTTGAGCAGCTGCTCGTCCAGCTCGACGCCGTTGACGATCGCGGCCTCCTCCACCGGGATGAGGCCGCCGCTCAGCTGGCCGTAAACGCTGCGGAAATCGCCGCTCGCAGGCGCCGACTGCACGCGGATGCGGGCCGGCTGCACCATGCCGCGCTTCGGGTCGGTGAGCACGGTCATGGAGCGGATCGCGGCGAGGATCGCGCGCTCGCTGGCGTCCCCGGGCGAGGCGCCCTTCCCCAGCACCTGCAGCATCAGGTCGGGTGTCACGCGTACGAACCCGGCGACCAGGCTCGATTGCCCGCCCTGGCCGTCGGGCACGGTGATGGTGCCGATCCACGCCGGCCACGTCCCCAACGATTCCGGCGCGCCGCGCGAGCCGCTGATCTTGCCGTCGGTCGTGAGCCCGACGAGGTAGTCCCCGGGTGTCTTACCCGTGGCATCGCGCGCAAGCGTCATTTGCATCATGCCGTGCTGGTCCTGCGACACGCCGGTGAGCGCGGTGTGCGTGTGCTGTGTCTGCCAGCCAGGCGGGAAACTCATCTCCAGCCCGAGCACGGGGTGATAGAAGCGCGAGCCCTCGAACCAGCCGTAGCGCGGGTTGTCGCCGTAGACGAGGTTGCGGCAGTGGTCGAGGTACACGCGCTGGCGCACGTTCAGGTTCGTCTTCCCGACGACAGCCTTCGCCGCAAGGTCGCTCGTTCGCACTTCGCGCTGGCCGGGATCGGGGTGCGTGCTCATGTAGCTCGGCAGTTCCTGCCCGGCCCTTTCGGCGATCCGTTTGAGCGTGCGATAAGTGCCCGGGATCTCGCGCGGGTCGTAGCCGGAGCCGGTGGCGTAGCGCACGCCCAGCTCGTCCGCCTGCGTCTCGTCATCGCGCGAGTACTTGAGCATCAGCAGGCCCAAAGCCTGCTCCGCGGTGCTGCCGTAGCGGCGGAACGAGGGTGAGACCGCGGAGGCGATCCCCAGGCCCAGCCCCGCCAACTGCTGTTGCGTGATCTGTTTCGCCGAGTGCCGCGCGGTGACGTGGCCGATCTCGTGGCCCAACACACCCGCCAGCTGCGCCTCGCTCTGCATGTGCGCGAGCAGGCCGCGGGTCACGTAGATGTAGCCGCCGGGCATGGCGAACGCGTTCACGACCGGGTCGTCCAGCACGGTGAAGCGCCACGGCAGCGTGGGCTGCTCCGAGGCCGCCGCCACCTTGCGGCCGACGCTGTCCACGTAGGCGGCGAGCGCGTTGTCGTCGTAGAGGCCGAACTCGGCGATCGCCGCGCCGTAGCCCTCGCGGCCCATCGCGGACTCCTGCGCCGGCGTCACCAGCGTGAATTCCTTCTTGCCGGTGGCCGGGTTCACAGCGCAGCCCGCGGCGAGCCACGACAGCGCTGCGGCAGCGGCGAGCGCCAGCAAGCGGCCGGCTGCGACGTGGACCTTCCTGCTCGATCCCAGCATGGTTCGTGTCCTCCGTGAACGACCCATCGAATCGCGCCTTACGCGTCCTTCTTAATAGCGCGGGACGCTGCTGTCCACCTCGCGTGACCAGGAGTCGATGCCGCCGGCGAGGTTCTTGAGCCGCGTGAACCCCAACTCGCGCAGGATCTCCAGCGCGCGCTGGCTGCGGACACCCTTGTGGCAGGTGAGTACGAGCAGGCGCTCGCGCGGCAGCTCCGACGCTCGCGTGGGCACCGTCCGCAGTGGGACATGGACCGCGTTCGGGAACTTCGCGATCGCCAGCTCGTGCGGCTCGCGCACGTCGACCAGCACCATGTCCTCGCCGCGGGCCAGCCGGTCCGCGAGCTCGCGCGCCCCGATTTGGTCCGCGGCGCTCTCGTGCGGCTTGACGCCGCACAGGGCGTCGTAGTCCTGGAGCTCGCGGATGCTCGGCTGCTCGCCGCAGATGGGACAGCGCGGATCCTTCCGCAGCCGCATCTCGCGAAACCGCATCTCGAGCGCGTCGTAGAGCAGCAGCCGGCCCACGAGCGTGTCGCCGGCGCCGATCAGGAGCTTGATCGCCTCGGTGGCCTGGATCGAGCCGATGACGCCGGGGAGCACGCCCAGCACGCCGGCCTCGGCGCAGTTCGGGATCACGCCCGCCGGCGGGGGCTCGGGGAACAGGCAGCGATAGCAGGGCCCAATGCGCGCGTCGAACACGCTCGCCTGGCCCTCGAAGCGCAGGATGCTGCCGTAGACGTTGGGCTTGCCCTCGAGCACGCAGGCGTCGTTCACCAGGTAGCGCGTGGCGAAGTTGTCGGTGCCGTCCACGATCACGTCGTACGGGCGCACGATCTCGAGCGCGTTCGTGCGATGGAGGTAGGCCTCGTGCGGCACCACGGTGACGTACGGGTTCAGATCCGCAAGGCGCGCGGTGATCGACGCCAGCTTGGACTTGCCCACGCTCGCCGTGCCGTGCGCGATCTGGCGCTGGAGGTTCGACTCCTCGACGGCGTCGAAGTCGACGATGCCGATCGTGCCCACGCCCGCGGCGGCGAGGTAGAGCGCGAGCGGCGAGCCGAGGCCGCCGGCGCCCACCACGAGCACGCTGCCGGCTTTCAGTCGCTTCTGCCCCTCCTCTCCCATCTCGGCGAGCGTGAGGTGTCGGCCGTAGCGGCGGAGCTCGGGCAGCGAGAGTTCGGGGAGCGATGCTTCGACGGGTCTCACGGAGGCTCCACACGAAGGTGAACGCGGCAACCCGAGCGTAGGTCGCGCGCCGAGGGGCGGCAAGTGTAGGGTGGTGACGTGAGCGCCCCCACCCGCACCGACCCCTCGCTGGCGACGCTGGCGGCGAACTGCATTCGGTTCCTCGCCGTGGACGCGGTCGAGAAGGCGCGCTCGGGTCACCCGGGCATGCCGATGGGCATGGCGGACGCCGCGTACGTCCTGTGGTCGCGCTTCCTGCGTCACGACCCCTCGGATCCGGCGTGGCCGGGCCGCGACCGCTTCGTGCTCTCGGCGGGCCACGGCTCGATGCTCCTTTACTCGCTGCTCCACCTCTCGGGCTACGACCTGCCGATGGACGAGTTGAAGCGCTTCCGCCAGCTCGGAAGCCGCACGCCCGGCCATCCCGAGTACGGGCACACGGCCGGGGTCGAGACCACGACGGGCCCGCTGGGACAGGGCATCGGGAACGCCGTCGGCATGGCGCTGGCCGCGCGCATGGAGGACGCGCGCTTTGGCGATGCCGGACGCGGCGGCTTCTCGCCGGGCACGCACCGCGTGTTCGCGATCGCCGGCGACGGCTGCCTGATGGAGGGCATCTCACACGAGGCCGCCTCGCTCGCGGGCCATCTCCAACTCGGCAATCTCACCGTGATGTACGACGACAACCGCATCACGATCGACGGCTCGACGAGCATCGCCTGGAGCGACGACACGGCGAAGCGCTTCGAGGCGTACGGCTGGCAGGTGCTGCGCGCCGACGCGAACGATCGCGACTCGGTGGCCTCCGCGCTCGAGCAGGCGACGGCACAGTCGGCGCGGCCCACGCTCATCGTCTGCAAGAGCCACATCGGCTACGGCGCGCCGCACAAGCAGGACACGGCACACGCGCACGGCGAGCCGCTGGGACCCGAGGAGACGCTCGCGGCGAAGCGCGCGTTGGGCTGGCCCGAGTCGCCGGCGTTTCTCGTGCCGGACGAGGTGCGCGCGCATTTTGATGAGCTGCGACAACGATGGGCGAAGGAGCGCGCGGAGTGGGATGCGGCGCTCGCGCGCTGGCGTGCGGCCGATCCTGCGCGCGCCGAGCGCTGGACGAGCTTCCGCGAGCGTCGCGTGCCGAGCGGACTGGTGGAGCGGCTGTGCGCGTCGGCGCCTGGGGCACCCGGCGAAGCCGGGTCCGCGGCGGCCACGCGCGTTCACGGCCAGGCCGTGATCCAGCAGGCGGCGGCACTGCTGCCGGGCCTGGTCGGCGGGAGCGCGGACTTAGAGGCCAGTACCCGGACGAAGATCGCCGACTCCGGCTACGTCGCCGCGAAGGACTTCTCCGGCAGGAACCTCCACTTCGGCGTCCGCGAACACGCCATGACCGCGGTCGCCAGCGGCCTGGCCCTGTCCGGCGGCTGGATCCCGTTCACCGCCTCGTTCCTCACGTTCACCGACTATGCGCGGCCGTCGATCCGGCTCGCGGCGCTGATGAAGCTGCGCGTGATCTTCGCCTACACGCACGACAGCATCTTCCTCGGCGAGGACGGGCCCACGCACCAGTCGGTCGAGCACCTCGCCGCGTTGCGGCTGATCCCGAACCTGCTCGTGATCCGCCCTGCCGACGGTCTCGAGACCGCGGCGGCGTGGGGTCTGGCGCTCGAGCGCGCCGAGGGCCCGACGCTGATCGCGCTCAGCCGCCAGACGCTGCCGGCGCTGTCGCGACCGGCAGCATTCTCAGCCGCTGACCTGAGGCGGGGCGCCTCGCTGCTGCGCGACAGCAACGAGCGCGATGCGATCACGTTGATCGCCACCGGCTCCGAGGTGGGTGTCGCGGTGGACGCCGCCGAGCGGCTCGCGACCGCGGGGTTGGCGACGCGCGTCGTGAGCATGCCGGCGCCGCAGGTGTTCGCGCAGCAGGACGAGGCGTGGCGCCGTCAGCTGCTGCCGCCGGGCGGCCGTCGCGTCAGCATCGAGGCGGGCGTCACCGATGGCTGGCACGCGCTCGTGGGCGAGCGCGGGCTCACGCTCGGTGTCGACCGCTACGGCGAGTCGGCGCCGGCCGAGGTGCTGGCCGCCCACTTCGGGCTCACCGGTGAGGCGGTGGCGAAGCGCGTTCGGGAGTGGGCACCCCGAGCTTGACCGTGTGCGTGCCGTGCGCGCCGGGCAGCAGCCGCGCGGCCAGCCAGTCGGCGATCAGCCCCAACGTCTCGCGCGGCACCTCGCCGGAGGAGAGCTTCGCGTAGCCCGCGGGATCGCCGCTCGGGTCGGGCAGGAACAAGTGGTTCGTGGCCGCGAGCTTCTTCACGGTCACGTCGCGATTGCCCGCGGCCTTGAACGCGGCGGCCAGCTCGTCCACCTGCTCGGCGGTCACCTGGCGGTCGGTCTCGCCCTGGAGCAGCAGCACGTGCGGCTTCACCACCCTGCGTGCCGCCGGCAGCGGATCGTAGCCGAGGAAGTAGCCGAACCAGGCGTCGCTCGTCGCGAGCGAGTCGATGCCCTTCTTCGCCACGGCCATCGTCGAGTCGAACGCCGCGCCCGTGAGCTGTTTCCCGATCGCCCACGCGTTCTGGTACTCGAGCACGCGGCGACCGTTCCACGCCGGGCCCGCGAGCAGCACGAGTGCGGCGAGCGCAGGCTCGCGCACCGCCACCATGGGCGCGATCAACCCGCCCTCGCTGTGGCCGAGAAGCGCGAGCCGCGTGGCGTCGATCCCGGGTTGGACCCGGAGCCACGCCAGCGCGTCCTGCACGTCGTCGCCGAAATCGGCGGTGGTGCTGCCGGCGAAACGGCCGCCGGACTCGCCCGTGCCGCGATCGTCGAGCCGCAGCACCGCGATGCCGCGGCGTGAGAGCGTGTCGGCGACCTGGCGGAACAACCGGTAGCCGCGCACGATGGGCAGCCGCTCGTCGCGATCCTGCGGCCCCGAGCCGGTGATCGTGATCACGCACGGCAGCTTCGCGGTGCTTCCCTTCGGAGCCACGGGCCGCGTCAGCGTGCCGGCCAGCTCGAAGCCGCCGCGCGTCGAGACGCGCACGCTCTCGGCCGTGTACGGCGCGCCGGCGGGCGCCGAGTAATCCGGCGCCGCCACCGCGAGCTGCGCCGGCGGCAGCGACTCCACGCGCTCGAAACGCACGTTCTGCGCCGGCACCGCGCCGGAGAGGATGTGGCCGCGGGCGTCGATCTTCAGCTGGAACGACGCCGCACCCAGTGACAGCTCGAGGGAGTCGCTGCCGGCGAAGCGCAGCGTGGCGTCGATCGTGCGGCCGCCGGAGACGGTGAACACCGGAACGGTTCCGCTCGGCGGCGAGTGGGCGCCCGCGCGCTTCACGATCAACTCGAGCATGAACAGGCTCGGGTTCAAGTACGGCAGCGACCCGGGCTTGCTCGCAAAGCGCTGGAGCCCCCCCGGTGGCACGTCGGCGATGACGCTGTCCGCGCGCCATTCGAGCGTCGCGCTCTGCGTCGGCGGCGCGTTCGGCGCGGCCGAGGCAGGCCGCACCGTGTTCTCCATGCGCTTGACGAGGCCATCGGCGCCGATCTCGAGCGTGTAGTCGAAGCGCAGGCCCGTGGGCGTGAACAGCAGCGTGCCCTGGGCGCCACCGGCGGTGCGCGTGAACCGCTCGAGCCCGATCGTGTCGCGGCCCACGGTCATCACGAACCCAGCGGATGACCCCGCTTCGCTGGGTGCCCCTGCGGCGTGCGCCGTCATGGGCAGCGCCCCGAGCACGGTCATCGCCGCAGGCGCGATCGCGACCCGCGAGATGAGCGAGGCGAAGCCGAGCGACATCGCATGATTGCGGCGCGTTGTCATCGGGGCCTCCTCCGGCGCTGCCGGCGCGTTGCGCCTCCACGCGTGCGCACGCACTATGCCGCGACTCTCGCCGGCACGCACACCCGGAGATGCTCGACATGCGGTTCCCGCGCTCCAGCGGACTGCTCCTCCACCCCACCGCATTGCCGGGGACTGGCCCGTGCGGCGACCTGGGCGATGCGGCGTACGCGTTCGTGGACTTCCTCGCGGCCGCGGGCCAGTCGCTGTGGCAGGTGCTGCCCCTCGGGGTGACGGGCTTCGGGGATTCGCCGTACCAGAGCTTCTCCGCGTTCGCCGGCAACCCGCTGCTCGTGTCGGCGGCGCGACTCGAAGGCCGGGGCCTGCTCGCGCCCGGCACACTCGAACGGCTGCCGGGGCGGCGTGAGACGGGCGCGGACTTCGGTGCGGCCCACGAAGCGTCGCGCGCGGTGGCGTCGGGCATGGCGTCGAGGCTGGGCAGGATCGCACGGGAGTTGTTGGACCGGTTCCGCGCCCGCACGCCGTGGCTCGCCGACTACGCGCTGTTCATGGCGCTGCGCGAGGCGCACGGTGGGCGGCCCTGGCAGGAGTGGCCCGATCCGATCCGCCGTCGCCACCGGGACGCGCTTGCCGAGGCGCGCCGCGCGCTCGCACGTCCGATCCTCGAGCACGAGGTGATGCAGCTGGCGTTCCACGAGCAGTGGCTCGAACTCCGGGAGCACGCGCGGGGGCGCGGCGTCGCGTTGATGGGCGACGCTCCGATCTTCGTCGCGCTCGACAGCGCCGACGTCTGGGCGCACCCGGAGCTGTTCGAGCTGGACGCGGACGCGCGCCCCACCGGCGTCGCCGGCGTGCCGCCGGATTACTTCAGCGCCACCGGCCAACTCTGGGGCAATCCGCTCTACCGTTGGGACGCGCACGCCGCGGATGGCTTCGCGTGGTGGGGGACTCGGCTCGAGGCCCTGTTCGGCTGGGTGGACCGCGTGCGCCTCGACCACTTCATCGGCTTCGTGCGCTACTGGGAGGTGCCGCCGGATGCGCCCGACGCGCGCGGCGGCCGCTGGCAGCCGGGACCCGGCGAGGCGCTGTTCCTGTCGCTCTCGCGGCGTTTCCGAACGCTGCCGCTCGTGGCCGAAGACCTGGGCGAGACCGGCGAGGACGTGGCCGAGCTGCGCGACGAGCTGGGCCTGCCGGGCATGTGCGTGCTCCAGTTCGCATTCGACGGCGATCGCGAGAACCCGTTCCTGCCGCGCAACCACGTCGCGAACAGCGTCGTCTACACCGGCACGCACGACAACGACACCACGCACGGCTGGTGGGCCGGGCTGTCAGGAGCCGAGCGCGCAACCGTGCGCAACGAATTGGGTCCATCCTCGGGCGACATCGCGTGGGACCTGATCGCGGCCGGTATCGCCTCGCCCGCTGACACGTTCGTGACGCCGGTCCAGGACGTGCTCTCGCTCGGGCGTGAGGCGCGCTTCAACACGCCGGGATGCGCGAGCGGCAACTGGACGTGGCGACTCGCCGACGGCCAGCTGACGCCGGGGCACGCCGAGCGGTTGCGCGCCCTGGCCACGACGCACGCGCGCGCGTAGCCGGCGCTTGCGCGCGGGCGCATCGCGTCCGATGCTGGATGCCGGTCGCGCCCCTCCACCCCACCCGAGGTGATCCCGATGCCCAGCCGCGCGCAGCAACTTCTCGAACTGGGCCAGAGCGTGTGGCTCGACTTCATCCGCCGCGGCCACCTGCTCTCGGGCGAGTTCGACCGCGACGTCCGCGACGCGGGCGTCGTGGGCGTGACCTCCAACCCCACGATCTTCCAGCAGGCGATCGCCGGCAGCGGCGACTACGACGCGGCGCTCACCGAGGGCATCGCGCGCGGCCTCGAGGGCGAGCCGCTGTTCGAGGCGGTGGCGATCGCGGACATCCAGCTCGCGTGCGACAAGCTGAAGCCCGTGTACGAGCGCTCGAAGGGTCTCGACGGGCGCGTGAGCCTGGAGGTGAGCCCGCGGCTCGCGCGCGACACCGCCGGCACGATCGCCGCCGCCCAGCGCCTGCACGCTGCCGTGGCCCGTCAGAACGTCATGATCAAGATCCCGGCCACGCGCGAGGGGTTGGCCGCGATCACCGCCACGCTGGCCGCCGGCATCAGCGTCAACGTGACGCTCATCTTCACGCTCGCGCGCTACCGCGAGGTGATGGACGCCTGGCTCACCGGGCTCGAGCAGCGCGCGGCCGCGAACGGCGACCTCGCCCAGCTCCGCTCGGTGGCGTCGTTCTTCGTCTCGCGCGTGGACAGCAAGGTGGACGGCGCGATCGAGAAGCGTGCATCGACGCTTCCTCCGGGCGCCACCGAGCGCGCCGAACTGGAGTCGCGGTACGGCCAGGCGGCGGTGGCGAACGCGCGGTTGGCCTACGCCGAGTTCGAGGCGGTCGTCGCCGGCTCGCGCTTCCGCGCGCTCGAGGCGCGCGGCGCCCACCGGCAGCGGCCGCTGTGGGCATCGACCAGCACCAAGAACAAGGCGTACCGCGACGTGCTCTACGTCGAGGAGCTGATCGGCCCCGACACGGTGAACACGCTGCCGCCGGCGACGCTCGCCGCGTTCAACGATCACGGCCGCGTCGAGCCGCGCATCCGCCACGACCTCGCCGGCGCCCGCGCGGTGTTCACGCGGCTCACCGAGCTGGGCGTGCCGGTGGAATCGCTGATCGGCGAGTTGGAGGGCGAGGGCGTGCAGGCGTTCGCCAAGTCGTTCGACGATCTGCTGGGCGCGCTGGAGACGCGCCGCCGCGAGCTGCTCGCCCAGCGCGGGCAGGCTCGATGAGCGACGCGCGGCTCGAGCTCGGGTCGTTCGAGGCACGGGTCGAGGAGCGCCGGCAGGCGCTCGTCCGCGGCCGGTTCGCGGAGCGCCTCCTGGCGAGGGACGACTCGCTCTGGGGCGATGACGCGGCGCGGCGCGGCGTGGCCCGGAACCGGCTCGGATGGGTGGATTCGCCGGCCCGGATGCGCCGGCAGGCGACCGATCTCCCCACGTTCGCGCTCGACGCCGGCCAGCGCGGGATCCAGCGCGCCGTACTGCTCGGCATGGGCGGCTCGAGCCTTGGGCCCGAGGTGCTCGCCCGCGTGTGCGGCACGCGAGAGAAGGGGATCCCCGTCACCGTCCTCGATGACACTTCGCCGGAAGCCGTTCGCGCGGCGCTGGCTGCCTATGACCCCGGGACGACGCTGGTGCTGGTCGCGAGCAAGTCGGGGGGAACGGTCGAGGTGAGCTCGTTCGAGCGTGCGTTCTTCGCACGTGCACACGACAGGGCGGGTGAAAAGTCCGGCACCGGCTTCGTCGCGATCACCGATGACCGGACGCCGCTGCAGGCGATGGCGGCGGAGAAGCACTACGCCCGCACGTTCACGAACGCTCCGGACATCGGCGGCCGCTACTCGGTGCTTTCGTACTTCGGCCTCGTGCCGTCCACGCTGTTGGGGATCCCCATGGCGGAGCTCCTCGACCCGGCGCATGCCGAGCGCGAGGCGTTCCCGAACGAGGGCGGCGTGGCACTCGCGGTCGGCGCGGCACTCGGCGAGCTGGCGCTGGCGGGACGCGACAAGCTCACGCTCGTCCTCCCCCCGGCGCTCGCGGCGCTCGGCGCGTGGATCGAGCAGCTCGTGGCCGAGAGCACCGGCAAGGAGGGCCGCGGCATCCTGCCCGTGGACGGCGAACGCCTCGGCGCGCCGGAGTCCTACGGCGGCGACCGCGTGTTCGTGAGCGTGAGCCTGGGCGATCCCGAGCCCGCGACCACCAGCGCACTCGACGCGCTCGCGGCCGCCGGCCACCCCGTGATCCGTTGGCAGCGGCGTTCGATCGCCCAGCTGGGCGCCGAGTTCATGCGCTGGGAGCTCATCACCGCGGTCGCGGGCGCGGTGATCGGCGTGGATCCGTTCGACGAGCCGAACGTTGCCGAGGCGAAGGCCGCGACCAAAGCGGTCCTGGAGCAGGTGCGCGCGAGCGGGAGCTTCCCCGCGACTGCGCCCCGCGCGGTGGACGGCGATCTCGAGCTGCACGCCGCGCCGACGCTCACCGTCGAGGGCGACGACGTGCGAGCGTGGGCGCGCTCGTGGGTCGATGCCCTGCGCCCCGGCGACTACGCGGCGATCCTCGCGTTCCTCCACCGCACCGACGCGCGGCACGCGGCGCTCGACCGCGTGCGCCATGCCTGGCGGGACGGCGCGCGCGTCGCGACGACGATCGGCTACGGGCCGCGCTACCTCCATTCCACGGGCCAGCTTCACAAGGGCGGCCCGCCGACCGGCGTGTTCCTCCAGCTCACGGTCGAGGACGGCGACGAGCCCATCCCGGGCGAGGGGCACGGTTTCCGGACGCTTAGAGACGCCCAGGCGGCCGGCGACTTCGAGGTGCTCGCGCGCCACGGCCTGCGCGTCGCGCGCGTGCACGTGCGCGGCGACGCGGACGCGGGGCTGGAGAAACTCGCCGCGGCGGTCGAGGGCGCAGCGACCGCGAGCTGACCGCGGTAGGGTACAATCGGCCGCTCCGCGCCCACGCACACCCGAGGCCCGCTCCATGCGCTCCACCCGCACACTCCCGCTGCTCGCGACGCTGGCCCTCCTGGCGTCGCTCGCCGCCGCGGCGACGCCGCTCCAGCCGAAGATCACGACCGCGGACCCCGCTGCGCGCCAGGCGATGGAGCGCGTCGTCGAGCGCTACCGCACGCTCAAGAGCTACCGGCTGGAAGGCGTGGCCTCGACCACGGTGAGTTCCAAGGTCGAGCGCAACGAGACCGGGCGCAGCGTGCGCTTCGTCAGCCGGCGTCCGGACCACTTCGCCAGCGAGCTGCGCGAGTCGCAGTACACGACCCGGATCGTGGCGAACGGCGACAGCCTGTGGACCGCGATCCCCGAGCTGGGGCAGTACATCGCGCAGGCGCTGCCGCCGCTGCTCGCCGGCGCCGACAGCGCGACGCTGCGCCGGCAGCTCGACCCGGCGGCCGACTACGTGCGGCTGCTGGACGGCGTCGCGCGCGTCCAAACGTTGAGCCGCGACACGGTGCGTACCGCGCGCGGCGTGGTGAAATGCGAGCGCTACGCGCTCACGCGCGCCGACGCCGACAGCGTGCGCCCCGGGATCACGATCCATCCGCGCGTGCTGTGGGTGGATCCGGCGACGCGCCTCGTGTTGCTCGACTCACTGCGCGTCGACCAGGAACACTCGGAGATGGGGACGATCTCGTCGGTCTCGATCACGCGCATGGTCGTGGCCGAGGCCGATCCCACGTTGGGCGCGGACGCGTTCACATTCCATCCCGAAGCCGGCTCGCGGCGCGTGCGCCGGTTCATGCAGCGCTCCCCCGAGCACGAGGCGCTCGAGGGCCAGGCTGCGAGCGATTTCACGCTCGAGACGCTGGCGGACTCGAAGCCGGTACGGCTCTCGGAGCTCAAGGGCCGCGTCGTGCTGCTGGACTTCTGGGCCACGTGGTGCGGGCCGTGCCGGCGCTGGCTGCCGATCGTGGAGAAGGCGCACCGCGACTACGCCGCGAAGGGGCTCTCGGTGTTCGCCGTCAACGAGCGCGAGACCGAGGCGAAGGTGCAGGCCTACCTGGACAAGCAGAAGCTCGACATTCCGGTGCTCATGGACCGCAGCGGCACCGTCGGCGCGAACTATCGCGCCTCTTCGATCCCGCTCACCGTGGTCGTGGGCCGCGACGGGAACGTGGTCCGCGTCATGGTCGGGCTGCACGATGCGGAGGACCTGGAGGACGTTCTCCGCGAGGCGGGGATCCTCTAAGACTGGCGCGACGCCGAGGCCGTGGCGCTGGTCGCGAACCACGCCGCCGCCTGCGCCAGGTCCACGTTGCCGCCCGAGAGGATGACGCCGACGCGCTGCCCCGGCAGCTTCACGCGGCCCGTCAGCAGCGCCGCCACCGCGAGCGCCCCGGTGGGCTCGACGACGAGCTTCACTCGCTCCCAGAGGAAGCGCATGGCGCGGATCACCTCGGCGTCGTCCACGGTGACCAGCTCGCTCGCGTAGCGGCGGATCAGCGCCAGCGTCAGCTCCGAGACGCGCTGCGTGCGGGCGCCGTCACAGATCGTGTCGGGAACGGGCACGGTCTCCAGCTTCCCGCTCGTGAACGAGCGCACGGCGTCGTCGCCGAGTGCGGGCTCGACGCCGATCACGCGGCAGCCCTTGGCATGCACGGCCGCGGCGAGGCCGGTGCCCGAGAGCAGGCCCGCGCCCCCAACCGGGGCGATCACGGCATCGAGCGGTCCGGCCTGCTCGACCAGTTCCGCCGTCGCGGTGCCCTGGCCGGCGACGATGTCCGGATGATCGAACGGCGGCACGAGCGTCATGCCGCGCTCGCGCGCCGTGCGCTCTGCGAGCGCCTCACGCCCCTCGCCGAGCTGGTCGTAGAACAGCACCTCGGCGCCGTAGCCCCGTGTCGCGGCCAACTTCGCCGCCGGCGCGCCGCTCGGCATCACGATCACGCTCGGGACGCCGTGGAGCCGTGCAGCGAGCGCCACCGCCTGCGCGTGGTTCCCCGACGAGTAGGCCACCACGCCGCGGCGCCGCACGTCGTCGGGCAGCGCGGCGAGCGCGTTCCACGCGCCGCGGAACTTGAACGCGCCCATGCGCTGCAGGTTCTCGCATTTCAGGAACACGTGCGCGCCGCAGGTCTCATCGAGTTGCCGTGAGGTGATGACGGGCGTGACGTGCGCCACGCCGGCCACGCGGCCGCGCGCGGCGGCCAGGCGCCCGGCCATGTCCTCGTGGCTCGGGACGCCGTGTTCGAGCGCGTACTCGTGGGCCATCAGCCCCCGGCGCCCCCGCCCAGGTCCAGCCCCGGCTGCGTCTGGCGCGCGGGATCGAGCGCGGCGTCGATCTCGGCCTTCGACAGCTTCGTCATCTCCGCGGCGAGCTCGCGCACGGGGCGCTTCTCCTTGAAGCTCCGCTTCGCGATCTCGGCGGCCTTGTCGTACCCGATCAGCGGATTCAGCGCGGTCGCCATGCTCGGCGAGATCTCGATGTAGTCACGGCAGGTGTCGGCGTTCGCGACCAATCCGGCGAGCGCCTTGTCGGCGAACACGCGCGACGCCGCGGCGAGGAGCTGGATGCTCTCGAGCAGGTTCTTCGCCATCATCGGCAGCATCACGTTGAGGTCCAACTGGCCCCACTGCGCGCCGACCGTGATCGCGACGTGATTGCCCATCACCTGCGCTGCCACCATGGTCACGGCCTCGCACACGACCGGGTTCACTTTGCCGGGCATGATGCTCGAGCCCGGCTGGATCGCGGGCAGCGCCACCTCCGCGAGCCCGCAGCGCGGCCCCGAGTTCATGAGCCGCACGTCGTTCGCGATCTTCATCAGGCTCGCCGCGACCGAGTTGAGCGCGCCGCTCGCCCAGCACGCGCCGTCCTGGGCGCCCTGGGCCTCGAAGTGGTTCGTGGCCTCGCTGAACGGGGTGCAGGCGAGCTTGCCGATCTCGGCCGCCATGCGCCGGCCGAACTCGGGGTGCGTGTTCAGGCCCGTGCCCACCGCGGTGCCGCCGATCGCCAGCTCGCGCAGGTCGGGAAGCGTCGCCTTCACCCGCGCGATGCCGTGCTGCACCTGCGCGGCGTAGCCCGAGAATTCCTGCCCGAGCCGGATCGGCGTGGCGTCCATCAGATGCGTGCGGCCGGTCTTGATCACGTCGTGGAACTCGCGCGATTTCCCGTCGAGCACCTTCCACAGCCGCGCCAGCGCCGGCAGCAGGTCACGCTCGATCTGCACCACGGCGGAGACGTGCAGCGCCGTGGGGATCACGTCGTTGCTGCTCTGGCCAAAGTTGACGTGGTCGTTCGGGTGCACCTTGAGCCCGGAGGCGCGCGAGGCGAGCCGCGCCACGACCTCGTTCGCGTTCATGTTCGACGACGTGCCGCTGCCGGTCTGGAACACGTCGATCGGGAACTCCGCGTCCCAGCGCCCCCCCGCCACCTCGTTCGCGGCCTTCTCGATCGCCTCGGCGAGTGGCGGCTCGAGCAGCTTCAACTCGCGGTTCACGCGCGCGGCCGCGGCCTTGATGAGCCCGAGCGTGTGGACGAACGCGGGCGGCAGCGGCCGGCCCGAGATGGGGAAGTTCTCCACTGCCCGCTGGGTCTGCGGGCCCCACAACGCCTCGGCGGGGACTTTCATCTCGCCGAGACTGTCCTTCTCGATGCGCACGTCCGGCATGGCGGGTCCTTTCTGAAGACGGTCACACGCCGCGTGAATCTATCGCAGGCATACGCGGACACGGAACTGCCGCGCCGGCAGCGGCGGCGAAGAACGTTCGGCTACGCGTCGAGGATCTCGATCCGGTGGGTGACGGTGAGGTCCCGGCGCAGCGAGGCCGACACCGAGCAGTACTTCTCGAGCGACAGCTCGAGCGCGTGCTCGGCCGCCCCGCGATCCAGTTCGTGGCCGGTGAGCCGGTGCACGCACTCGATCGAAACGAAGCGGCGCGGGTGCTCCGTCGCACGCTCGCCGGACATGCGCACCTCGTACGCGGTCACGCGCTGGCGCTTCTTGCGCAGGATCTCGATCACGTCCATGGCGCAGCATGCGGCGATCGAGGCGAGCAGCGCCTGCACCGGGTTCGCGGCGGTGGCCCCCTGGCTCGAGTCGAGGACGAGCGTGCGGTCGCCGATCTTCGCCGCGAACCGGAGCCCGTCGCCGTCGACGGTCTCGAGCGTGAGCACGCCCTCCATCTTCGACGGTTTCACGAGCCCGAGCTCCGCAGTTCCGCGCCCTTCGGGCGCTCGGTCGCCGCGGCCGGGGCATCGCCCCGCGGCGCGGTCGCGGCGTCCGCCGCCGACTCGGCGGAGTCGGCCGAGTCGGCGAGCGCCAGGTTCAGCTCGTCGTCGCTCAGGACGACGCGGCGGTTGAGGATCTGCGACGTGTCGTGCTCGAACCAGAGATGGGTGAGGTGGTCGATCCCGACCTCGATCTGCTTCCTCAAGCCCACCATCTTCACCAGGTAGGCCCCCGCCCAGATGAGCCACGCCAGCTTGCCGCTGAGCGGGACGCCGAACAGGTCCAGCACCGAGCTGTGCTTGCCCAGCGAGATGATGTAACCGGGGTCGTGATACGCGAACGACCCCGGGGCCCGGGCCTGGGCGCGGCGGACGAGCGAGTCGCCCACGTGCATGCCCATGGCGATCGCCGTCTGCGCGAGCTGCGACTGCATCCGGCCGTCGCCCCGCGGCGAGGCGGCGCAGTCGCCGATCACGTACACGTCGTCCACCGGGCTGCCGTCCGGGCGCAGCGCCCGGAGCTGGCCGTCCACGACCGCCCGGGCATCCGTATGGAACTTGAGCGGCAGCCGGCGGACCAGGTCGGGGGGCGTCACACCGGCCGTCCACACGCACGTGAACGCCTCGAGCACGCGGCCGTCGCGCAGCGACACCGCGTGCGGGTCGACCCGGGTGACCAACGCCCCCAGGTGCACCCGCACGCCGCGCCTCGCGAGGAACCGGGCCACGTACGCGGAGTGCGCCGGCCGGGCCGCGGGGACCAGCCGGTCGCCGCCCTCGAGCACGGTCACGCTCAGGTGCGAGTCGGAGAGCGAGGGATAGCGGGGCAGCAGGGTCTCCCGCGACATTTCTATGAGCTCAGCTGCGACCTCGACCCCAGTCACCCCTCCCCCCACGATCACGAACGACAGCAGCCGGCGGCGCTGGGCGTCGGAACGGGCCTGCTCGGCCATCTCGAACAACTCGACGACCCGGGCGCGCAGCGTCATGGCGTCGACGATGGTCTTGAACGGCCGCGCATGGGCCTGGGCGCCGGGCACGCCGTACCAGTTCGTGACGCTGCCCACGGCGATCACCAGCGTGTCGTAAGGCTCGCTCAGGCCGTTGTGGAGCTCGACCCGCCGCCGCTCGAGGTCGATCGCGGTGGCCTTGTTCTTGATGAAGCGGATGCCCCGGTGCCGCGCCATCTGGCGCAGCGGGTAGACGATGTGCCGCGTCTCCACCGAGCCCACCGCCACCGCGGGCAGCAGCGGGTTGAACTGGAAGAAGTTCTCCTTGTCGATCAGCAGCGTGTCCCAATAACCGCGGGCCGGGCGCGAGCGCGCGATCGACCGCGCCACGTCGAGGCCGCCGAAGCCGCCGCCGAGGATGAGCAGACGATGTCCCGCCATGGCCGCGAGCGTACCCCCATCTGGTAGCGTGCCGCACATGGCCCAGCGCACGCCCCAGCCACGCGTCTCGGTGCTGTTTCCGGTGCGCGATGCGGCGCCCTGGCTCGCGAGCGCGCTCGCCTCGCTCGCGCGCCAGACGCTCGTCGAGCACGAGGTGATCGCGGTCGACGACGGCTCGACCGACGGCTCGGGCGAGATCCTGGAGCGTGCCGCCGAGCGTGACGCCCGGCTCGTCGTCCACCACACGCCTGCGCGCGGCCTGCCCGCCGCGCTCGAGTCGGCGCTGGCGCTGGCGCGCGCACCGTTCGTGGCGCGCCAGGACGCCGACGATGTTTCACATCGGACGCGCCTGTCTCGACAGCTGGAGTGGCTCGAAATCCACCCTGACGTCGACGTACTTGGTACTTGCATCAGGCTTTTCCCGGCCCCGGCCGTCGGTACTGGCATGCAGCGCTGGGCCGCGTGGCACAACTCGCTTCTTGCTCACGATGACATGCGGCGTGAGCTGCTGATTGATAGCCCGCTCGCACACGGCACGATGATGGCCCGGCGGGCCGTTCTGGAGGCCGCCGGCGGCTGGCACGAACGCGGCTGGGCGGAGGATCTGGACCTGTGGCTGCGCCTGTACGCTCACGGTGCGCGCTTCGCGAAACTGCCATTCGTGCTCTATGGCTGGCGGCAGCACCGCGCCAGCGCGACGCGCACGGACCCGCGTTATTCGCGGTCGAAGTTCCTGTCGCTCAAGGCCGCGGCACTGGACCAGGGCCTGCTGCGGGGCGGCCGGCGGGCCACACTGGTCGGGGTCGGAAACAGCCTATCGCGTTGGCATGAAACGCTCGGAACACGTATCGAGCGGCGTGTGGAGATGCGCCCGCCGCATGCGCAGGCCGCGTGCACATTGCGCCCGCCATTGGTACTGGCGGTCATGGCGCCGGTGGCGCGCGAGCGCTGGCGCACGGTCCTGACGCGCCGGGGACTCCGCGAGTTGAGGGACTTCGTGTTCGTGGCCTGAGGTCCCCACGGGATGATTCCCTGATTGACAGCCGTTGCAGAGGCCGGTATGCCTGATACATCACGTGGCCATGCATCATCCCCGCGGATGCATGCACTCATTGAGTTCGGAGGGAGCATGGCGAAGCGCGCACGGAAGACATACACCGCGCAGAAGCGGTCGGAGATCCTCGCCGCGGCCCAGCGGGAGAATCTGACCGCGAATGACGTGAAGCGGAAGTTCGGCGTCACGCCCGTGACCTACTATTCCTGGCGGAAGAAGGAAGGATTGGTGGGTCGCCGCGGCCGACGTCCGAGCCTGCTCACGCAGGTCGGGGGCGGTGGCAATATCGCGGTGCAGGTGCGCGCGGGCGTGCAGGCGAAAGTGCGCGCCGTGATGCCGGGCATCGTGCGTGAAGAGGTGACGAACTACCTCAACACGCTGTTCACATCGAACCGGCGGCCAGGCCGTCCGCGCAAATTGCTGTAGCCGCCGGACACGCTGTTCGACGGGCGCGGGGACTGGGGCCCCGCGCCCGTTGTGTTAGCGTGAGGCGGTGACCGTCCGCTGGCCTGCGCGTCCACGGCTGCTCGTTTACGCCGCGTCGCTCGCCGCTTCGCTCGTCCTCGCGCTGTCGTTCCCGCTCGTGGA
>DATNFC010000269.1:0-14100 GCA_035606545.1 Candidatus Methylomirabilota bacterium
ATGGCAATGGCCATGAACTTCGGCTACGCCTACCGCCTCGCCACCGTGCGCGCCATCGTCGACGGCCTGCGCGAGTGCATCTCGCCGACCGTGCGCACCGAGCTGCTGTGCGACATCTCGCACAACAGCATCACCGAGGAGTCCCTCGGCGGCGAGCCGGCGTGGGTGGCGCGCCACAACGCCTGCCGGCTCGCGCCCGGCCGGCCGACGATCGTCGCCGGTGCCTGGGACGTGCCGTCCTGGCTGGGCTTCGGCGTCAGCGACAGCGACGGCCGCATGCACTCGTACGACCATGGCGCCGGTCACCTGATCGAGACCGCTCGCGCCGCGGGTCGCCTGAGCGCCACCCGCGACATGGTCGTGCGCGTGCGCATGACGCGTGGCCGCAACGCGCGCGTTACCAGCTCGCGCCAGGTCGCGGTGCTGCACGCGGCGCCCATCGACGCGCTCATGGCCCGGCTCGAGGCGCACGAACTCATGCGCCCGGTGGTCCGGCTGCGGCCCGTCGGCAACCTCAAGAACTGAGCCCGGCCTCCTCCCGGGACTGAACGATGCTCTCACCGCAAGAGATCCGCGATGTGTGCCAGGCCGGCAAGGACCGCGACCCGGGGTGGTACCGCATCCACCGCCGGCTCTCGATCCACGTCACCGCGCGGCTGCTCGAGACGCGGATCACGCTCGGCCAGATCTCGACGCTGATGCTGTCGCTGGGCGCGGTCGGCGCGCTGCTCAACGCGTCGCCGCACCTGCTCGTGAACGCGCTCGGCTGGGCGTGCATCTACGGCGCGTTCCTGCTCGACAAGGTGGACGGCGAGGTGGCGCGCTACCGCGGCGAGGAGTCGGTGATCGGCATCCTCCTCGACCGCTTCTTCCACCGCATGGTCGAGCCGCTGCTGTTCCTCGCGCTGGGCTGGCGCGCGTTCGCCGCCACGGACTCGCTGCTGCCGGTGATCGCCGCGCTCGCCGCGATGCTGGCCGCGAACATCGTCGAGGAGACGCAGCACCTGCCCGCCTACATCGCCGCCAAGTTCGCGCGCGAGAAGCGCGCCTGGCACATCTCGGGTCGCGCGCCGTCGGCCGGGTGGGAGCGGGTGGCGCCGTGGATGCGCTCGCTCAAGACGTTCCGCACGAACATCACCGTGCTGCCGCTCGCGGCCAGCGCGGAGCTGATCGAGGCGTTCACGCACCAGCCCGTCACCACCTGGCTGCTGGTGACGAGCGCTGTGGCGCTCTGGGTCTACGCCCTGTTCCAGGCCGGCTACTACGTCGCCGGCCGGCTCGAGGTGGAGATCGACGCGCTCACGGCCCAGCTGCCGCCGCTGCCCGAGCCCGGGCGCGTCGCAGGCGACGCGGCTGAGAATGCCGTTCCGTCGAGCCCGTCCCCCGTGATCGTCGAGGCGGCCGGTGGGCATGACGGAACGGGGGCGCAGGCGGCCTGGCCGCTGCCCCCGCGTCCGCGCCGCTCGGTCACGGCGGCGTTGGAGCGCGCGCGCTCCGCCGCCGCGGTCGAGAGTGGGGCGGCGACCGGCACCAGCGATCGCAAGCCCGGTCCCGGACCGGTCGCGGTGATCCTGCTGCTGGGGCTGCTCGCGGGTCGGGCTTCGGCCGGCACGTACTACGTTGACGGCTCGAGCCTGCAGTGTTCGCCCTCGGGACCCGGCACACCGGAACAGCCCTACTGCACGATCTCCGCCGCGATCGCCGCGCGCGGCACGGCGGGCAACACCATCCTCGTTCAGCCCGGGATCTATCGCGAGACGATCACGTTCCCGGCCTCCGGCACGTCGCTGGCGCCGGTCGTGCTGCGCGCGAACGGCGCCGGCGTGATCATCGACGGCGCCGACGATTTTTCGCAGGCGATCCTGTGGGTGCAGTACTCGGGCAACGTCTGGCTGGCCGCGAGCGTCGACTGGCCGCCCGGGCAGGTGTTCGCCGACGGCGCGCGGCTCACGGCCGCCACGAACAATCCGAACTCTCTCCCGCCCGGCACGTTCCGCTACGTGTCGGGCGCTGGCCTCTATGTGAACACCGGAAGCGGCAACCCCGGCCTCCAGGACGTACGGGTCGGCCACCGCGCGAACGCGATCGTGATCTCGAACAAGTCATGGATCACGGTCCAGGGCTTCACCGTGACACGCACGGACGAGCGCTCGTTCAACGTCAAGAGCGGCGCGAGTGACCTCTCGATCCTCGACTGCACGGTCACGTTCTCGAACAAGTACGGCATCTACTTCAATGGCTGCACGAACGTGCGGGTCGCCGGCTGCGTGGTCACGGACCACAACAACCACGGCATCATGCTCACCGCGGGATGTACCGGTTTCGTGGTCGAGAACAACGAGGGCGCGCGCAATGCGGTTCCGGGTGCGCGCTCGGCGAACGGCCTCTACCTCTACGGCTCGAGCAACAACACGATCCGCCGCAACAACTGGCACCACAACCAGGACACGGGCCAGCACATCCAGTCGAGCTCGAACAACAACCTCTCGTACGACAACGTGAGCTGGAGCAACGGCGACCACGGCTACGACCACGTCGGCACCAGCGGCACGCACCATTTCAACGACGTGGCGTACGGCAACTTCAAGGACGGGTTCTCGATCGAAGGCGGCTCGCCGAACACGCAGCTCACGAACTGCGTCGCGGTGAACAACGGGCTGACCACGAATGAATTCGACCTGTGGGTGGACGCCGCTTCCACCTCCGGGTTCGTCTCGAACGACAACATCTTCTGGAACTCCACGAGCCAGACGCCGTTCAAGTACGGGAGCACGCAGTATTCGACGCTTGCCGCCTACCGGGCCGCGAGCGGCCAGGATTCGCGCTCGCTCCAGCTGGATCCGAAGTTCGTGAACCCCGCCAATGGGGACTTCCACCTGCAGGCAGGCTCGCCGGCGATCGACAACGGCAACTCGTCGTCGGGGGAATGGCCCTCCACCGATGCCGGCGGCAGCACGCGCTTCGACGACCCCGCCACGTCGAACACCGGGCTCGGGCCGATCGCGTACTCGGATCGCGGCGCGTTCGAGTTCCGACCGGGCGGCCAGCCGCCCGTGGCCGCGCTCGTCGCCACCCCGGCGCTTGCCATTGCACCCGCGAACGTCACGCTCGACGCCTCGGGCTCGAACGATCCCGAGCCGGGTCCGCTGTCGTACGCGTTCCTCTTCGGCGACGGCACGAGCGCAGGTCCGCAGAGCTCACCGAGCATCGCCCACACCTACGCCGCCGGCACGTACACGGCCACGGTGATCGTCACCGATGGCGCCGGCCTGAGCGACAGTGCCTCGACCACGGTGATCTCCAACCGGCGACCGCTGGCGGTACTCGCGGGCGCGCCGCTCGTCGGAAAGGCTCCGCTCACCGTGGGGCTCGATGCGTCCGGCTCGACCGATACCGATGGCGCGGTGGTCTCCTACACGTTCGACTTCGGTGACGGCACGGTCGTCGGTCCGCAACCCGGGGCCACGGCGACGCACGTCTACACCACGGGGCTGTGGCAGGCGAGCGTAACGGTGACCGACGATCACGGCGCCGTGTCGCTCGCATCGACGCCGGTGGCCTTGAACGTGGCGCCGCCGAACCAGCCCCCGGTCGTCGTGGCCCCGGCGCTCGTCACGGTGAGCGAAGGCGACACGGTCTCGGTGCCGGTCAGCGCGACCGACGGGGACGGCGATCCGATCCTCGACCTGATGTCCAACCTGACGAGCCTGCCGCCCGGGTGTCACGCGGAGTTCACGCCGCTGGCCGACCTGAGCGGCGGCCAGTTCGTCTGGCGCACCACGTTCGCCGACTCCGGCACCTACCTGGTGACGTTCATCGCCGACAACGATCTCGCCGACACGGCGGTGACCGTGATCCACGTCGTCAACACGGACCGGGCACCGGTCGTCAGCGCGCCGGGCCCGTCGTTCGAGCTCGCCGAGGGCGAGCCGTTCTCGCTTGGCGTCGCCGCGGCGGATTCGGACGGCGACGCGATCGGGAGCCTGGTCGCGAACGTCTCGCCGCCGCCGTCGGGCGCGGCCCCGGTGTTCTCACCCGCGCCCGGCGCAACATCGGGTACGCTGCAGTGGACGCCGTCGTTCACCGACGCCGGCACGTACACGGTGACGTTCACCGCGGCGAACGCGCTCCAGGGCTCGACCACGGTGACGCTTCACGTCGCCGACACGGACCGCGCCCCGGTGGTGACGGCGCCAGCGACCGCGCGCGCTGCGACCGGCAGCCCGCTCGCGCTCAACGTGAGCGCCAGCGATCCCGACGGACAGATGCTCGTCTCGCTCACCGCGAACCTCGCCGCGCTGCCCGCAGGTCACACCGCCACGTTCACGCCGGCTGCGGATGCCACGTCGGGTGTCCTGGAATGGACGCCGGCGCCGGGCGATACGGGTCACTATGCGATCGTCTTCACCGCGGCCAATGCGCTGGGCGGCTCGGCGACCACGATGCTCACGGTCACGCCGCCGAACCAGCTGCCGACCGCGGTGCTCGCGGCCTCACCTCTCACGGGCAATGCACCGCTCGGGGTCAGCGCGAACGGCTCCGGCTCGAGCGATCCCGAGGGCGGCAGCCTGTCCTATCGTTTCGACTTTGGTGACGGCGTCGTCGTCGGGCCGCAGGCGTCGCCGATCGCGAGCCACGTGTACCCCGCGGGTACGTGGACGCTGCGCGTGACCGTGACCGATATCGACGGCGGTGCGGCCACCGCCAGCACCCGGGTCACCGTGGCCGCAACGGGCCCGGGCCCGAACTTCGTCGGCAATCCCTCGTTCGAGACGAACACGGCCGGGTGGGGACGCTCCGGCGGGTCGTCGTTCGTCCGCTTCAGCGGCGGCTTCGACCGCAACACGCGCCTGAGGATCACCGGACCTGCGAACCTGACCGCGTTCGGCATCGACGACAGCTCGAACTGGGTGGCGAGCACGCCCGCGAGCGGCAAACGGTACCGTTTCAGTGCCTGGGTGCGCTCGGGCTCGTCGCACGGCTCCGCGCGGCTCCAGATCCGCGAGCTCGCCGGCGGCACGCCCATCGGCCCGACCGTTCTCTCCGCGCCGGTCCCGCTCACGCTCGACTGGCAGCTCGTGACCGCGGATCTCGTCACCCGGGCGGCCGGCTCGACGCTCGACTTCCAGATCGTCGATCAGCCGCTGGGTCCGGGCGAGGTGTTCGACGTGGACGACGTTTCGATTCACATCATCCCCGCGGCTGCGACCTCGACACCGGTCACGACGAGTGAGACGCCCGCCGAGCCGTCCGATGGGCGCGGCCAGCAGGGCGGTTCCACTCCCGAATCGGAGCCCGAGGCCCCGGCGAGCGCGGCTGCCGCGCCGGCGCCGGCGAACACCGCCGCCGCACCGGCCGCCCCGGCCGTGCCGGAGCGGTTCGCAGCCTGGATCGAGTGGGGCCGGCCGGCGCCTGGCGCCACGCTCAGGTTCACGACGACGCTCCCGGGCTCGGTGCGCGTCGAGCTCTACGACCTCGCCGGACGTCGCGTGCGGCGCGTGCTCGACGTGGCGTTCGTGGCACCCGGATTGCACAGCGTGACATTGGATGACCGTGGTGACCAGGGCGAGCGCCTGGGCAGCGGCGTCTATTTCTATCGCGTGCAAGCCACTGAGCGCGTGGCCAGCGGACGGTACGTACTGGTGCGCTGACCCCGGCGGCGGGCGCGCGAGGGTGTGCGCACGCAGCTCTGGGGCAAACCACCATGTGCGGTATCGCGGGCAAACTCAGCTTCGAGCAGGGCCGGGGCGTGGACCCCGGGCTGATCCAGCGCATGTGCGAGGTCCTCGCCCATCGCGGCCCCGATGACGCCGCCATCTGGTGCGACGGCCCGATCGGGTTGGGCCATCGCCGGCTGAGCGTCATCGACCTGACCGACGCCGGCCGCCAGCCCATGTGCAACACGGACGGGTCGCTGTGGATCGTCATGAACGGCGAGATCTACAACTTCCTCGAGCTGCGCCACGAGCTGGAGCAGCAGGGCTACCGCTTCCGCACCCGCACCGACACCGAGGTGCTGCTCCACCTCTACGACCGCGACGGCGTCGACTGCCTGCACCGCCTGCGCGGCATGTTCGCGTTCGCGATCTGGGACGTTCGCCGGCGCGAGCTGTTCCTCGCCCGCGACCGCGTCGGCAAGAAGCCGCTCTGCTACCACGCCGACGCCTACGGGATCACGTTCGCGTCCGAGATCAAGGCGGTGCTCCAGGATCCCGAAGTCGACCGCGAGCCCGACCCGGTGGCGATCCATCACTACCTCACCTACCAGTGTGTGCCGGCGCCGCTCTCCGCGTTCAACGGCGTGCACAAGCTGCTTCCCGGGCACTACCTGCTCGCCCGCGACGGGCGCTACGCCGTGCACCGCTACTGGAAGCTGTCGCACCGGCCCAAGTTCGCGCCGCGGACCGAGCGCGAGCGGCGGGCACTCGAGGTCGAGCTGCTCGAGCGTCTCGACGAGGCGACCGCGCTGCGCATGAACAGCGACGTGCCGCTGGGCGCGTTCCTGTCGGGGGGCGTGGACTCGAGCGCGGTCGTGGCGCTGATGAGCGACCGTTCGAGCCAGCCGGTGCGGACGTTCTCGATCGGGTTCGACGACGGCGACTACGACGAGCTGGCGTACGCCCGCAAGGTGGCGGCGCATTTCCGCACCGATCACACCGAGTTCGTGGTGCGCCCGGATGCGCTCGGGGTGCTGCCGCACCTGGTGTGGCACTTCGACGAACCCTTCGCGGACGCGTCCGCGATTCCGACCTGGCACCTATCGCGGCTGGCCCGTGACCACGTCACGGTGGTCCTGACCGGCGACGGCGGCGACGAGAGCTTCGCCGGCTACGACCGCCACGTGGCGAACCAGTTTGCCGGGCGTCTCGCCCGGCTGCGACCCGTGCTCGGCAGCCGCGCGTTCCGCCAGGCACTGGACCTGCTGCCGCACGGCGCCACGTCGGCGAGCGCGCGCTGGCGCCTCAAACGCTTCGTCGAGCAACTCAGCCGCGAGCCCCACGCCCGGAACGCCGCGTGGCTCGCCCACTTCGACCTCGGCGCGAAGCGCGAGCTCTACTCCGCGGCGTTCCGGCAGTGGGCGGGCGAGCGCGACGCCGAGGAGATGCTCTACGCGCGCTTTCGCGAGGCGGACGCGGACAACTTCACGGACGCCACGCTCTATGCCGACGTCACCACGTACCTGCCCGACACGCTGCTCGTGAAGCTGGACATGATGTCCATGGCGCACGGGCTCGAGGCCCGCTCGCCGTTCCTGGACCACGCGTTCATGGAGTTCGCCGCGCGACTGCCGGTGGACATGAAGCTCGACGGCCGCAACACGAAGGTGGCGCTCAAGCGCGCGCTGCGCGGCGTGTTGCCCCCCGACGTGCTCCGCCGCCGCAAGATGGGCTTCAACGCGCCCGTCGATCGCTGGCTCCGTCGCGAGCTGAAGGAGCTGTCCTACGACCTGCTGCTGTCGCTGCGCGCGCGCGGCCGCGGCTACTTCCAGCCGCGTTTCGTGGAGCGGATGCTGCGCGAGCACGCCCAGGGCACGCGCAACTGGCATGCGCAGATCTGGAACCTGATGATGCTCGAGTCGTGGCACCGCATGTTCGTGGACGAGCCCGCGGCCGCGATGGTGCGCCCGGCTTGAGCGCGCGCGCGGTGACCTCAGCGCGGGCGCGGGGCCTTGGCCTGCGAGGGCAGTGGGACGACGCTGGTGTCGCGCGCGTCGTAGACGTAGTCGTTGATCACGCCCTTGCTGCCGCAGCCGCTGCCGCAGTCCTCGGCCCAGTCGCTGGCGAACAGCACGCGGCGGCCGTCGGGCGACGGCACCGGGTGGGCCTCGGAGCGGTAGATGCTGGCGGTGCTGTGGTAGTGCCCGAAGCGCTCCACCTGGCCGCTGCCGTCCATCTTCACGGCGAGGATCTCGCCGGTGAACCGCTTGCCGAACATGCCGCGGGCGTAGCTGACGTAGACCCAGCCCGGCCGCTGCGTGTTGCGCGTCGAGGCGTGCATGAAGCTGGCCTCGTTGTCGGGATTCGTGAGCGCGGTGACCTTGCCATCGCGCAGCCGCACCTTCACGGTGCGGCCGATGCGCGAGCCGGGGCAGGCGCGGCCGCCGATGATCACGTCCTCGTTGCCGTCGAACGGATCCGGCGCCATGTCCGCGTGCTTGAGCGGGAATACCCAGCCGTTCGGACGCGCGGCGAACGAGCCGCAGCGGAGCGAGTTCGCGGCCATGTTGTGCGGGCGGATCACCAGGTTCGAATCCACCTCGAAGATACGGTGCAGGTCGCAGAGCGTGTCGCAGTCCACGCCGCCGCTGCCGAACTTGAAGTCGATGTAGCGGCCCGAGGGCGAGATGCTGATGTTGCCGTTCGGGCAGAAGCCGGGATCGCGCGTGCTGAGGCTGCACGGGTCGAACGTGTACACGGGGCCGATGCGCGCGGCGGGGTAGGGCTTCAGCCGGGGCCCGCGCGGGTCCATGTCCACGACCACCATGCGCGTGCTGTCGGAGATGACGACGTAACGGCCATCGGCCGAGACGTTGCCCTCGCCGGAGCCGATGCCGTAATCGGCGGGGAACGGCAGCTTCCACGACCGCGTCTTCTTGCAGTTCACGACGTCGAACCACATCAGCTCGGTGCCTGCCTTGTTCACGCAGATCTGCTCGTTCGCGTGATCGAGGCTCGGGTGCCAGCGATAGTCCCAGTTGTCGTAGGTCTCGCACGGCGTGAACAGCGGCTTGTAGGTCTCGCCGTCGAGGATGATCGGCGAGGACTTGGCGGCACCCTTGCGGTTCTGGACCAGGAGCAGCTTGCCGTTCGCGTTCCACGCCTGCTGTTTCGAGTAGACGTGGCGAGCATCGGTGCCCCACACGCCGGGCACGGGCGCGACCGGGGTGCCGGGATCGTTCGTGATGCGCATGAGCCGGGTGCGAAACGTCGGATCGATCGACGGCGCCATGTAGCTGGGCCGCGCGACCGGGGCCACGGGCACGACCTTCGCCGCGTCGGTGAGCGTGCCGGCCATGCCGGGTGCCAACTGCGCGCGTGCGACGCCTGTCCACGCCAGCGCGAGGGCGGCCACGGCAGCCGCAACGCGAGCAGGACAGCGCCGCTTCGCATCGAGGATGCCGGCCGTGGGAAGTCGCATGGGTTTTTCAGTCTAGCACGCAATGATCGTGTCGCGGTCCGTCCGTGGACAGCTTTCGGTCAATCCTCACTTCATCCCCTCACAAGCGAGACGTCATGCTCGGTCTGCACGCGATCCTGAGGCGCGGGGATCTCACGCGCCCGTTCCGGTTCGGGCCCATGCTCCGCATGGGCGCACTCGTCGCGCTCGCGCTCGCGAGCCTGCTCGCCGCGGCGCCGGCGCAGGCGAACGACACGTGGTACGTCGACAACACGAACGCCCAGTGCTCGGACACCGGACCGGGGACGAAGAAGAAGCCGTACCGCTCGATCAGCGCCGCGCTCGCCGCGCACCGCGACTCCGGCGTCACGATCGTCGTCCACGGCGGGCCCTACCGGGAGAAGGTGGTGATCAGCGCCTCCGGCAGCGGCGCCTCGCCGATCGTCGTGCGCACCGACGGCACGCCGGTGGTGATCGACGGCAGCGACGACTTCTCGCAGTCGGGGCAGTGGGTCGCGTCCGCGGGCAGCTCCTGGCACGCCGCCGCGGTGACGTGGGATCCCGTCCACGTGTTCGCCGATGGCGTGCGTCTCCAGCCGTCCACGGCCCAGCCGTCACACCTGCAGGTCGGCGAATGGCGCTGGATCGACGGCTCCGGACTCTACGTGAACGTCGGCGGCGGCAATCCGGCCTCGCACGCCGTCGCGGTCGGGCACCGCACGCACGGCTTCTACTTGAGCGGCCGCGCGCACGTGTTCATCGACGGCTTCACGATCCTGCGCGCGCAGGACTTCGGCGTCGAGGTCGTGGGCTCAGCGGACGTGGTGGTCAAGCGCAACATCGTCCGCCAGTGCGGCTCGGCCGGCATCGGCGCGCGCGCCAGCGTGCGCGTGCAGGTGTTCGGCAACACCGTGAGCGACAACGACCATCACGGCATCGAGTTCCGCGCGGGCGTCAGCGAGTCGATCATCGACCACAACGAGTCGTTCGCGAATGTGCACCAGGGCGAGGCGTGGGCCACCGGCATCTACCTCGCCGGTTCGTCCGGGAACCGCATCGAGAACAACCGCCTGCACGACAACCAGGACAGCGGCTGCGAGATCCAGTCCGGCTCGAACGACAACGTCCTGTCCCAGAACATCGCGTGGTCCAATGGTGACCACGGGTTCATGCAGCTCTACTCCACGGGCACGCTGATGCTGAACGACGTCGCCTGGGGCAACCACACCGAGGGCTTCTCCGTCGAGGGCAGTTCCACGGGCACGCGTCTCTACAACTGCATCTCGCTGAACCGCGCCATCGTCCAGGAGACCTACTGCCTGTTCGTGGACAGCACGTCCATGGCAGGGTTCGACGCGGACCACAACGTCTACTGGAACATCGCCGAGCAGCCGCCGATCAAGTTCGGCAAGGTGAAGTACGCGAACGTCGCCGCGTTCCAGGCCGGGACCGGCATCGGGCCCAGCTCGTTCGGCGCCGACCCGCGCTTCGTGGACGCCGCCCATGGCGACTTCCACCTGCGCGCGGACTCACCGGCGATCGACGCCGCGACCTCGTCGGTCCCGGGCTGGGAGCTGCTGGATGCGGATGGCCTCATGCGCATGGACGCCCCGGACACGCCGAACACGGGCGCTGGGCCGGTGGGCTTCGCCGATCGCGGCGCCTTCGAGTACCAGGGTAGTGTGCTGGCGGTGGGTGACCGCGCCGGCGGCGTCTCGCTCGCGCTCTCGCCCGCGTTCCCGAATCCGAGCCGGCGCGCGGTGACGTTCACGCTCCAGCTGGGAAGCGCGACCGACGTCGACTTCGCCGTGTACGACCTGCTCGGCCGTGAGGTCTGGCGCGAGCACGGCGTCCGCCCGGCGGGCGCCAGCTCCCTGAGGTGGTCGCTCACCGGCGCCGACGGCGCCCGCGTGGCGAATGGCCTCTACCTGGCCCGGGTGCGGCACGGCAGCCAGGTCGCGACCGCGAGGTTCATGGTCGCGCGCTGACCGCGGCGGCGGGCCCCTCGATGTACCCGGCGATCCGCGGCGCGACGCTGAGCACGCCCTCGTAGCCGGGGAACGTGTTCACGTCCACGACCCACGTGGCGGTCAGCGCGGTGCGAGTTCCAGCCGGCCGCGTGCGATCTCTGCGAGGTGGTCGGCCAGGGCCTCCGGGGCTTCGTGCACGCCTCCGAATCCGGGGAAGGAGTTCAGGTCCACGACGACCGGCCCGCGGCGGCCGATCAGCACGTCCAGCCCGTAGAGCATGAGGCCGAACAGTCGGCCGCAGCGCCGCGCGATCGTCGCGATCTCGTCGCCGGGATCCACCACCGTGCCGTTCTCGGGATCGCCGCCGAGCGAGAACGTCTTGCGCGTGGCGAACACGCGCTCGCCGACGACATGGATCTTGTAGCGGTGGCGACAGCCCTCGACGAACTCCTGCACCAGCATCGGGCCCGACCACGGCTCGAGCGAGGTCAGCGCGTCGCGATGGGTGACGAGCCGCAGGTCACGGCTGTGGATGCCGTCGTAAAGCTTGAGGATGAGCGGCAGGCGCGAGGCGAACGTCTCGACGCGGAGTCCTGCGGCGTCCCTCACCACCCACGTGCGCGGCGTCGGGATCCCCGCCCGCCGCAGCAGCGCGGTGGTCACGACCTTGTCGAGCAGAAGCGTGCAGGCCGCGGGGCTGTTCACCACGCGCGCACCGCCGCGGCTGAGCACGGTGGCGATGCTCACCGCGAGCGGGTCGCGCGACTTGAGCACGTAGAGATCGTGCTCGGGCATCATGTCGACGTCGTGGGCGTCGCGGTCGGGAATGCTCTCGCTCACCTGGAACCCGCGCTCGCGGAGCTGTGCGTACAACGCCTCGAGCACGGCATTGCGCGGCTTCGGCGAACGAAGGAAATGGATGTTCACAATCGCACCTCGCACGGACCCGTTGCTGCGTCATGGGGCCGCCAGCGGGGCGCTCCGGCGGCGACTTCCGGAAACTGAATCGCGGGGCGAGTGATTGCGCCCCGAGTTCCGACAATGAACCGAGCATGGCGTGCGCGGGTGAGTGGGTGCCATGGGGAGTAGCGCGGAAATCGCCGTCGGGGATTCCCGACCCGGGTCGGCCGAACCCCGGCCCCCGGGAGAGTCAGGGCCGGGCGGGCGGGCCACCGCGCGAGGCGCGGGGAGGGTCCTTCGGTCAGGAGCGGGACGCAGCTCCAAAAAAAAAGCGGGGGCGGGTGCCAGCGTATACACCCGCCCTCCGTCAACGGCGCTCAGGAGCTTGGGGTCTCCCGCGCCTCGAACTGCCGGAGTGGCAGCGGGGGCCGCACCCGCTGCTCACTCGCGGCAGCAATACGGGTGGTCGAAACCGAAGCTCCGATCCACCCGTGTACGGCCCTCGAGGTTGCCCCTCGAGGTTCGTACGTCGCCCGGAACGGCGCGATTCCAAAGATGCCATGCAGGAGGGACCTACTCCGGGGGGCAGAGGCTCCCCGCATGGAATCGCGCCGAGCGTTCCGGACGTCCGACTCTCTCTCGGCGTTGCGTGGATATGTCACTGCAAGCGCGATGCCAAGAGCGTCCGTGATCGCGTCAGCGATGTTCGACTATGGTTTACGCCCTTCGGACCATGGGTCAGTATGTGGAAATACGACTTTGGAGCGTGTCGATTCTACAATCGGCGCGGTTTTCAGTACTGGCGGAGCGACTCGAACGCGGCCCCGGACCGCGATTCATCGCGCGGCCGAGGAGCCGCCGTAGCTAGTCAGCGGTCGCCCCGGGCTGGCCGACTCCCCGTCCGGCGGCCTCGTACACGCTGAGGCGCGTGTACAGCGTCTTGAGGCCTATGCCCAGCGTCTCGGCGGCGCGGCGTTTGTCGCCGTTCAGCTCCGCGAGCGTGGCGAGGATGAGCCGGCGCTCGGTCTCATCCAGCGACGAGCCCACCGGCACGTGCAGCACCGAGCCCTGGCCCGGCGCGCTCGGCTTCGACTTCCCACCGGTGATGGCGATGAGGTCGGGGCCGATGACCGAGTCGGCGAGGATCGCGGCGCGCTCGACCGCGTTCTTGAGCTCACGCACATTCCCTGGCCAGTGATGGGAGATCAGTTTCTCGATCGCCTCCGGGGACCAGCGCTTCGTCGTCTTGTCGCGGTCGTTGACCCGATCCAGGAAGTAGTCGGCGAGCAGCTCCACGTCCTCGCTGCGGTCGCGCAACGGCGGCATGGCGATCGGGAACACGTTGAGCCGGTAGTAGAGGTCCTCGCGCAGCTTGCCGTCGCGCACCGCGCGGGCCGCGTCGCGGTTCGTGGCCGCGATCACGCGCACGTCCACCGGCACCGAGTCCGAGCCGCCGACGCGCAGGACGGCGCTGGTCTCGAGCACACGCAGCAGCTTGGCCTGGAGTTCCATGGGCATGTCGGTGATCTCGTCCAGGAACAGTGAGCCGCCGCTCGCCTCCTCGAAGTAGCCGCGTCGGCGCGCGTCGGCGCCGGTGAAGCTGCCCTTTTCGTGCCCGAACAGCTCGCTCTCGATGAGCGTGGAAGACACCGCGCTGCTGTTGACGCCGAGGAACGCGGCCGAGCGGCGCCGGCTCAGGAGGTGGATCGTCTCCGCCGCCAGCTCCTTGCCGGTGCCGCTCTCGCCGGTCAGGAGCACGCTCGCTTCGGTGGGCGCGACGCGCTCGATCAGGTCGTAGACGCGGCTCATCGCCGCCGAGCGGCCGACGAGCCGGCCGAAGCGCCCGAGCCGGCGCAGCTGCTCGCGCAGGTCGCGCGCCTCGGCGCGATACTGGCGCGTCCGCGCCACGCTCGCGAGCAGCGTGCGCAGGCGGTCGCGGTCGACCGGCTTCGTCAGGTAGTCGAGCGTGCCCACGCGCAACGCCTGCACGGCCGTCTCGACGCTGGCGTTGCCGGTCATGACGATGAAGTCGAAGCGCGCCGCCAGCTCCTCGTCGCGCAGCAGCTCGATGCCGTCGCCGTCGGGCAGGCCGATGTCGAGCAGCACGACGTCG
>DATNFC010000270.1:0-6129 GCA_035606545.1 Candidatus Methylomirabilota bacterium
TCGAGCAGGCCGACCTGCTCGATCGCGGTGCGCCGCACCAGCAGGCACGCGCCCGAGACCCAGTCCACGGGCTGCGTGCGCTCGGTCGCCCAATCGTGCAGGTAGCGACCGGTCATCACCCGCAGAGCGCCACGACGGAGAAGATAGGTCAGCGTCGGATCGCCGCCGAACGCGAACGGTTGCGCGGTCCCATCCGCGCGCAACAGGCGTGGGCTCACGGCACCGGCCTCGGGATGGGCCTCCATGAACTCGACCAGCCCCGCGATCGCCGCCGGGGTCGCTCGTGTGTCGCTGTTCAACAGCAGCGCATAGGGCGCCGTGCTCGCGCGCAGGCCCTGGTTGTTGGCGCGCGCGTAGCCGGAGTTGACCGCATTCTCAATCAGCCGGACGGATGGGAACTCGCTGCGCACCATCGCCACGCTATCGTCGGTGGAGGCGTTGTCCACCACCAGGACATCCCACTCGGGGTGCGCGGCCGGCTCGAGCGACCGCAGGCAATCGCGCAACAGGTCGCGCGTGTTCCAGCTCACGATCAGGATGAGGAGGGTCGGCGCGGGGACTGTCACGCGCCGACTGTAGGGCCAGATCGGGGCGCCCAACCAGCGCCGGGCGCCCCACCGCGCCGATCAGCGCTCCCGGGGAGACGCCACCGGGAGCGCTTCGTTCTCAGTCCAGTCCGCCGCGGTCGTGGATCTGGATCAGCCGCTCGAGCGTCGCGGGCTCGGCGAGCTTGGCGTTGATGCGCCTCGCCACCTTGCCGTCGACGCCGTGCTGCCGCGCGCGCACCAGGTCCTCGAGCGGCACGTTCTTGTAGCCGGCCTCGGCCATGCCCTGGATGTAGCGCCCGTCCACGCCCTGGTCGCGCGTGTGCCGGAGCTGCTCCGGCGACAGCTTCTCGTAGCCGGCGTCGGCGAGCGACGTGAGGTAGCGCAGGTCCACACCGTGGTCGCGCAGCACGATCAGCTCGTCGAGCGAGAGCCTGGTGTAGCCCGCTTCCCGCATGCCTTCCACGTAGCGCAGGTCGACGCCATGATCGCGGGCGCGGACGAACTCTTGCAGCGACGACATCTTGAAGCCGGCCTCACGCATGCCCGACACGTAGCGCGCGTCGACGCCGTGATCACGGGCCCGCAGCAACTCCTCGAACGACAGCTTGCCGAAGCCCGCATCCTGCATGGCCTGCACGTAACTCGGGTTCACGCCATGATCGCGCGCGCGGAGCAGGTCCTCGTACGAGTCGAACTTGAAGCCCAGATCACCCATGCCGTCGAGGTAGTCCTTGTCCACCCCGTGGTCGCCGAGCTTCACGAGCAGGTCCAGGTCGGGCTTCGGGTAGCGCTGCTTGTTGAGCTCGTCGAGGAACGCGTAGCTCACGTCCGAGATCGCCATGCGAACCTGCTGCTCCCGGCTCGGACGGCCGATGCCGCGCTTGGCGAGCGCGTCGCCGTACGCGGGGTCGAGCTTCAGGTCATAGAGCCCGGCGCCGTCGCCGTTCCCGACCCGGCCGTCGCACACGAACGTCCCGGCATCGCGCCTGATCTCGAAGTGGACCGTCGAGGACGACCCGTCGATCTTCTCCGGCGCCAGCTCGGGCACGCGCCCGAGCTTGATCGAGCGCGAGCTCCAGTGGTCGCCGCTGCGCGACCAGCGCAGCGACAGCCAGCGCTCGTCCGAGCCGTCCTTCTTCGTCCAGCTCTCGATGGACCAGGTGCCCGTCAGCGGCACGTCGTCGTCGGCGCGCGCGGGGCCGGTGGGAACGAGCAGCGCGGCGGCGAGGGCGAGCGGCATCGCGAGCAGTGCCGCGGCCGCGGGGGATGTACGGATCGACATGGAAGCCTCCGGTGGGTGCCCGAGCGCCACCTGGCGCGGTCGCCCGGGCATCATGCTCCTTGAGACACGTGCCGGCAGCGTGTGGTTGGTGACCCACGTGATGACCCGCCGCGGTCGGAGACATCCCTGCCGCGGCGGTGGTTCCGAGCGGGGCAGGGAAGGGGGTCACGGCGCTGGGAGCTGGCGCGACGTTGATGTAGGTGGCGGGAGCGCCCCCTCGGGGTGCTAGTCTGAATCCCAGTCCCCGCGAGCCTCCGGGGCTCGGCGCGGACGGAAAGCGAGGCGTTCCCCATGCGTCTCTATCGTCATGTGCTCGTCGCGTCGCTGTTGCTCGCGGCCGCGCCCGCGGCCGCGGAGTTCCCCGGCCGTTGCGGCCTGCGCGCCGGCGTCAACCTGTCGGCGTTCACCGGCGAGTTCGGCGACCTGGTCGGCCCTGATAACCGCGTCGCCGCGAACGTCGCGTTCGTATACGAATACGATTTCATCTCCTGGCTCGCGCTCCACACCGGCGTCGGCTACTCGGGCAAGGGCGGCGTGGGCCACTCCGAGGGGACGGACCCGGTCGGGAATCCCACCGGCACGTCCGACGACACGTGGAGCTTCAACTACGTCGAGGTACCGCTGCTGCTGCGCGGGCGGATGCCGGTGTTCGGCACCAAGCACGTGTTCGCAGAGCTGGGGCCGATGCTCGACTTCCGGCTCTCGGGGAAGTTCGAGTCGACGCTGTCCGGGCCCGAGGAAAGTCTCACCGATCAGATGAACGTCTTCGACCTCGGCGTCGGCGCCGGCGTCGGCATCGAGTTCCCGGCGGGCCCCGGGAGGCTCGGGCTGGAGACGCGCTACACCCGCGGCCTCGACGACCTCTACGACGTCAGCGGCACGCTGAGCACGATCAACCAGGCGTGGACGTTCGCGGTGTCGTACACGCGGTAGCGCGTCACTCCTCGGCCGTGGGCCGCGGCACGGGCGCTCGCTCCGCGCCCGCCCTGCGGCCCGTGCCGAGGCGCTGGTAGACGAACGACAGCCCCAGCATCGCTGCGCCCGCGAGCAGCGCGGTGAGGAAGCGCCAGAACGGATCTGCGTGCGCAAGGTCCACGAGCACGAACTTGATCAACGTCAGGCCCATCAGCGCGAGCGCCATCCAGCGCAGGAACGCCGAACGTCTCGACCACCCGGCGGCGAAGACGACCACGGCCTGGGCGAGCCAGCCGACACTTGCAAGGATGGCACCAAGCGAGAGCACGCGGTCGCGAAGTGCCGAGTCCGCGGCGTTCCAGGCGACGGTCTCCGGCCCGCCCGCATCGAGCATGACCCGAGCCAGGTGGTCCGCTTCGCGCGCGAGCCAGAACAGCATCACGAACGCGGCGCCCAGCGCCCATACCTCGGGCGACCGGCGGTCGAACTCCGAGAGCTCCGCACGGCGCCGCGCCAGCCACGACGAGGCGGCGCCCGCGAGCGCCACGGCGCCGACCGCCGCGAGCGCGTCGCGGTGGACGAGCGGGAGCAGGTCGCGGCCCCAGCCGTCCACGGCGCGCGTGGACTCGGCGAGCAGCAACATGGCAAATAGGCCGAGCAGGTGGCCGAGGACGCGCGCGAAGCGCTGCCGGCCCCTGGTGCCGTTCCACACCAGCCACGCGGCCTGCGCCATGAGCGCGAGTCCCGCCACGGTGGTGAACATCTCCAGGTAGCGACGGCCCGCGGCCGGCGCCCTCAAGTCGGGGAGTGAGCGCCACATCCCGGAAGCGCCCTCGAACGCCCACGCCAGGTGATGCGACTCGCGCGCGAGCCAGCACGCGAGCAGCAGGTGGGCGCCGCCGAGCCAGCCGTGACCGAGCCAGCGTTCATCGCGCCTGTCGGCGGCCGCCTCGAGCCGCGAGGCGCCGAAGAGCAGCGCGGCGATGACCACGGCTTCGCGGATCGCCTGCGGGTGGACGAGCGGCACCGGATGCTCGCTCGGGAGCCCCGCGAACATGTTCGGCAGCACGCGGCAGGCGGCCGCGAACGCCACCGCCGAGCCACAGATGCGCAGCCATCCCGAACGTGGCGAGAGCCCGAGCCATGCGAGCACGACGCCTTCGACTGCCCAGGCGAGTCCGGTGTTCTCCGGGCCGACCGAGCGCTCGAGCGCCACGGTGAGGAACAACGTCGCGGCCGCGGTGATCGGCCGCCACAGGTCGCGCTCGGGGCGGATGCGGTCGACCGCCCACGCGAGCCCCAGGTAGGCGACCGCGAGCGCGCCGAGCAGCAGCGTCACGTGCTCGCTGCGCGCGACCGCGAACATCGGCCAGCTCGCCGCGAGCAGCGCGACCGGCGCCGCGGCAACCAGCGCCAGGTCGACCGGCCGCACGCGGCCGTGGATGCGCACGAGTCGCGGCAGCGGCGCTGCGCCCAGCGCGAGGAACAGCACGCTCAGGCCGATCTCGAGCGGCCACGACCAGTGGTCGGTCGCGACCGCGCTGCTCCAGGCCACCGCGGTGAGCAGCACCGAGGCGAGCGCGAGCCGGCTCCAGCCCGAGCGCAACGCCAGCGCGAACACCAGCACGTTGATGCTCACGAGGTAGCCGTAGAGCCCCCACGGCGTGAGCGGCGTGGCCGGGAGGTAGACGACGAAGCGCAGCAGGTGCGGCATGAACGCGCCGAGCAGGCCCAGTGCCGCAATGGCCTCGACGCGATAACGCACGCCAAGCAGGCCGGTGAGCGCCGACGCGGCGAACAGCAGTGGCAGCGCCGACGCGGCCGTGAGCGCGTGCAGCGTGGTGTAGCCGAGATAGAGCGAGAGCCAGACGATGCCGGCGCCGACGCCAATCAGCGCGTCGCCCACTCCCTGCACCACGCGGCGCAGGCGATCGCCGCGCCACGTCACGCCGAGGCCCGAGACCACGCCCGCCACGACCAGCACGAGCGGCCCGAACCGACCCGTCGTGTAGCCCCAGAGCACGAGGAAGAAGAAGCCCACGAGCAGCAGCACCGAGCCCACGTTCTGGAGCCCCACGGCGCCGACCCACTGTTCGGCGTCCCCGCGGCGGGAGGCGGGCGGTGGCGCAACGACCACCGGCGGCACGGCGACGACCGGAGTCGTCGCGGCGATGACCGGGAGTGGGGCTGCCGCCGCGGGCGCTGCGGGTGCCTGGAGCGGAGGCGCCGTGACCACGGCGATGGGTGAGGGCGGCGCGAGCTCGGGTGCGGGCGTTACGGGGGGCGCAGTGGCGGACCGTTCCTGCTCGAGCGCGGCGAGCCGTCGAGTGAGCGCATCGATCTCGCGACGAAGCTGCGAGATGCGCCCGAACAGCACGAACGGCGAAACCAGCACCAGGCCCAGCACCAAGACGACCAACAGGAGATAGAACGGGATCTCCATGCGTCCCTCCCCGTGGAGGCGCCACGATGCCTCAACAGCGGCGGGGAAGAAAAGCCGGCCGCTAGGGCCTCGCGATCCGCCGCTCGATCTCGGTCCGGACCTCGGCGAGCATCTCGCTCACGGTGTGACGCATGCCACCGCGAGCGATCCATCCCGGCGGGGCCGATCGCGGCGCGGCGTCAAGGACGTAGCTGATCACCGTCGTGCCCGAGTCCGCCCGCAGCGTCCACGACCCGACGTAGGTTGCGAAGTCCTCGCCCGAGACGTCCGCGAAGGCTATGTAACGCAGGGAATCCTCGTGGATGGCCAGCGCCACCCGCGCGGTGATCCGGAACGGGAAATGGCCCACGGTGGCGACCTGGTGCACGCGCAGCTCTCCGTCATCCCGCCGCTCCACGTCGCTCTTCTCGATCGAGGAGACGAACGAGCCGATGCCACCGTAGTCGGTGAGCACGGCCCAGGTCGTTTCGATCGGTGCGCTGGTGCTGAACTTGCCGCGCACCTCGTAGATCCCCGACCGCGACTCCACGGTGACCTTGGGGCCGGAAGCCGCCGCGGCGGCGCCGCTGGATCCGACCAGCAGCGCCGCCGCCAACAACACGACGCGGAACAGGTTCAGAACGAAACCACACCTTCGATCATCATGCCCTCGAACTTCCCGCCGTTCAGGATGTTCGTGACCGGGTAGTCCTTGTGCTCCTGCCGCACGTACTCGGTCTTCATCATGACCGTCGGAGTGAGGAACCAGCCACCGCCGATCTCGACACGGTCCACGGTGACGTCGTTCGCGAAGTTGGCGAAGCGACCCTTCACGGTGTTGTAGCGCGCGGCCACGTACAGATCATCCCACGCGAAGCGGTAGAGCCCCTCGGCCGCGTACTGGTTCCACGTGCGGTCGCTGGTCTCGGCCGCGGTGCGGCCCTTCGCCTGCTCGACGTTGC
>DATNFC010000271.1:0-2439 GCA_035606545.1 Candidatus Methylomirabilota bacterium
TCATTGCTCGCGCCTTCGTAAAGGAGGGACGGCGACCCGAGGTCAACGCGGGCTTCCGACGCGTAACATCATCGGCCAGCATGAAGCACTCGCCTACCAGCGCGATGGGCACCGGGTGGGAGTCGACGCCCTGGCACGCGACGCAGCGGGCGGCGTGGGAGGTGCTGAAGAAGGCTGAGGAGGGCGAGCGATGATTCGTGTCGTACCCCACTATGCCGCCGTGGAATGGCTACCTGCTCATTGTTGGCTGTCACCGTTCGGGCCGCTGGCGTTCATCTGCAACTTCGCGGCGGCGACGATGTACTGGTTCCTCGGTCTCAATCAGAGCTGGATTTGAGCGAGGCTTGCCGGGACGAACCCCAGACCGGTCCCCGCGCGGCCGTGCCCACTGGATTCCCGCTGGCGTGGCGACAACTGCGACCGCCGCGGCGCACAACCGGCCGTGAGCGTCGCTGGCTCGATCCGAAGCGTGGCCTCCTCAAGCGAGCGGAACGTATCATCGATCGCTTCGTGGCCCGCTACGTGCTGCCTCATCTTCTTGGTGTCTGGCACCCATACTGCTGGCTGCTCCCTCGTCGCTTCTCGTTGGCCGTGGCCACCGTGGCGGCACCGCTCTGGCCAGACACCATGGACGCTCTGCGGGTACTGCTCCTGAGCGATATTCACACGGGGCCTTTTCTTCGCCCTGAGGTGCTCGGACCAATTCTCGAGGAGTTAATGCGGCTCCAGCCAGACGTGGTCGCGGTGACCGGAGACATCGTCGAAGGGCGGGTCGAGGATCTTGACGGGTTCCTGCCCGTGCTAGCGGTGCTCGCCGGCGCGCCCTTAGGGGCTTGGTACTGCTTCGGCAACCACGACCACTTCACCGGTGAGCCCAACCGGATCCGCGACCTGCTTGCCTCCATCCACATCGGGACCCTCTGCAACGAATCGCGGGTGCTGCACGGCGACCGCGGGGCGTTTGTGATCGGCGGCATCGACGACCGCACGCTCGGCACACCCGACTGGGAGCGCCTCACGTCCGCCCACGGCCCGCCGCACCTCCTCTTGGCCCACAACCCCGATGACTTCTACGAAGCCGAGCGACGGGGAGTCGCCCTCATGCTCTCCGGGCACACACACGGCGGACAGATTCGCTTTCCAACCGGGCCGCCAATCGTTCGCCACAGTCGCTTCTGTTTGGACGAAGGACTCTACGTGCACGGATCCACGGTGCTCGCGGTCACGCGCGGGCTCGGCGCCGTCGGGCTCCCGTGGCGCATCGGAGCGAATCCCGAGGCGGTCCTGCTCCACATCCGTGCCGTGCCATCGCGCTTGAATGAGTCTCGCCGAATCAGCTAAACGGATTTTACGGTGGTGATTCGAAGTGGGGCCTGTTGCCGCGTGCGCCGGTTCGCCAAGAACTGTGGTGCCAGCGGCGGGCTTCCAAGGCCGTCGTATGACCGGGCGCTCTGGGCGCTGCGGACCTGGCTCGACTCCTGGTCAGGCATCGGCCGGATCGCGGTCGGCATGGCGCACCAGGGCTTCGATCTCCAACTCACACGCTATGCGCGGCTGGCGGGCGACGTTCTACACGACCGGGATGGAACATTCGGCGACCAGCGTCACCGGCACCGGCTCGGAGCGCACGCCGTGGCACGCGACGCAGCGGGCGGCGTGGGAGGCGTGCTGGGACTGAGGTTGATCGCCGGCGCCGCGCGAATCGTTATAATTGGGCGAGGAGGTGGCTGATGGTGCAGATCCGCATCGCGAAGGATCGAGACAACCACGTCCGCGCGACCGCTGGCGCGATGACCGTCGACGAGCTGCTCGCGCGCTTTCCCGAGGTGCCCCGCGATCTCCAGGCCGAGCCCGTGCTCGAGCGGTACGTGGCGGCCTTCGGCCCGCTGCTCCGGGTCGCGCAGAAGCCGTCGCCCTGCGTGGGAGCGGGCGGCGACATGGAGCACGTGTTGTACACGCGTCTCGTGAACGACCTCGCGATCTACGGGGTCGGCCTGGCGCGGCGCGACCGGACGCTCGCGCGGCTCCAGGCGACGCTGGACGCGCGTGCGAAGCAGCCGGCGACCTTCGCCTGCACGCTCGTGCCGCCGAAGGCGCCCGGCGCTCCCCGCGCGGGCTGCCGCTAACCGCGGCCTTCCACAAACGTCTAGCGAGCGCCTTTCGCTCACTCTTCACATGAAGAGACGTCCATCCTCGTGCAGGATCGTCTTGTCCAAGCTCAGGTCGGCCACCAGCCCCTTGAGCTTGCGATTTTCCTCCCGCAGTTGGCGCAGCTCGCGGAGCGCGCGCTGACGCCCAGCGCCCCGAAGCGTTTCTTCCAGCGGTAGAACGTTTGCTCGCTGAGGCCTAGCTCAAAACGAGGGCTTGGGTGGACTCAGAAGCGGGGAGGAGCGCCCCGCCTGCTTGACTTCCTTAGCTGTCCGCGCCTAACCTCACGCC
>DATNFC010000272.1:0-4378 GCA_035606545.1 Candidatus Methylomirabilota bacterium
TTGCCGCAGATGGGCTGGGCGGCGTCTATGTCAGCTGGGGTCGCTGGCTGGGAGCGCAGGACACGCTGCGCGCAGTCGCGGTTCGTTTCGATTCAGTTGGGGCCGTGGCTCCCGGATGGGACCCGTTCGGCACGATGGTCATGCTCGACCAGAGCGACTACCAGACTCCAGCGAGCATGGCCGTGGGCCACGATGGCTTGCTATTCCTGTCAGTCCACGAGATACCGAGATTCTTGGTGGCCGGATTGGACAAATTCGGACGGAACGCGCCGGGCTGGCCGCAAGAGGGCATTTCACTCGCGGCGCCAGACTTCTTCCTCGACGTCCTGGACCCGGTACTACTTCCTGTCGAACAGGACGCTTGCTTGATCTCGTGGAGCGTCAAGGACGGCCAAACGCTTGGTTACGACCTCTTCGCCGCGCTCCTCCCACTCCCTGCAGGGCGGCATCTCGTTCAGCCGCAGGACCGAGTAACTGTCTGCCGTGCAGAGTCGAACCAGTATGTCTCCACGACTGTCTTGGGAGTCGCCCCGATGCCTTTGGTCTTCTGGAGCGACGAACTCACTTCGGACCCATTCACTGGCAGAGACGGCTTGTATCTTGGCCTTGCGGCATTGAGCTCGGCTATCCCGCTTCAGCCCGCGTTCCGGCTGACTTCGCGGGAGCGTCGTGACCGCGAGGTCCGATTCGAATGGCGGTCTGAGGACATCGTCGATGAGGTTCCGCAGATCCGCGCAAGTCTGGACGGGGAGCCATCATCGGTCTCCGGAACGGTTCGCCGGGTCGACTCGCGTACTATTTCAGGAGTCGTCGCGCTGGCTCACAACTGCTCGAGCGCTCACATCGAGCTCGTCGTTCCGTCGACGGACTCATCTTGGATCCAAGTGGCCGATCCCGTGGATCTGGAATGCGCCCCTGAGGCCCGACTGCGCATTCTTGGGGCGAGATCAGTGGACCGCCGCCATATCGAGATCCGTCTTATTAGCGTGGGGGCGTCCGGACTTGGACGCGTCAGCCTCTTCGACATCGCAGGCCGGCGCCTCGTCTCCCAATCTGTGACGATCAGCGGAGACGGGGAGACGTCGGTGAGCGTGTCCGCCCCTGGACCTCAGGGCCTGTACTGGGTCGAGGCATCGGCCGGAACCGCACGGGCCTCGCGGGTGGTGGTCCTGGTGCATTGATCCTCTGGTCGGCCGACCCCCTCAGGCCGCCTTGCTCACCAGGCGATGCAGCTCGGGCAGCAGCCGCGCGAGCTGGCCCTCGAGCCGCGGCACGCCCGCCGCGGCGCGCTTGGGGTCCTTCTCGCGGAGCGCGCGCTCGACCTCGAGCGCCACGTCCGCCGCCGGCTGGGCGGCGAGCGTCAGCAGCAGGCCCTTCAGCGTGTGCGCACCGCGCAGCGCGCTCTTCTCGTCGCCACTCGCCAGCCCCTGCTTGAGCTCACGCAGCTGGTTGCCGTGATCGCGCAGGAACGCGCCGACGATGTCCTGCAGCATCTCCTCGTCGTCGTCCATGTTCTCGCGCAGCTGGGCGAGGTCGAGCGCCGGCTTCTCCGGCGCCTCCGTGGTGCGCGTCGTGACCACGGTGGCCGCGATGCCCGAGGTGGGCAGCAGCTGCGTCAGCACGGTGAACAGGTCGCGCGCGCTGATGGGCTTCGTCAGGTAGGCGTCCATGCCGGCCTCGAGGCACTTCTCCCGGTCGCCGGTCATCGCCAGCGCGGTGAGCGCCACGATCGGGATGCGCGGCAGGCCGTGCGCCTTCTCGCGACGGCGTATCTCGGCGGTGGCCTCGAAGCCGCCCATGTTCGGCATGTGCACGTCCATGAACACGAGGTCGAACGCCTCGCGCTCCAGCAGCGACAGCGCTTCCACGCCGTCGTTCGCCACGGTCACCTTGTGACCGCGCTTCTGCAGCATGGTGACGGCCAGCTTCTGGTTGACGAAGTTGTCCTCGGCGAGCAGGAGGCGGAGCGAGGTCTGCGGCGCCGGGGACGCGTCGGTCGAGTGCGGCATGATCGTGTCGTCCTTCCGGGGGGTGAACGCGAGTGCGTCCGGAGCAACCGCCCCGGCGCCGATGACCTGCGCAACGACCTGATAGAGCGCCCGCTGCGACAGGGGTTTCGTGACATAGGCGGCGAGGCCCAGCTCGCGGCAGCGGGCCACGTCACCGCCCTGGCCGCCCGAGGTGAGCATCATGATCGTGGACGCCGGAACGCCCGGGAAATCCTTCACGCGCTCGGCGAGCTGCAGCCCGTCGAGCTCCGGCATGTGGTAGTCGAGGATGACGAGCGAGAAGTGGCGGTTCTCGGCCCTGGCGCGCCAGAGCTCCGTGAGTGCCGAGCGCGCACCATCCGCGACCGTCACCTGCAGTCCGAGCGCACCGAGCTGCTCGGACAATATGCGGCGGTTCGTGGCGTTGTCGTCGACCACGAGCACGTCGAGGCCCTGCATCGACGTCACCGGCCGCAGCAGCCCCGAGGTGCTGCCCGAGGCCATCCCGAGCTTGAGCGTGAAGAAGAACGACGAGCCCTTGCCCTCGCGGCTCTCCACCCAGATCTTGCCGCCCATCATGTCCACGAGCCGCTTGCAGATCGTGAGCCCGAGGCCGGTGCCGCCGAAACGACGGGTGGTGGAGTTGTCGGCCTGCGTGAACGCCTCGAAGATCGTGGCCAGCTTCTCGGCCGGGATGCCCATGCCGGTGTCGCGGACCTCGAACTGGACGACGGCCGTCTTCTTGTCCTGTTCGCCGGGCCTCGCGGTCACCACCACCTCGCCCGACTGCGTGAACTTGATGGCGTTGCTCAACAGGTTCACCAGCACCTGCTTGAACCGGATCGGGTCGCCGATCACCGCCTCGGGCACGCCCGTCTGGACGTCGCAGATCAGCTCCAGGCGCTTCTGGTGGGCGCGCAGCGCCACGGTCCGGAGCGCGATCTCGACCTCGGCGCGCAGCTCGAACGAGGTGCTGTCGAGGTCCAGGCGTCCGGCCTCGATCTTCGAGAAATCGAGCACGTCGTTGATGACGCCGAGCAGCGTCTCGGCCGACGAGCGCGCGGTCTGCAGGTAGTCGCGCTGCTCCTCGTCGAGCGGGGTCTCCAACGCCAGCTCGGTCATCCCGATCACGCCGTTCAACGGCGTGCGGATCTCGTGGCTCATGTTCGCGAGGAACTCGCTCTTCGCGCGGTTCGCGCTCTCGGCACGGTCGCGGGCCGCGGTCAGATCGGTGTTCGTCTTGACCAGCTCCTGCGTGCGCTCCTGCACCTGCACCTCGAGCTTCTCCTGGTGGCCGCGGAGCTGGGCGTCGCGGGCCTGGATCTCGCTCAGCATCTCGTTGAAGCCGTCGATGACCTCGCCGATCTCGTCGCGGCTGATGCTGATCGCCCGCCGTGCGTAGTCGCGGCTCTCGCTGACCTCGCGCGTGACGGCGGCCAGGTGCAGCAGCGGGCCCGAGATCATGTTCTGAAGCCGGGACGCCAGCGCGAACGCCACCAGCGACGAGGCGACGAGCACGATCGCCACGATCCACGCGTAGCGCTTCTCGCGCGTGTGCATCTCGCCCAGGTCGGAGCGGATGTACACCGTGCCGATGTTGTCGTGGTCGAGCGTGATCGGCCGGAACACGCTCACCCACTGCCGTGAGGACTCGAACCCGTCGAGCTTCGCGCGCTCGGGCCACGCCGGCTCGGTGCCCGGATCGCGCCGGTAGGCTGCGAACGGCCGGCCGTCGGGGCCGTAGACGCAGGCCGACATCACGTGGTGCTGCGCGCGCAACGAGCCGAGCACGCCCTTCGCCGCCTCGTTGTCGCCGAACGTGAGCGCCGCGGTGCTGTTGTCGCCGATCACGTCGCCGAGGATCGCCAGGTCGCGCGTGAGCGTGCGCCGGAACGTCACGAGTTCGTAGCCGAGGAACGCGGCGCACGCCAGCACCAGCGCGACCACGCTCGTGAGCATGGTGATGAGCGTCAGCTTGTGGCGCAGGCGCAGGTCGAAGACCGGCATCACGGGTTCCCCGCCGGGTCCTGCACCAGGCGCGCGAGCGACAGCAGCTTGGCCGAGAGCTTGAGGCCGCTTTTCTCAGCCTGCGGCAGGTTCACCTCGAAGCGCACGCGCGTGCCCTCGGTGGCAAAGCCGACCATGCCGCCGTGCGCGGCGAAGCCGGGCGCGTCGCTCACCGTGAGCACCGCGGTGCTGTCCACGGCGGCGAGCACGCTGACCATCTGTTCGGATTCGCTCGCGGCGAGGTAGAGGATCTGGCTGCCGCGGGCATCCTGAGGTCGCCGCGCGAAGCGCACGAACACCGGCCGCCCGTTCACCGTGCGACTGGAGAGCAGCCCGGCGAGGTCGGCGGCGAGGTCATCCTCGCCGAGGATCGTGAACACGAG
>DATNFC010000273.1:0-2073 GCA_035606545.1 Candidatus Methylomirabilota bacterium
GGTACGGCTTCATCTTCGTGTGCAGCACGGTCACGAGGTCGCAGCCGTCGTCCATGGTGATGTGCGGCTTCGCCTCGATGCAGCTGACGATGTGCGAGTAGTAGGTCTTGTGGTCCTCGCCCTTGATCGCGAACGTGGGGATGCCGAAGTCGGCGACCAGCGACGCGGCGACGTCGTCCTGCGTGCTGAGCGGGTTCGATCCGCACAGGAACACCTGCGCGCCGCCCGCCTGGAGCGTGCGTGCGAGGTTCGCCGTCTCGGTGGTGACGTGCAGGCAGGCGCCGATGCGCATGCCCTTCAACGGCCGCTCCTTCGCGAAGCGCGCGCGGATCGCCCGCAGCACCGGCATGTGGCGGTCGGCCCACTCGATGCGCGTCTTGCCCTCGCGCGCGAGCTTCATGTCTTTGACATCGCCCGGCGTGCCGCCGGTCGCGGTCGCCGTCGCCGTCGCGGTCGCCGTCGCGGTCGCCGTCGCGTGCGTGCCGTTCGTGCCGGGGCCGCTCTTCTTGATCAGTCGATTCGTCTTGCGCACTGCCATGGAGACTCCTTGCGTGAATGCGTGTGAGTCGTGGGAACGCGTGGGAGCATGCCCGAGATCATCGGCGACCACAAGCCGTTTCCACAGCCCTTGCTTTCAATGTTATGCTTCTGCATATGAAACGGACGACGTTGCAGATCGACCCCCAGCTGCACACCGAGTTGCGCCGACGCGCCGCGGCCGAGGGCCGCACCCTGACCGAGGTCCTGGAGCACGCACTGCGCGCCGGTCTGGCCGCGCCGCGCGAGGGCAGGCGCGCCCGCATCGCGCTCCCCTCCTACGACCTTGGACCGTTCCTCGCCGATCCCGCGCGCCCGGGTCGCCTGCCGCAACCGGAGGTCGAGCCGTGATCGCGGTCGATGCCGGCCTGCTCGTTCTTGGCGTGAACCGTTTCGCGCCCGAGCACGCTCGCGCCGCCGAGCTGCTCGAGTCGCTCGCGAACGGCGACGCGGAGTGGGCGCTGCCGTGGAGCGTGGTGCACGAGTTCCTGGCGTTCGTCACCCACCCGTACGCCGTGGCGCGCGTGCTCGGCCCGGACGACGCCTGGGGCTTCATCGACGCGCTCGCGGCGAGCCCGGTGCTGCGCTTCCTGGGTCCGACCGAGCGCCACGCCGAGGCCTGCGCCGAGGTGCTCGCGTTGCGCGACGCGGAGACACCGGGCGGGCTCGACCCGTCGTTCGAGACCGCCGTGATACTCCGCGAATGGGGCGTGCGCGAGTTGCTCTCGACCGACGCCGGCATGCGCCGCTGGCGATTCCTCGACGTGCGCGACCCGCTGAAGGGCGAACCCTGGTCGCCCGCCGCGCGGCCGGCGCGACGCTATCGCACGCTCACGCGCAAGCCCCCGGCGCGTTGAGCTCCGCTCCTGGCGCGACGCCGCGAGGCCGTCAGGCTGCACGCCGAACGAACCATGGTCGTGGACAGGCAACCGTATCGGGTGTGACACCACGCTTCGATGATTCCGCTTGTTGGTATCTCGCGCGCGGCCTAGCTTTCATTGGGTCAGCCGTGCGATGCCGTGTATCCCCCGCCGCCGCTGGCGCGTTCGCCGCGATTCCCCCGGTCGCCCCTCTTCCCCGCGGAATGAGTGGAGTCCCGCAATGCATCCGTCCCAGCCGCATCACGCTCGGTTCCTCATCGTTCTCGTCCTCGTCTCGCTCATGGCGTTCGCCCCCGCGTCGTTCGCGGGCCCCATGAAGGACTCCAACCCGCATGGCGGCGGCGGTCCCAACGTCGGCGTGCTGCCGATCGGCGGCTCAGCGTTCGGTCACACGTATGGAGAGTGGGCCGAGCGCTACTGGCAGTGGGTGTTCGCGCAACCGACCCCGACCAACCCGCAACTGGACGTCACGGGCGAGTTCGGAGGCGTCGGCCAGAGCGGCCCGCTCTGGTTCCTCGCCGGCACGTTCGGCAACTCGGCGGAGCGGAACCTCACCGTCCCCGCCGGCAAGGGCCTGTTCTTCGCCGTGCAGCCTTGGATCTTCGGTGCGGGCACGTTCGACTGCGAGCCGACGGTGCCCGGCGTGCCGTGTGAC
>DATNFC010000274.1:0-2252 GCA_035606545.1 Candidatus Methylomirabilota bacterium
GTCGTCACGCTCATCGTCAACGCCGTGGCGCGGTTGATCGTGATGACCGCGACCGGAGGGCGCCGCGATGTCGCGGGAGCGGCCTGACGCCGGGATGCAGAAGCTCCCGACCGGTGTCCACTGGACGCGCCGGGTGGGGAACCGCGTCGCGATCGGCGCCTGCGTGCTGGCCACGGCCATCGTCGTGCTGCCGCTCGCGCTCCTCATCGTCCGCCTGCTCGAATCGGGGCTGCGCGATCTCTCGATCGACTTCTTTCTCCACATGCCGAAGCCGGTGGGCGAGCCGGGCGGCGGCATGGCGAACGCGATCGTGGGCACGCTGATCGTGGTCGGGATCGGCGCGCTGATCGCCGTGCCGGTGGGTGTGGCGGCGGGCGTCTACCTCGCCGAGTACGGACGCGAACGGCTCACCACCGTGGTGCGCTATACGGCCGACGTGCTGGCCGGCGCGCCGTCGATCGTGGTTGGCGTCGCCGTGTTCGGCCTGATCGTGGTGCCGATGGGTCGCTTCTCGGCACTCGCCGGGGGTGTCGCGCTCGCGGTGCTCATGCTCCCGACCATCGTGCGCGCCACCGAGGAGGTGGTGCGCCTCGTGCCGGCTTCGTACCGGCAGGCCGCCCTCGCGCTGGGCGCGCCGAGCTGGGTCGCGACGATGCGCGTGGTGCTGCCCGCGGCGCGCGCCGGGGTCACCACCGCGGCGCTGCTCGCGGTGGCGCGGGCGAGCGGCGAGACCGCGCCGCTCCTGTTCACGGCACTCGGCAACCGCTTCTGGTCGACGCACGTGGACCAGCCGATCGCCACGCTGCCGGTGATGATCTACGACTACGCCCGCGCGCCCTATTCCGACTGGAACGCCCAGGCCTGGACCGGGGCGCTGACGCTGCTCGTGCTGGTGACGGTGCTCTCGGCACTCATGCGCGTGGCCACGCAGAGGATCCGATGACGCCGACCGAACCGCCGCTGATCCGCACCGAGGTACCGCCGGCGCGTCCCGCTCCGTACGCCGCCGAGGGCGGCGCCGGCAGCGCCGCGCCCGAGCCCGCCGCGCACCTCGCGGCGCGGGGATTCGGGCTGCGCTACGGCACGCACGCGGCGCTGCACGACATCACGTTCGACATCCCCGAGCACCGCGTGACCGCGATCATCGGGCCCTCGGGCTGCGGCAAGAGCACGTTCCTGCGCGCGATCAACCGCATGAACGACATGATCCCGAACGTGAACACCTCCGGCGAGCTGCGCGTGGGCACGCAGGACGTGAACGCACCCAGCACCGACGTGGTGTCGCTGCGGCGCCGCGTCGGCATGGTGTTCCAGCGCCCAAACCCGTTCCCGCAGTCGGTGTTCGACAACGTCGCGTTCGGGCTGCGCCTGTTGGGGCTCAGGCGCGGCGCGGCGCTCGAGGAGCGCGTCGAGTCGAGCCTGCGTCGCGCCGCGCTGTGGGAAGAGGTGAAGGACCGGCTCGACAAGTCAGCGCTCCAGCTCTCGGGTGGCCAGCAGCAGCGGCTGTGCATCGCGCGCTGCCTCGCCGTGGACCCCGAAGTCCTGCTCATGGACGAGCCGGCTTCGGCGTTGGACCCCACATCAACGGCCCGTGTCGAAGAACTCGTGCTGGAGCTGAAAGGTCGTTATACGATCGTGGTCGTGACGCACAACATGCAGCAGGCCGCCCGCATCTCGGACCGCACCGCGTTCCTCATGCAGGGACGCCTGGTCGAGGTGGGTGATACGCGGCGGCTGTTCACCAGCCCGAGGGAGAAGCTGACCGAGGACTACATCACGGGCCGCTTCGGCTGAGCCCCGGGAACCAAGACCGATGCAACGACATTTCGACGAACAGATCTCCGACCTGAAGCAGAACCTGCTGCTCATGAGCGGCCGCGCCGAGGCCATCATCCGCAAGGCCCTGGAGGCTCTCTCACGCCGCGACCCCGCGCTTGCCGAGGAGGTGTTCGGGGACGACTCCGCGATCGATCGCATGGAGATCGACATCGAGGAGGGTTGCATCCAACTCCTGGCGCTGCAGCAGCCGCTCGCCGGCGACCTGCGCCTGATCACGGCGGCGCTCAAGATCTCCGCCGACCTGGAGCGCATTGGCGATCACGCTGTGAACATCGCCGGCTGCGCCAAGCAGCTCGCGAGCAAGGCGCCGGTGAAGCCGCTCGCGGACCTGGCGGAGCTGGCCGAAAAATCCATCGCCATGCTGCGCGACGCGCTGGACGCGTTCGTTCGCGGCGACGCCGAGGCGGCGCGCC